>NZ_FOOQ01000001.1:0-370692 GCF_900113245.1 Halopelagius inordinatus
CACCATCAGGGCTACGTCAACGGCTGGAACTCCGCCGAGGAAACCCTCGAATCCAACCGCGAGGACGGCGACTTCTCCTCGTCGCCCGGCGCCATCCGAAACGTCACCCACAACGGGTCCGGACACATCCTCCACGACCTGTTTTGGAACTCGATGTCGCCGGAAGGCGGCGACGAACCCGAGGGCGCACTCGCGGACCGAATCGAAGAGGACTTCGGCTCTTACGAGGCGTGGAAGGGCGAGTTCGAGGCCGCCGCGGGCAACGCCGGTGGCTGGGCACTCTTAGTGTACGACTCGTTCTCGAACCAACTGCGCAACGTCGTCGTGGACAAACACGACCAGGGAGCGCTCTGGGGGAGTCACCCGATTCTGGCGCTCGACGTCTGGGAACACTCGTACTACCACGACTACGGCCCGGCCCGCGGCGAGTTCGTCTCGAACTTCTTCGACGTCGTCGACTGGGACGAACCCTCCGCACGCTACGACCAGGCCGTCGAACTCTTCGAGTAATCGGTCACGCCGCCGCCGGCGTCTCTACCGTGGGCGCGCGTCGGCGGGCGGCAGTCCGTGAGACGCCGAGGGCGCCTCGCAGTCGACGCGCCCGCCATCCGTCGGTTCTCAGTTTCTTTTCGGAAAATCCGGCGCAGTACCGCGGAACGGGACGTCCTCAGTTCCGGCTGGCTCGCTTGAAGAAGGCGATAGTGGCGCCGAGAAGCGTCATATTCTGCAGGAACGACGTCAGTTCTTGGTCGCGCGACTCCTCGTCTACGCTCCAGAAGTCGTGCATGAGGGGCGTGACGCCCGCGAGGAACGTCGCGACGCTTGCCGCCGCCGCCCGGGGGAATTTCCAGAGGCCGATACCGAGACTCCCGCCGAGGAGGAGTCCGCTCGCGGCCGGAACCAGGGTATCTGCCGCCGGGACGCCCTTCGCGTCGGCGTAGGCGATTCGTCCCTCCAGATTCCGCAGGTTCTGTATCGCGAGCGATGCGAGTCCGCTCGCAAACAGGAGGCGGCCGATTCGAGACGGGGGACTGTCGTCCCGCGCGCCGGTTTCGGACCCGGGGCGAGACGGCGTACTATCGACTTGTGAGTCGGTTTGAGACACGCTGTCCTGTACGGGGAGCGGTCGGATAACGAGCGCGCTTGGCGACGCACTTTCCGGTATCTGTGTCGGCGGCGAAAGCGCTGCTACGCGGTCGGATGCCGTAGAATTCGAGTAGTCCCACCAGGATTCGAACCTGGGTCGTTGCCCCCAGAAGGCAACAGGATTGGCCACTACCCCATGGGACTCGGGTCGCACCCCTACCTACCCCGTCTGGGTTTGTAAGCGTTGCGCGTTCGATTCTCCGTGCGAACCCACCGCACGAACCTCGAACGTGCATAATCCAGCACCTATTTACCTTCGTCCTGTGCAGGCTCGTGTATGTACGTCGGACGTTTCATCGTCGTCGGCCCCGATTTCGGCGCGTATCGCGTCTCCTCTCGTTCGTTCCCGAACCGCCGCATCGTCGACCGCGACGGAACGCTCACCGTCGCGCCGACGCCGGACGCGCCGGAGAGCGACAACCCCTACATCTCCTACAACTGCGTTCGCGAGGGCGGCGACGGCGTCGTCGTCGGCAACGGGTCGCACGTCGACCCCGTCGCGGAGAAACTCGACGCGGGCTACCCCGCCCGCGACGCTCTCGCCGAATCGCTTCTCGCTCTCGACTACGAGAAAGACGACTACGACACGCCGCGAATCGCCGGAGTCGTCGCGTCGGACGACGCGGACGAGGCGTCCTACATCGGCATCGTCCGCCGCGACGCCCTCCTCGTCCGCGCCGTCTCGGAACCGACGCTTGTCGCCACCTACGAGGAGGACGCGCCCGCATCCGTCGAATTCGAGGCGGACGACGCGGAATCCGCCGCGACCGGCGTCTACGAGATGGAGTACGAACACGCCGTCTGCGCCGCGGGCGTCACCTACCGCGGCGGCGAGGTGGAGTTGGCAGTCGAGAACGGCCCCGAGGACGGAGCGTAGTCGAACGCGACCGGACGCGAATTTTTCCCGGTGGCGGCCCTACCGCGGGACATGCGAGTCGGCGTCATCTCGGACGTACACGGCAACAAGGTGGCATTGGACGCCGTCCTCTCGGATATGCCCGAGGTGGACGCACTCGTCAACGCGGGCGACGTGGTGGGGTACAACCCGTGGCCCGCGGAGTGCGTCGACGTGATGCGCGAACGCGGCGTCCCGACGGTGATGGGCAACCACGACCGGGCGGTGGCGAGTGGGACCGCGTTTCGGTTCAACTCGATGGCGGCCGCGGGCGTCGACTACGCCCGCGAACGGTTAGACGAGGAGGCGTTGGCGTGGTTGGAACGCCTCCCCGACGAACGCCTCGCGTGCGACGACCGGGTGAAACTCGTCCACGGACACCCGGATGACCCGGACCGCTACACCTACCCCGACGAGTTCGGTTCCGAGATGCTCGGAGACGAGGACGTGTTGGTCCTCGGGCACACCCACGTCCAGAGTCACGCCACCTTCGACGAGGGCGTCGTGGTGAACCCCGGAAGCGTCGGCCAACCGCGCGACGCCGACCACCGGGCGGCCTACGCCGTGGTGGACCTAGACGACCTGACCGTCGAAGAACACAGGGTCGACTACGACATCGAGGAAGTCGTCGACGCGGTGAACGAGGCGGGCCTCCCCGAGCGAATCGGTCTCAGACTGTACGACGGGCGGTGACGACGGCCGATAGCGGCCCGGTCAGGCGTCCGCGTAGGAGCCTATCTCCACGAGGTTGTCGTCGGGGTCTCTGACGTACACCGACGTGATCGGGCCCGCCGCCCCGGTCCGTTCGACCGGTCCTCGGACGATTTCGACGTCGAGTTCGCGGAGGCGGCGTTCGACGTCGCCGATGGGCGTCTCGGTGACGAGACAGAAGTCGCCGCCGCCGGACGTCGGCGACGCCGCGACGACGTCGACGTCGTTGTCGACCGGGTGGAGGTTTATCTTCTGGTCGCCGAACTGCACCGCCTTCCGGCCGCCGCCGAACGTCACCACGTCGCCGCCGAGACTGTCGTAGAACGAGCAACTGGTCGCCACGTCTTCGACGGTGAGTACGAAGTGGTCGATGCCGGTCAGTTCCACGGACGCCCTCCCCGCGCTTTGCGTCTCATGCCTCCGCTTCGTCGGGCCGGCACAAAAACCGGGGCGTCGATACGGCCGCGGCGAGAGGGAGAGTCGTCGGTCCGTGCGGATTCAGAGTCCGACCCGGTCGGCCGCGACTCGGTAGCCGCCGCGGTAGACGAGCACGTACGCCGAGACGAGTGCCGGGACGAAGAACGCGAGCGTGTAGACGAGGAGCGAAAACGGGTCCGGCGGGGCGAAGAGACTCCCGCCGAAAAACGCCGCGAGACTCGCCGCGGCCCACGTCGCAGCGAGTCGGTCGACGGTCGTCGGCGGGGCGGCCCTCTCGCCGAGTCCTACCCGCCGACGTCGGCGGTAGAGATAGTACGGAAGCCCGACGGGGGTGAACACGGCCGCAAGCGCCCACAGTTTCGGCCGACCGCTCCCGCGGGCGCGGGCGTCGCGGACGACCCACAAACCGATAGAGAGTACCATCGACACCCAAAGGAGGGCGAAGACGGCAAACGAGACGCCCGCGACCGGACTCGGGTTCGATACCGCGCCGTTCTGTGGCATCGTGACGTGTTCTCGGTTCCCGGACGCTAAGCGTTCCGGGTCGAACGGGACGGGTTCGGTCGGAGAGACGGGTCGGAGACGCCGTCAGTCGGCGGCGTGCGAGGCGGGGACGGGTCGGAGACGCGCAGAGAAATGCCGAAGTTCCGCCATCTCCGGTTCCTCGACTATCTCCAAGCCGCGATACTCCTCGGCGGACTCGCGGACGCGCCCGGCCGTCTCCGCGACGTGTTCGAGATGTTCCCGCGAGTACGTCCGCCGCGGGAGGGCGAGGCGGACGAGATCGGGTCGGTCGGTGCCGGGGAAGGCGAATCCGCCGAGTTCGACGCCGCGGACGCCGCCCTCACGGTAGAGAGCGCAGACGAGTGCCTGCCCGGGATACCGGTCTTTCGGGACGTGCGGCAGGACGCGTTCGGCGTCGACGTAGACGGCGTGGCCGCCGGTCGGTTCGTAGACGGGGACGCCCGCCTCGACGAGGAGTCGGCCGAGTTCCGCCACCTGTTCGACCCGTTCTTCGACGTACGGCGGTTCGACCGCCTCTCGGAGTCCGACCGCCATCGCCTCCACGTCGCGCCCGGCGAGTCCGCCGTAGGTCGGAAAGCCCTCGTAGAGGATGGCACGCTGTTTCGCCGCCTCGAACACGTCGTCGTCGCGCATCGCGGCGAACCCGCCGATGTTGACGATTGCGTCTTTCTTCCCGGACATCGTCACCGCGTCGGCGTACGAGAGTTGCTCGCGGACGATGTCCGCGACGGTCCACCCCGCGAACTCCGACTCTCTCTCCCGGACGAAGTAGGCGTTCTCGGCGAACCGACAGGCGTCCACGACGAACGTGGCGTCTATCTCTTCTGCGAACGCGGCGACCTCTCGGGTGTTCTCGACGCTGACGGGTTGGCCCGCGACGGAGTTGTTCGTGATAGTGAGGACGACGACCGGAATCGACTCCGCACCGACTTCCTCGACCAGTTCCCACCCCGCGTCGACGTCGAAGTCGCCTTTGAACGGGTCCGAGGAGTCGGGGTCGCGGGCGGCCGGAAGCGTGCAGTCCACCGGCTCTGCGCCCTGATTTGCGACGTGCGCGCGGGTGGTGTCGAAGTGCGCGTTGTTCGGAACCACGTCGCCCTCGTCGACGAGGACGCCGTAAAGGACGTTCTCGGCGCCGCGACCCTGATGCGTCGGGACGACGTGCTCGAACCCCATCACGTCGGCGACCGATTCGCAGAGGCGTCCGAAACTGTCGCTTCCGGCGTACGCCTCGTCGCCGCGCATCAGCGCCGCCCACTGCTCTGCGCTCATGGTCCCCGTCCCACTATCGGTGAGAAGGTCCACGAACACGTCGGCGGCGTCTAAGTTGAACGCGTTGTATCCGGCGGCGTCGAGGGCCGCCTCGCGTTCCTCTCGCGAGGGGAGCCGAATCGGCTCGACCATCTTTGCTTTGTACGAGCGCATGGCGTCGAATGGCCCGCTGTCGTGAAGGTTCTTGCCGGCGGAAATCGAGGGACTGCGTCCGGATTCGACGACGGATGGACGGAGTCGTACGTCGGGGTCCAGAGACGGCGAGAAGCGGTCGTTCGCGGGGCGAAGAGGGCGCGAAGGCCCCCGACGAGACGCTCAGAACTCGTCTTGGACTATCTTCAGCGTCTCCTCTCTGTCGTCCCACGCGACGAAGATGGCGACGGAGGTGGCGGAGGTGATGATGTCGTGGATGTTGATGCTGGCCTCGGAGATGGGTTGGACGATGTCGAGGATGACGCCCGGCCGGTTCGGGAGTTCGCCGCCCGTGACGCGGATGACGGCCACGTCGTCGTCGACGGTGACAGAAGAGAGGGTGTCGTCGGCGACGACTTTCGAGTGAAGCAGGTTCTCGGCCTCCTCCGCTCTGTCCTCGGTGACGTAGAACGTCACGGAGTCCATCCCCGAGGCGACGGCGTCGATGTTGATGTCGGCCTTTCGGAGCGACTCGGAGAGGTCCGCGAGGATACCCTGCCGGTTCCGAATCGAGCGACCGGCGACGGTGATGCAGGCGAGTGGGTCGTCTTGCATGTCGATGAGGTTCTCGAACTCGCCCTCGATGAGGGTGCCGCCGGTCAACAGGTCGCCGTGTTGGTAGTGGACGACGCGGACGGCGAGTTCGTCGTCCTTGTACGAGAGCGCAGAGGGCGCGACGACTTCCGCGCCGCGAAACGAGAGGTTCCGGAGTTCGTCGACGGTGATGCGCCCGACGTTGCGCGCGCCCTCGACGACGCGCGGGTCGCCCGTCATGACGCCCTCGACGTCGGTGACGATGACGACTTCGTCCGCGTCCATGTACCGACCGAGCATCACGGCGGTGGTGTCGGACCCGCCGCGGCCGAGCGTCGTAATCTCGCCCGCGTGGTTCTGCGCGAGGAAACCGGTGATGACCGGGACGACGCCGTCTAACTCGGCGGCGAGTTCCGCCGCGCGCTTTTGGGTCGCCTCGACGTCGACTTCGCCCAGGTCGTTCGTGATAACGGGCCACTCGTCGGTTCCGGGTTCGACGAACAGAGCGTCGACGCCGCGAGAGGAGAGGGCGGCCTTCAGCATGCGGACACTGGTCCGTTCGCCCATCGAGACGATTTCGGCGCGGTCTCTGTCTTCCGCCTCGAACTGAATCTCCTCTAACAGGTCGTCGGTCGTGTTCCCCATCGCGGAGGCGACGACGGCTATCTCGTGGCCCTGACCGACCGCCGCGGCGATAGAGTCCGCCGCGCGGTTGATGCGGTCACCGCTTCCGAGCGACGTTCCGCCGAACTTCGCGACTACTCGCATCGGTGTACCTCCGGTTCCGTTCCCGGACGAGAGCGTAGAGACTGGTGCTCGAACATGGCGGGGGCTAACGTGGGATAGCGTATAACTGTGTCTCCACGTTCAACGGTTGCCGAGGCCGACAGGTGCAGATACGATAGTGTCCTTCGCGCGGGAAGATGGGTCGGGAGGCGAGCATTCGAACGCGACTCGACCGTCTCTCGAGCGCCCGAGTTACGTTCTTTCGAATCTGAGTGTCGGTATCTCGGATACGCACGTGTATTTAAGCCGGGGGAAACTGTACGGCCGCCATGGACGCGGACGTACGCGACGCTGTCGAGGCCGATGCCCCGGAAATCGCCGCCATCGCGGACTCGCCGGTCGACGTGATGCGCAACGTCGTCCACGACAGGACGGTCCGCGTGGCGGAACAGACCGAGAGCGAACCCGACCCGAACATCGACACGGACACCGAGGACACGGCGCTTCTCGGGTTCGTCTCCTTCGACGTGAACGGACAGACCGTCCACGTCACCCAACTCGGCGGGTCCATCGAGGCGTGCGAGAGACTCCTCGCGGAACCGGTCCGGTACGCCGCCCGCGAGGGGATGACGGTCGAGTTCGTCGTTCCGGAAAGCGACGACGACGTCCGAGAAGCGGTCGAAAACGCGGGGTTCGAAAGCGAGGGCCCCGGACCGCAGTTCGACGGCGGCCCGACGGTTCGGTACCGCCTCGACCCGAACTGACGGGTCTCAGGCGAACTTTCTGACGGTCATATCGAGGGTGTCGAGGTCGACGATGGGTGCGTACCCGGCGTCGGGGTCGATGTTGACGGACTTCTGGAAGTCGGTCTGGGACTGCCAGCATCCGGAGTTGACCGCGAGGACGTTGTGGTACTTCCCCCACCCGAGTTTGTGGACGTGGCCGGTGTGGAAGATGTCGGGCACGTCGTCGATGACGAGGTAGTCTTTCTTCTCGGGCGCGAGTCGGAGATGGCCGCCGTACTGCGGGGCGACGTGACGCTTCTTCAGGAGTTGGTACATCGCCTTGTGCGGGTCGTCGTAACTGGCCTTCTCCTCCGGGAGTTCGGCGATGACCTCGTCCAAGGAGACGCCGTGGTACATCAGCACGTTCACGCCCTCGACGGTGACCGTCGAGGGGTTGCCCGTAATTCGAGCGTCGTGAACGTCCATGATGTCGCGGAGCGTCTCGTCGAACCCGGGTTGCGGTTCCGCGAGGCGGACGGCGTCGTGGTTCCCCGGAATCATCACTATCTCCACGTCGCCGGGGACCTGTTTGAGATACTCCGAGAATCGCTCGTACTGCTCGTAGATGTCGATGATGTCGAGTTCCTCGTCTTGGTTCGGATAGACGCCGACGCCTTCGACCATGTCGCCCGCGACGAGGAGGTACTCGACGGCGTGGGCCTCCTCGGTGTGGAGCCAGTCCGTGAAGTTGTTCCACGCGTCGGCCATGAACTCCTGGCTGCCGACGTGGACGTCGGATATCAGCGCCGCCTGCACGTGTCGGTCCGCGGTGTTGGGTTCGTGCGTCCGCGGAACGTCCGGGAAGTATATCGAATCGACGAACATGATGCCCGAGTCGTCCGCGAGGGTTCCCTCCACGGCGATGCACTCGTCCATGAGGAGTTCGTCCACCGCCGACGCGAAGTCGCGGTCCTTCATCACGAGACACGGAAACGTCCCCGTCGTGTCCTCCAGTTCGACGAGCCAGTGTCCGCTCGCCGTCGAACGGATGTCGTTGACGAGTCCGACCATCGCGGTGTCGCTCCCGCCGGACATCCGCTGAATCGCCTCGGCGGGCCGGTGGTTCACCCGCCCGCGGAGATGCGAGGACAGCCGTTCGTACCGGTCTTTGAACACCTTCACGAAGTCGGCGTACTCGCCGGTTCCGGTGCTCTGTCCCGTGATGTCGCCCGCGATATCGACCGGTTTCGGCGAGCGAGTCACGTCCCGTCCGCCTCCGTCTCCCGTCGTTTCGCCTGGAGATCGTATCTGTTTCGATGCGCCGTCTTCGGTCGGTTTTGCAGTCGAAATCGGGGGGTCGGGGGTGGCCGTTCCGCCGTCCGAGGATGTCTCGGTCGGCGACGGCGTCGTCGGAGCGTCCGCCGCACGGTCGGCGTCCAGAACCGCCCTGACGTCCGCGGCGGTGATGCGGAACGCGTCGTCTTCGGCGTGTTCCACCGCACGCACCAGCGCTGACGAGGGGTTCGCGGCCCCGGCGATGAGCGTCACAGCCTCTCTCTCTGCGTTGTAGCCGTGGCGAGCGAGTTCTTGGACGATGCGCGACGGCGTCTCCAGAGGCACACCCGTCGAACGCGGAGGCGAAAGAAAAGCGTATTGAAACGTCGAACGGGCCGTCTCGCTCGGCGCGAGGGCCGCCCCAGAAAGTTGAAACCCGGTGACGGCGAACCCGAGAGCGATGACTCAAGACGAGGGAGAGTCGCGCAGTGACGCCGAGGCGTCGCGACCCTCCCCCGGACCGGCGGACGACGAGGGCGACTCCGACGACTTCGTCACGCGTCTTCGAACGGCGGAGACGGGCGTACTCGCCTTCGTCCGAGAGGCGTTCGTCAGCGTATCCATCGTCGTCGCCATCGGACTACTCCTCTATCTCGTAAGCGGCGTCTGGCCGCCGATGGTGGCCGTCGAGAGCGGGAGCATGGAACCACACATGGAACGCGGTGACCTCGTCGTCATCAGCGCTCCCGAACGGTTCAGCCCGGAGTACGACTTCGAGGAGACCGGCGTCGTGACCGCCGACGTCGGCGAGGAGAGGGGGTACCGGACGCTCGGCGGACACGGGTCCGTCGTCGTCTACGACCCACCCTCCCGGTTCGGGTCGCCGATAATCCACCGCGCTCACTTCTGGGTCGAGGAGGGCGAAAACTGGTACGACGAGGCGAATCCCGAGTACGTGAACGCGGACGGGTGCGCGGAACTGTCGAACTGCCCCGCACCGCACGCCGGGTTCGTCACGAAGGGCGACGCCAACTCTCAGTACGACCAAGCGAGCGGTATCGCAGAACCCGTCAAGCGAGAGTGGGTAGAGGGGGTCGCTCGCTTCCGCATCCCCTACCTCGGCTACGTTCGACTGAAACTCACCGGACTGTTCGTCTCCGTCCCGGCGGGAGATGCTCCGTCCGTCGGTGAATCGGTGCTCGGATACGCTGGCCCCCCTGAGTTCGAGTCCGACCGCGAAACGGTGGCCGAAAAGACCCTACAGAGCCCGAATGTCGCGAACGCGTCGGGCTGACGCTCAGTTGTCGAACCTGGCTTGGACGAACGGTTGTGCGTTCTCGATGTCGCCGAGACGGGAGTCCGAGAGCAGGACCGCCTCGGTTTCGTCGATCGGAACGGACAGCGATATCTCCTTCGTGCGACCGTACCGCCCCTTCGAGACGACGACGGCGTTGACGATGCCGAGCATGTCGAGTTCCGAGATGAGGTCGGTGACGCGGCGTTGGGTGAGCACGTCGGCGTCTATCTCCTCGCAGAGGCGCTTGTAGATGTTGAACACCTCGCCGGTGTTGATGTTGTGGACGCCGTTTTTCTCCAAGAGGATGGTCGAAAACAGCACTATCTTCGATTGAGTCGGAAGCGTCCGGACGACTTCGACGACGCGGTCGAGTTCTATCTTGTCTTGGGCCTGGCGGACGTGCGCCTCCTCCACCGTATCGGACTGCCCGCGTTCCGCGAGTTCGCCCGCCGTCCGGAGGAGGTCGAGTGCGCGCCGCGCGTCGCCGTGTTCCTGCGCGGCGAACGCCGCACAGAGGGGGATGACGTCGTCGGTGAGTGCGCCGCCTTTGAACGCCACGTCGGAACGGTGCTGGAGGATGTCGCGGAGTTGGTTCGCGTCGTACGGCGGGAACACGATCTCCTCCTCGCCGAGCGAGGATTTGACGCGAGGGTCGAGGAAGTCTGTGAACTTCAGGTCGTTCGAGATACCCATGATGGAGATGCGAGAGTTGTCGAGTTCCGAGTTCATCCGCGAGAGGTTGTACAGCGTGTCGTCGCCGGACTTCTCGACGAGTTTGTCTATCTCGTCGAGCATGATGACGACGACGCGTTCGTTGTAGTCTACCGCGTCGAAGAACGTCGTGTACACCCGGTCCGTGGGCCACCCCGTCATGGGGACCGCTTCCATCTCCTCGAAGTCCGCTTCGAGTTCGGTTATCTGCTGTTCGACGGCGGCGACGGAGTCGAACTCGGTGTCCGTCAGTTCGTTCACCGACTCGGCGGCGCGCGCCCGCAAGTCGCGGAGGCGGTCGAGTTCGCGTTCGATGTACGCCTCGTTCTTCTCGATGAACTTGTTCGCGAGTTGCGCGAGCACGCGGTACTGCGTGTCGGTCACCTCGCAGTTTATGTACTCGACTTCGCAGGGGACATCGTACTTCTGAGAGGTCGACTCCAGTTCCTGGCTGACGAACTTCGCACTCGCCGTCTTGCCGGTTCCGGTCTTCCCGTAGATGAGGATGTTCGACGGCGTCTCGCCTCGGAGAGCGGAGACGAGAATCGTCGCCATCTGGTTTATCTGCTCTGTTCGGTGGGGGAGTTCGTGCGGGGTGTACGACGGTCTGAGTACCTCCTTGTTCTCGAAGATGGGTTCTCCCGAGAGTAGGTCGTCGAACAGGCCGCGACTGTCGCCGTCGTCGTCGTCGAGGACGACTTCGTCGAGGCTCACGTCCGTCACGTCGTCGGCCGTCTCCTCGGGCGACCCGTTCGGACCGATGCTCTCGCGGATGTCGATATCCTCGGCGGTGACGGTGTCGTCGTCCGCGTCGGGTGTCGGGGACGCCTCCTCGCCGTCCGGTGCCGCCTGTTCACCGCGCTCACGATCGTCTTCGCGTTCGTCCCCGTCGCGCGGAGTGTCTTCGTCCATACGTGTATAACCCCTTGATTTCGACTGGAAAACGGGCCGCAGACGGCGCATAGTCGGCGGAAGACGGTGTCGTACACCGATATTCCGCCATCACACCGAAGGCGGCGCGTCCAGATGATGCAGACGAACCAGACGAACAGGTGGTACAAAAAATTGTCTATCGCCACCAACGTTGAACTCTCGGCCGGGCGGATATGTGATATCTGCTGTACGTGAGGCCGGCGTGAACGGCCCGTTCCTCGGAATGCCGAGAAGCGTCGGACGGTAAGTAAGCCGGAAATCAGCGGATTCCGTCACGTTCGGTGCGACCTCCAGTTCCCTCTCTTCGGATCGAACCGAGTCGAAGTCGTTCCCCTTTCTTTCCGATTATATCTCCGGAGGGGCATCGTTTCGAGTCCACACGACTCGACTCCCTCACGCGTCTCTACTCGGATTTTAATTTCGGATCCTTTGTATCCGGATTATAATCTCTGGAGAGACGTACGTTCGAACCGAGAGACGTTTCCGAACGCCAACACCCCTCTATTTCGTGTGGAACGCCGCCGCCAGATGTCGAGTAGGTTTCGACAATCGGTCACTATGCCCGCTCAAACCGGCGTTCTCTCGCATAGTATGTGGTGTGTTCTCTCTTGTCATTGTGCGACGAGTCGGTGGAGGAGTTCCACACGAAGCAGAGGGGGTAACCCCCACACCCCTTCGTTTCGGGTGGAACGCTACGAACAGGGGGAGGGGGTAAAACCGCCCTCTTCGAAGCGAGGGTTTTATGACTAACCAGATAAAACAAGACCCGTAGAACAGAAAAGGGAGATAATATTGTTGTGGTTGTTGTTTGTATTAACTAGGATCGCGGCGGTCGCCGCGAACCACCCCCACCCTCTCGGCGAGTTCCACCCGAAACGAAGGGGTGGGGGTGTGTCCATCGACCGTCTCCCCGAGACGACTATCGGCCGACGACTCTCGTTGCCTCTCTCTCGCCTCGACTCGAACCGATCCGTGCTTCGGGCCGGGCGTCCCCGGTTCGACTTCGAGTGTGTTCCTCGCGAGCCTCGACGCGTGGTTCGTCTCGCGTGCTCGTCTCGCGTGCGCGCGATGACTATCATCCGACCTGAGTTCTCTCTTCGACCCGGGTCCGGTCCGGTGCCGTTTCGTCGCCGGACGTCCACCCGAAACTGAGGCATCGGCGGGGGGTCGCCGGTTCCGCGACCACGCCAGCGACGTCGATTCGGGTGGGGTCCGCCGGCACCGACAGCAGTCTGATCGATCGGGCGACGTCGAGGGCGCGGCCCGCCTGAACCGGAGCGTAGACGGTCCTAAGAGGGGATTAAACCTATTTCAATTCGGATAAATGTGGCGTGAAAATGATCGCCGTCTGACGTAGTGCTTAAGTGGGCCCGGAAATGTGGTACCTCCATACGCCCCTCCACGACGGAGTCGGGAGGTGCGGGAGGCTAGGATGGGTCTGCTCACAGAATTAAGAGACAGCATCTCACGGGTCGTCGACCGGATGTTCTCGGACACGGAGCCGAGACGGATTGGCATTTACGGACCGCCGAACGCCGGAAAAACGACCCTCGCGAACCGTATCGCACGCGACTGGACCGGCGACGCCGTCGGGCCCGAGAGCCACATCCCCCACGAGACGCGCCGCGCGCGTCGAAAGGAGAACGTGGAAATCGAGCGCAACGGCAAGAAGGTCACGATAGATATCGTCGACACGCCGGGCGTCACCACGAAGGTGGACTACAAGGAGTTCCTCGACCACGACATGGAGAAAGACGACGCGGTTCGTCGCTCCCGCGAGGCGACCGAGGGCGTCGCCGAGGCCATGCACTGGCTGCGAGAGGACGTCGACGGCGTCATCTACGTCCTCGACAGCACGGAGGACCCGTTCACGCAGGTGAACACGATGCTCATCGGCATCATCGAGAGTCAGGACCTTCCGGTGCTCATCTTCGCGAACAAAACCGACCTCGACGACTCGAACGTCCAGCGCATCTCGAACGCGTTTCCGCAACACGAAACCGTTCCCCTCTCTGCGTTGGAAGGAAACAACATGGACGAAGTCTACGACAAGATAGCGGAGTACTTCGGGTGAGTATCATGCCTGAAGTCACACCCGGAAACACGGACGGCGTTCAAATCGACCTGATAAGCGGTGCCCGAATGGAGGGCTTGGCGAGTATGGAGAAGATCAGGCTCATCCTCGACGGCGTCCGCGACGGCAACATAGTCATCCTCGAAGAGGGTCTGTCGCCGGACGAGGAGTCGAAACTCATCGAGGTGACGATGACCGAAATCAGCCCCGACGAGTTCAACGGTATCGAGATAGAGACGTATCCCCAGTCGAAGGCGGGGAGCCAAGGGTTCCTCGGGCGACTGATGGGCTCCGAGGAGACGAAGAAGCTCACCGTCATCGGTCCGGCGAACCAGATAGAGACGCTCCACAAGGACGAAAACCTCATCAGCGCACTCGTCTCCCGACGCTGACCGGCGCGCGAACGACACGGAGAGCCCGCTTTGCGGCGACCCACGGCCGGTGTCCGCCGCGCGAATTCGGGCCACGCAGAGCGATAGACCGGCCACCACTCACACACTCACCGACCACACAGATGCCCCACCAATGCACGAACTGCGGTAAGGTGTTCCCCGACGGCTCGAAGGAGATGCTCTCGGGGTGCCCCGACTGCGGCGGAAACAAGTTCCAGTTCCGCCCGTCCAGCGCGGGGTCAACCGCCGGTGCGGCGTCCTCGACGCGAAGCGAGGGGACGGACCGTTCCCCGCCGAGTTCGACTTCGACACCGACCGAGTCCGCCGGAGACCCGGATTCGGACACCGCCTCGTCCGACTCGCGACCGACAGAAACCGACCCCGGAGACGCCGCCTCCGACGCGTCCCCTTCCACCGGATCAGACCCGTCGAACGCGTCGAAGTCGCCGACGTGGGCTCGGACCGCCGAACGCGCCGCGGGCGCGGAAGGCGACGACCGACCCGCATCGGACACTCCAGAGAAACCGACCCGACCCGACGCGGCGGAGGACGCGACGGAACGAGAGGGCGGTCTCTCGGGCCGAGCGAACCGCGCGGGCAAGTCGGTTCGAGACTGGGTGAGTTCTCGGGGCACCGACTCGGCCGAGGACGACGACTCGACCGAAACTCCGCAAGCGCCGGAGAGCCAGCAGGAACCCAAGAGCCAGCAGGAACCCAAGAACCCGCCCGCAAACGTCGAATCCGAAGCCGAAGTCGAAGTCGACCCCGACCGTGAGGACTCCGCGCAGGCGAGCGCTCGAAGCGCCGTCGTCTCGCCCGACGAGATAGCGGCGGCGGCGGACCGCGCGGCCGTCGAGGACGCGGACGGTCCGCCCACGGACGCAGACGGGACCGTCATCGAACCGGAGAGCGACGAGCGACCCGCTCTCGACGACCTCCGCGAGGAACTCAACAGCCAGTTCGAGAGCATCAAAATCGTCGCACCCGGGGAGTACGAGTTGAACCTGATGGAACTGTACGACCGCACCGAGTACATCATCTCGCTTCGCGAGGACGGTCGGTACGTCATCGAAGTCCCCGACTCGTGGGACGACCGCGAAGACGACGACTAGCCGCGGCCCTCGGAGACGGCGACGTCGCCGCCCTGGGAGACGACGAAACGCCGAAACCGCCGATTTTCCCAGTCTCGTTCCGTCAGCCGGTGCTTTGGACCGTCTCCGCTCCGCGCCGTCGCGATTCCGGCGCGCTCACCCGATACTGAAGGCTTTAAGCGCACCGGCGAAATGGGTGATACCATGAGTCAGGCGACGAAACTCGTCCTCGGAACCGTCGGCATCTCGGCCGTTCTGTCCATCACGCTCATCGCGTTCATCGCGTTCGGCTGAAGGGCCTCGAACCCGTACACCGAACGAAATGTTCGAGACGCGCGAACTCCCCGACGATGTCGCCGCGGTCCGAGACGAACACGCCCCAGACAGCCTCGTCCTCGACGTGGCGGCGGACTTCGAGACGATACCGCCCGCCGCGGCGGAGGACCTCGGCCTGCTAGCGGAGTCTCTCGACCCGGCGACGTACCCCGCAGAGTGGCTCCCCGACGACGCTCCGCAACTGCTCGTTCGCTACGCCGGACGCGACTTCACCATCGGCATGCCGGGCGACGGAACGGTCGTCTGGACCCGACAGACCGTCCCGCCGACGGTGTTCGCGAAGGCCCGCGCGGAGGGGACGCCCGAGGAGTTCCTCGATTTCCTGTTGGCTGAGGCGTTCGTCCAGATCGGGACGGGCGCGCCCGAACAGTTCCTTCCCTTTTTCGGCGACCAGTACCGCGAACTCGACGACGCCGTCCCTCTGCCGCCGAACGACGTCTACCAGATAGCGACCGCTCTCTACGAGGCATGGGTCGGGCTCCAGACGCGGCCGACGTTCGAGTCGTGGGACGGCACCCATCCCCGTCTGTACGACGCGTGGACGGACGCCGGGGCGCGACTGCAGGGGAGACTCACGAACCTCCCGACGGCCGTCGCGCGCGGACAGACCTCGTTTGCGGACGCGACGGAGTTCGCGTGCTCGGCCGTCAAACACGGTCGGGAGTTGCCCGCGCCGTTCGCGGCACTCGACACGCAGGCGTACGTCGAGTACGGCGCGTCCTACGGGGTTCGGTGGGCGAAAAAGACGTTCGAGCAACTCGGCGGCCGGTCGGAAGCCGAGGAGTAGCGCGTCTCGCTGCCGAATCGACTCACGGCGGCCGGTTCCGCCGCGGCCGGTTCAGAAGTGACCCGAGACGGTCCCGTCGACGTCGAGTTCGATGACGCCGTCGAACAGGTCGCGGAACCGTTGGAGGGTCTCCTCTCCGTGTACCTCGTTCGAGAGGTGGAACAGGCCGACCGCGTCGTGTTCGCCGAGGAGTTCGAGGAGTTCCTCCGTCGCCTGCAACGCCCTGTCGACGTCGGCGTAGTACGCCATCTCGGTGACGGAATCGACGCTCACGCGCACTCTGCCCTCGTGGGATTCGAGGAATCGGCGCGTCTGCGTGACGATGCCGTCCAAGTCGTCGGGCGAGGAGACGTAGTGGACGTTGTCGCTGCCGCGTCGGGAGTATCCCCGTTCGACGGAGAGAGTGTCGAGGATGACGGCGCGGGACTCGTCTACGTCGTAGTGTTCGAGTTTCTGCTCGACTTCTCGGGCCGTGGTTCGCGTCGAGACGACGAGAAAGTGGTCCGTGTCGGTCTTCAGAAAGTCCGTGTCGATGCGGTCGGTTTCGCCGATGCTCGGATGTAAGAGCAGAATGCCCGTCCCGCCCGGAACTGTCTCCGGCGTGTTCTCGATGGCGAGGGTGTAATCCATACGCAAGCCTGCAAGCGAGCGAACTTAATTATGCGGGTGGCGGAATCGGCGGCGTCCGACGCTCCCCTGTTCGATTTTCGCCGAATCGCTCGCGCGGATCAAAACAGCGTGTCCGCCGTCGCGGCGCCGATGACGCTGAACACCGACCCGATGCTTACGGCCTTCAGCGTCACCGAGATGACGTCCCACTCCAAGGAGACGCCGAGTGCGGCGTACGACCCCTCGCTCACCAGATCACCGAGGAACGTCCCGGGCGCGTTGAACGAGACGGCGAGGAGAAACACCGAGAGATACGAGACGAGGATGAGAGAGATGAACCGGACGGGAATCCCGGCCACGTCGTCTTCTCTGTCCGGGTCTCTGCCGTCGTCGGCTTTGTACAGCGTTCCGTATCCGACGGAGAACACGATGACCACGGTCAACGCCGCCTGCACCCCCGACATCGCGCGGGCGAGGCTCCACACCTCCTCGGTCACGACGAACGGCCCCGCCAGGAGGAACCCGCCGACTATCTGTTGGGCCGTGTCCGAGACGGCGTACCGGCGTCCTCTACCCATACTCCGCCTGTTGGGACCCCGACTGATAAAGAACGCGTCGCGTCCTCGGACGGAACCCGGGTGATTTAGTCGTGGTAGGTCGTCCGACCGGTATGAGCGTTCGAGACGAGTTCGACGCCTGGGCGGCCGACGGCCGCGACAGAGGGATGGAGGACCGCCACTGGCACACCGCAAAGCACGTTCTCGCGCGCGTCCCCGTAGAGGAGGGCGACGTCGTCCTCGATTTGGGATGCGGAAGCGGGTACGCCGGACGCGCCCTCCGCGAGACGAAAGGCGCCGGGCGCGTCTACGGCCTCGACGGGTCGCCCGAGATGGCGCAGAACGCCCGGTCGTACACCGACGACGGCGCCGACGTGGGGTTTCTCGTCGGCGACTTCGACGAACTCCCGTTCGCCGACGACAGCATCGACCACGTCTGGAGCATGGAGGCGTTCTACTACGCGTCGGACCCCGACCACACCCTCGAAGAAATCCGCAGAGTGCTCCGCCCCGGCGGCACGTTCTTCTGCGCTGTGAACTACTACGAGGAGAACGTCCACTCCCACGAGTGGCAAGAGCGCATCGCGGTCAATATGACCCGGTGGTCCGCCGCCGACTACCGCGCGGCGTTCCGCGACGCGGGCCTCCACGTCGCAGAACAGGACAACATCGCCGACAGGGAGATAGAGATACCGCCCGAATCGGAGTTCCCGACCGAGAACTGGGAGTCCCGCCAAGCGATGGTCGAGCGGTATCGGACGTACGGGACGCTTCTGACCGTCGGCGTCGCGCCCTGAGTCGCTCTCGCGTTCACTCCCGACGTCGCGCTTCGACTTCGACGACGTGAGCGTCCGCCGCGTCGAACCCGATTTCTACCGCGCCGTCCAGTGGGTCCGTCGTCCGGAGCGTTATCCGGTGTCCGTCGCAGTCGACGCGGACGCGCGTCGTCTCGCCGAGAAACTCCGCGTCCGCCACTCGTCCCGTCAGTCGGTTCGCCGCCGTCACCGCTCTCGACGCCGGGGGGTCCGTCTCGCCGCCGTCGGCCGCCCCCGTCTCCGACACCGCGCTTCGGTCCGCCGACGGTCCGCCCGTCCCGCCCGCGACGACGCGCATCCGTTCGGGTCGGACGCAGAACGTCACCCGGTCACCGGTCTCGACGTCTCGGTCGGTCCCGACGAGATACGTCTGTTTTCCGACTGCGACGCGAACCGCGGACCCGGAGGCCCCGTCGGCCGATTCGTCCCCGACCCCCTTTGTTTCGTGTGGAGAGTTGGCTCCCACCGCCCGCCCGACGAAGACGTTGTTGTCGCCGACGAACTCCGCGACGAACCGCGTCTCCGGACTCCGGTACACCTCCCGGGGCGTCCCCACCTGTTCGACTCGGCCGTCGCTCATCACCGCGATGCGGTCCGAGACGGCTAACGCCTCCTCTTGGTCGTGCGTGACGTACAGCGTCGTGATATCCAACTCGGACTGTATCTCCTTTACCGTCACCCGCAGTCGTTCCCGCAGGCGCGCGTCGAGTGCGCTCATCGGTTCGTCCAAGAGGAGAAGGTCGGGCCCCGGCGCGAGTGCCCGCGCGAGGGCGATTCGCTGCTGTTGGCCGCCCGACAACTCGGTCGGGTCTCTGTCGGCCGCGTCCGGGAGGCCGACCAACTCCAGCAACTCCGCGACGCGTTCGTCGTGGGAGACGCCGCCCGGAGGGTCGGAAAATCGGAGGCCGTAGGCGACGTTCTCGCCGACGGTCATGTGCGGAAAGAGCGCGTAGTTCTGGAAGACGACGCCGACGCCGCGCGCCTCGGGGGGCACGCCGCGCATCTCCCGCCCGTCGAACTGAATCGACCCCGCCGTCGGGGATTCGAAGCCCGCGACGAGGCGGAGCGTCGTCGTCTTTCCGCACCCCGAGGGGCCGACGAGGGTGAAAAACTCCCCGTCCTCGATATCGAGGTTCACGTCCGAGAGCGCAGTCGTCCCGCCGTACACCATCTCCACGTCGTCGAGTTCGAGTCTCATCTACAGTCCACCTCCGCCGCCGTACCGCCCGCCGAACCGCTCTATCACGACGAAACTGACGCTCGTCACCAACAGGAGGAGACAGCCCATCGCCGTCGCCGGGCCGAGTCGCCGCCCGAGATATCGCTCGACGGCGACGGGCATCGTGTAACTCGTAGCGCCTTCCGCGAGGATGACGGTCGAGTCGAACTCGCCGATGCTGATGGCGAAGGCGAACGCCGCGCCCGCGACGACGCCCGCGGCGACGAGCGGAAGTTCGATATCGAGGAGGGCGCGGAGTCGCGTCGCGCCGAGACTGCGCGCGGATTCGACGAGTCGCGAGTCGAGATTGCCCAACAGGGGCGCGACGGTTCGCGTCACGAACGGGTACGCGCCGACGGCGTGGGCGGCGACGATGGCCGCCGCGCCCGTCACCCGCAGGCGGGTTCCGAACGCCTCCACGCCGAAGACGAGTCCGCGGAGCAGTCCGAGTCCGACGACGATGCCCGACACCGCAAGCGGTGCCATCGCGAGAGCGTCGACGACTTTCCGGCCGCGGAACGTCCGCGTCGTCAACACGGCCATCGCGACGCCCATCGGGAGGGCGACGGCGAGGGTGGCGACGCCGAACAGAAGCGAGTTGCGGACGGCCGGAAGCGGCCGCACCTGAAACGACGCCCCCGTCTGCTGGCGTTCGAGCAAGAACAGGTAGTGGTCGAGCGTCACCCCGCCCTGCGGGCCGGTGACGCTTCCGTACACCATCGACGCGATGGGAACGAGAAACACGGCGAGGACGACGACTGCGTACGCCCCGACGCCGACGCGGGTGAGAACCTCCCGAAGCGACCGGCTCGAAGGGAGGAGGCGTCGGCGCGGAAGGGGGCGCGCGCCCCGTCCGGCCCCGCGCTGTCTCCCTTCGTACCGGAGGTAGGCGTACGTCAGACCGAGAGAGAGCGCCGTCTCTATCACCGCGAGCGACGCCGCACGTCCGTACTCCAGATTCTGCACCTGCGAGTAGATGAACACTTCCACGGTGGCGAGTTGGAACCCGCCGAGAGCGAGGACGATGGGAAACGAGGCGAAGGTGAAGATGAACGTGAGCGTCGCCCCCACCGCCACCGCCGGGAGCAACTGCGGGAGGACCACGTCGTAGAACGCCCGCGCGGGCGACGCGCCGAGACTGCGCGCCGTCTCGACGGCGGAGGCGTCCACGCTCTCCCACGCCGACGTGACGACGCGGGTGACGAGGGGGGCGTTGTAGAAGGCGTGTGCGACGACGACGGCGGGGAGCGTGTACAGCAGGCTCAGTTGCGGGAGCCCGAGGAGTCCGAGAAAGCCGTTGAGCGTCCCGTTCTGCCCGAACGTCGCCACGAAGCCGATGGCGACCATTATCGATGGCATGACGAACGGGAGGATGGTCAGGGACCGGAGCGTCTCCCGGCCGCGAAAGGAGAAGCGCGAGAGTATCCACGCGCCCGGAAGACCGAGTGCGACGGAGGCGACGGTGGAGAGAAACGCCTGATAGGCGGTGAACCAGATGATATCGCGCAGGTAAAACTCCGAGGTGAGGATTTCGAGCAGGGGGTCCGCCGAAAGTCGGCCCCCGACGAGGACGGCATCCGCGAACACCGTCGCGACCGGGTAGTAGAAGACGACGACGAGGGTGAACGCCGTGGCGGCCGCTACGAGGGCGAGTGCGCGTCTCTCGGCCCAGCGACCGATCGCGCCGAGAGGCCCCGCCTCACTTGCTGGCGAACTGTCGGGCCCAGGCGTCCGTCCACTCACTGAGATTCCCTTTCAGTCGGTCGTACGAAAAGGTGACCGCCTCGGGCGGTTCCTTGGCGTACTGCGCGAACTCCTCGGGTAGTTCGGCGGTGGTCGTCGCGGGGAACTGCACGTTCCGCACGGCGATTTCCGATTGGACCTCCGGCCGAAGCACGAAGTCCATGAACCTGCGTGCGAGTTCGGAACGGTCCGTGCCGTCGAAAAGCGCCATCCCCTCGGGGTTGGCGTAGCCTTGGTCGTTCAGGAACCGAACTTGGTGTTTCGACAAGTCCTCGCCGGACTCTTCGGCGTACACCTGGTCAGTCGAGTAGGAGACGACCATCGGCGCTTCGCCGTTCGAGTAGGCGGCGTACGACGACTCCCAGTCGCCGACGACGCGCACGTCGTTTTGCTTCAACTCGTTCCAGTAGTCGAGGTAGCCGTCCTCGCCTTTCGCTTTCACCGTGTGGAGCAGAAAGGCCTGCCCCGTCGCACTCGACGTGGGGTTCTGCGTCAACAGGTCGCCCGAGAACTCCTCGCGCAGGAGGCCGTCGAACGTCTCCGGCGCGACGAAGTCGCCGTCTTCGCCCTGCGTCTCGTCGTAGACGAGAGAGATGTAGCCGGTGTCGTACGGGACGGCGCGTCCCTGCGGGTCGAACTCCAGAGACTCCTTTACGTCGCCGCGCCTGTCGAGTCCGTCGGCGGCGGTAAACAGCGGTCCGTCCAGTTTCTCGTCCAAGCGGATGAGCATGTTCACGTCGAGGCCGACGTACAGGTCCGCCTCGATGTCCGCGCCGCGCATCGCGCGTTCGATGTAGTGGTTGACGCCCGACTCCGGCGTCTCGTAGCGTATCGTCGCGTCCGTCTCGGACTCGAACCTCTCTTTCAACCACGCGCCCGGACTCGAACTCGGCGCGTCCACGAACGCGCCGTACGTCGCGACGACGAGGTCCGACTCCCCGCCGCCCGCCTCGCCCGTCGTCGTTCCGGTCGTCTCGGCGGGTTCGGTTCCGCCAGTCGTCGTCTCCGTCCCGCCCGTGCCGCCGCCGTCGCCCGAACATCCGGCGAGTCCCGCGACGCCGCCGACGCCCGCCGCCCGGAGGAAAGTCCGTCGTTTCATTACCCGGTAGTTGTACTGAGTGGTATTTAATACCCCTGACCTCTCGACGGTTCGTCGTCGAGGGAATCTGTTGGGGAACTGTTTTGTTCCTCCTCGCTAATCTGTCGCCGTGGCTCTGAACCGTCGCTACGCGTTGGGCGGTTTGTTCGTCCTTCTCGCGGTCGTCGCGGGCGTTCTCCTCTGGGAAGTCGTCGGTACCGTCTTCTTCGCCGTCACCGTCGCGTACCTCCTCTTGCCGGTCAGACGGCGACTCGTCGGCCACGGACTCTCGCGACGGTGGGCGAGTGTGGCGGCGACGACGCTCGCTTTCCTCGCCACCGTCGTCGTCCTCTCTCCGTTAGTCGTCGCCGCGGTCGTTCGCCTCGACACCGTCTTGGAACTTTTCGAACTCGTCCCCGACGTCATCCACGTCGAACTGTTCGGGTTCGTCTACGAGGCGACGCTCCAACAGGTGACGACGTTCGCCTCGACGTGGCTTCGACGAATCGGACGGCAGTCCGCCGCCGCCGCGCCCGTCCTCCTGTTGAAGGCGACGCTGTTTACGCTCCTCGTGTTCTCGCTTCTCTACTACGAGGAGGAGGCGCGAACCGCGGTGTTGGCCGTCGTCCCGCCGTCGTACCGCGGCGTGGCCGAGGCGCTCAACGACCGCGCGCGCGAGACGCTCTTGGCGATTTACGTCCTGCAGGCGGCCACCGCCGCCGGCACGTTCGTCCTCGCGTTCCCGGTGTTCTACCTGCTCGGCTACCAGTACGCCGTGACGCTCTCCGTCGTCGCCGCCGTCCTCCAGTTCGTCCCCATCCTCGGCCCGAGCATCCTGCTGGCGGGTCTGGCGGCGTACCACCTCGCCGTCGGCCAGGTGGTCCACGCCATCCTCGTCTTCTTTGCGGGCGGGTTCGTCATCGGGTGGCTTCCCGACGTTCTCATCCGCCCGCGCCTCGCCAAAGAGACGGCGGACATCCCCGGAAGCCTCTATTTCGTCGGGTTCTTCGGCGGGTTGCTCACTCTCGGTCCCATCGGCATCGTCGCCGGGCCTCTCGTCGTCGGACTCGTCGTCGAGTCCGCGCTGCTTCTCTCCGAGGAACTGAACGGGATTCCAGTCGAGGAGAAAGCGGGGCCCGACGGGCGCGAACCGGGCGACGAGAGCGCGCCACCCGACGGCGGCGTTCCTCCCGAAGAGACGCGGACGGACACCGAGTGACGACGCTCACCCGTCTGCGCCGACGAGGGGGCCGTCGCGTTCCTCCCACTCGGTGAGGCTTCCCTCGTAGAACGCGACGTTCTCGTAGCCCAGATACCGAAGGACGGTGTACGTGTGACTGATTCTCCGGGCGGTGTTGCAGTACAGCACTACCCGACTCTCCCGTTCGACGCCGTTGGACGCGAGGATGGATTCCAGTTCCTCCCGGGGTTTCAGCCCCCGCGTCTCCTCGTCGACGAGTTCGCGCCAGTCGAGGTTGACCGCTCCGGGGAGGTGCCCCTCCTCGTACTCCCACGTCTCGCGCGTGTCCACGACGACGCTCTCCCCGTCGTCGAGCGCATCGAAAACGAAGTCGTACCCGACCAGCGGCGTCGATTCGGGCTCCCGAGTCGCGTACGTCGTCGCCTCTATCTCGGTTTCGTCGCTCGTCGTCTCGCCTCTGCGGTTCCACGAACTGTAGTCGCCGTCGAGCAGATGCAGGCGTTCGGGCGGGTGGCCGTACAGTTCCGCGGTGACGAGAAACCGCGCGGCGAAGACGCCGTGGGTGTCGTCGTAGGCGACGAGGTGGCCGTCCCTCTCGACGCCCGCCTCGCTCAGCAGTTCCTCCCACGTCTCGACGCCCGGGAGCATCCCCTCGTCTCCCTCCGGACTCCGAAACGAGTCGAACGGCACGTTCACCGCGCCGGGGATGTGGCCGATGCCGTCGAACTCCCACGCGTCGCGCACGTCTATCACCCGCACCTCGTCAAGTCGTTCGCCGAGCCAGTCGGCTGACACGACGACGTTCTCGCTCATGGCGTCCCGTTGTTCCGGTGATTCCTTAGGTTCGCCCGTTCGGGACGCCATCGCCAGCTGTCAGAGAAAGTCGAACTACTTGCCGGTAAATCGGGACATGTTCTTCTGTCTGACTGTTCCGTGCGGGCTCTCCGCCGCCGCCGACGGGTAAACCGGCAACAATTTCCTGTTAGTGCGATGGGGGGCAGTACACGCCGTGGTTGTGGGGATTAAGCCAATCGAGTACGTAGGCGTGTACGTATGACAGACGACGGTTACGCGAAAGACGTTCTCGTCTCGGCGGACTGGGTCGAGGAGCACCTCGACGAGTTCCAAAGCGACGACTCCGAGTATCGACTCGTGGAGGTTGACGTGGACACCGAAGCCTACGACGAGGGTCACGCCCCCGGCGCAATCGGCTTCAACTGGGAGACGCAACTGCAGGACCAGACGACCCGAGACATCCTCTCGAAGGACGACTTCGAGGAACTGCTCGGCTCTCACGGCATCTCCGAGGACTCGACCGTCGTTCTCTACGGCGACAACTCGAACTGGTTCGCCGCCTACACGTACTGGCAGTTCAAGTACTACGGCCACGAGAACGTCAAACTCCTCGACGGCGGCCGCGACTACTGGGTCGAGAACGACTACCCCCTCTCCGAAGAGGCGCCGGAGTTCGACTCCGTCGACTACACGGCGAAGGGTCCGTTCGAGGGTATCCGCGCGTACCGCGACGACGTCGAGAAGGCGGTGAACAAGGGTCTTCCCCTCGTGGACGTCCGTTCGCCCGAGGAGTTCAGCGGCGAGATTCTCGCGCCCCCGGGACTCCAGGAGACGGCCCAGCGCGGCGGTCACATCCCCGGTGCGAGCAACATCTCGTGGGCCGCGACGGTCAACGACGACGGCACGTTCAAGTCGCCGGAAGAACTCCGCGACCTGTACGGTGACCAGGGCATCGACGGCGACGAGACCACCGTCGCGTACTGCCGCATCGGCGAGCGCTCCTCTATCGCGTGGTTCGCGCTCCACGAACTGCTCGGCTACGAGAACACCGTCAACTACGACGGGTCGTGGACCGAGTGGGGGAACCTCGTCGGCGCGCCCGTCGAAACCGGCTCCGGCGACGAGTAACGCCGCTCGAAGCCGCGGCTCGACGGTACTAGAACCTCTCTCATTTCGGCAGTGACCAACCCGAAGCGTCGGCTCTCTCCGACTCTTGTCCTAAGATCCGCTCACGCGTCGAACAGCGTCACTCGACCGCTCTCGTCGATACAGACCTCGTACCCGTGGTACTGGAACTGAACCTGCCCGAGGAACGACGGTCCCTCGTCCGCGGACCCCTCGAAGAGCGAGTCCAGCGCGTCGGGGTCGATAGCAGAATACAGCGGGCGCAGTTCCGTCGGTTCGACTCCTTCGGCGTCCGCAACCGTCTCGACGACGGCCATACTGGTCGGTTGGTCCGGAGTGAGAGAGTACGTGTGGTCACCGTGTCGCGTAGACTGACTCATTCGTTCCTCCCAAAGGACTCCCGGGGAATAGGGATTGTAGCTGGATGTACAGCTAGTGGCACTCAGCGTAACTATCTATCTAAACGAGCGGGCGGAGTCGGAACTCGGGGACCCCGGACGGGGTGGACGCGCTTTCGGCCCAAATCGGTCTCGGACCAGTAGGTCCCCGAAAGAGTTAGCGATAGTTCGGGCTCGGCCGCCCGCCTTCGCATCGCCGCACCTGTCGTGCTCTCGATTCGAGTCGGACGTCGACGACGGGCGCTCGTCGCACGCGTTTCCCGTGCCGATGGTTACAAACCTCGATGCGCCGTAGGGCGGCGTATGAACGGTCAGGACCTCGCCGCCGAACTCCGCGACGACCACGAGACGCCTTTCTCCCGACTCGGTTCCTCGAAAGCGCTGTACGCCCTCACCGGGGGAGAGATGGACGCCGCCCCCGTCCGCGCCGCCGCCGCGGACGACGCGCGCTCTCTCGCGTCGGTTCTCGACGACTGGGTCGGAGACGAGGACGACGACGACGTGGCGTCCCTCTTCGAAGAACTCGCAGAGACGGCCCGCGACCACGCCTCGTCGGTCGCACCCGACGACCACGAGTCGGGCGACGCCCCCGAGATGGACGCCGAACTCGCGGGGTTCTCCGACACGAAACCCCGACTCGGCGGCCTCCTCGCGCGCTATCTCGTCACGCTGAAACACGTCGAACAGATGGTCGGGTTCTTCGTCGGCGACGCCGACCCCCGCACCGCCTCGGAGTTCCGCGACCTGCGCGGCGATATCGAGGACGCCCGCGACAGGGTCGCGGCGACGCTGGACGAACTGTGCGACGAGGACGACGACTGGGCGAACGCCTCCCGTGCCGCGGACGCCGTCGTCGAGGTCGCCTACGACGACTACGTCGAGACGTTGGAGTCGATGGGCGTGAAACCGAAGAACGTCTGCTAGACCTCCACCTTTTTCGAGAGGGTGCTGCGCACCCTCTCCAAAAACCTGGAGGGAAAAAGGCCGGTCGCTCACTTCGTTCGCTCCCGGTGCGGCGACGGTGTCTTCGACCGCTCCCGTCTCCGCACCGCCTCGCCCGTCTTTGCTCGCCCCTTCGTTCACGACGTGGGGACTGTTCTCAAACTCCACCCGAAACGAAGGGGTTCGAAGCGAGAACGCCGTCAGACGGCCGTCAGACGCCCGAGACGCCGCTTCGGTACTCCTCGACGTGGTCGTAGGCCGACTCGACGCGCTCTCTGACCGTTCCGTCCGCCGCGTCGGCTATCTCGGTGAGTGCGTTCATGTGTCGGGCGAGTCGCCCGTGGTCCGGGCCGCGGTCGGCGGCGGCGAGGTCGGCCAACTGGTTCGACTGGTCGTAGATGCGCGATTGGAGTTCGCCCGACGCGTCCTCGGCGGCCGCCCGCAGGTCGTCGCTCGCGGCTTTCAGTTCTTCGTGTGCCATGCGCCGTCGTTTCCGTTCTCGTCGCAAAACAGTTCCCCCGGTGGCCGCGTTTGCGGCCATCTGAGACGGCTCCCCCGCGGACGTTTGGACCGGTTCGGAGGCGTCGTCGAACGGTGTCTCGCGGCCGTCGAAACCGCGCTGACCGTCCCCCTCAAGTACGTCGAACACCAACCGTAACCAATGAGCGACACGTCCGGTTCGGAGCAGGGACCGCTCTCTCCAGACCGCCCGGCGGCGGACCGCGACTTCCGCGTGGACGCCCCGTTCGACCCCGCCGGTGACCAACCGGAGGCCATAGAGAAACTCGCCCGCGGCTACGACGAGGGGATGGACACCCAGACGCTCCTCGGCGTCACCGGGTCCGGAAAGACCAACACCGTCTCGTGGCTGATAGAGGAGATTCAGAAACCGACGCTCGTCATCGCCCACAACAAGACGCTCGCCGCCCAGTTGTACGAGGAGTTCCGGAACCTGTTTCCCGACAACGCGGTGGAGTACTTCGTCTCTTACTACGACTACTACCAGCCCGAGGCGTATATGGAGCAGACGGACACCTACATCGACAAGGACATGTCGATAAACGAGGAGATAGACCGACTGCGGCACTCGGCGACGCGTTCGCTCCTCACCCGCGACGACGTCATCGTCGTCGCCTCCGTCTCGGCCATCTACGGTCTCGGCGACCCGTCGAACTACACCGACATGTCCCTCCGTCTGGAGGTCGGCGACCGGATAGACAGAGACGAACTGTTGGGCCGACTCGTCGATCTGAACTACGAGCGAAACGACGTGGACTTCCACCAAGGGACGTTCCGCGTCCGCGGCGACACCGTCGAGGTGTTCCCGATGTACGGTCGCTACGCCGTCCGCATCGAGTTTTGGGGCGACGAGATAGACCGCATGACGAAACTCGACCCCCTGCAGGGCGAGGTGGTGTCGAAGGAACCCGCGGTGCTCGTCCACCCGGCGGAGCACTACTCCATCCCCGAGGACCTCTTGGAGACGGCGATAGACGAGATAGAGCAACTGAAAGAGGAACGCGTCCGCTACTTCGAGAGACAGGGTGACCTCGTCGCCGCCCAACGCATCGAGGAACGGACGACGTTCGATATCGAGATGCTCCGAGAGACGGGCTACTGTTCGGGCATCGAGAACTACTCGGTCCACATGTCCGACCGCGACGCGGGCGACCCGCCGTACACGCTTCTCGATTACTTCCCCGACGACTTTCTCACCGTCGTCGACGAGTCCCACCAGACGCTCCCGCAGATAAAGGGCCAGTTCGCGGGCGACAAATCGCGGAAAGACTCGCTCGTCGAGAACGGCTTTCGCCTCCCGACGGCGTACGACAACCGCCCGCTGACGTTCGAGGAGTTCCAAGAGAAGACGGACAAGAAACTGTTCGTCAGCGCCACCCCCGGCGACTACGAACGCGAGCAGTCCGACCAGATCGCGGAACAGATTGTCCGCCCGACGCATCTCGTGGACCCGAAGGTGACGGTCGAAGACGCCACCGGACAGGTCGACGACCTGATGGCTCGCATCGAGGAGCGAATCGAACGCGACGAACGCACCCTCGTGACGACGCTGACAAAGCGGATGGCCGAAGACCTCACCGAGTTCTTCGAGGAGTCGGGCGTCTCCGTCGCCTACATGCACGACGAGACGGACACGCTCGAACGCCACGAACTCATCCGCGACCTGCGCCTCGGCAACATCGACGTGTTGGTCGGTATCAACCTCCTCCGGGAGGGACTCGACATCCCCGAAGTCTCCTTGGTCGCCATCCTCGACGCCGACCAGGAGGGGTTCCTCCGGTCCGAGACGACGCTGATTCAGACGATGGGCCGCGCCGCCCGCAACGTGGAGGGCGAGGTGATTCTCTACGCCGACAAGCGGACCGACGCGATGGAGTCCGCCATAGAGGAGACCCAACGCCGCCGCCGAATCCAACAGGAGTTCAACGAGGAGAACGGCTACGAACCGACGACGATAGAGAAGGCCGTCGGCGAGACGAACCTCCCGGGGAGCAAGACCGACACCTCGCGCGCGACGGGCGACGCCCCCGGCGACGAGGAGGAGGCCAGAGAGCAGGTCGAATATCTCAGAGACCGGATGCAGGAGGCCGCCGACAACCTCGAATTCGAACTCGCGGCGGACATCCGCGACCGAGTCCGGGAACTGCGCGAGGAGTTCGACCTGGACGAAGAGGAAGGAATCGAACCCGAGAGCGGTGCCCTCGACGAGGGCGGAATCGCGCCGGACGACGAGTTCTGACCGCCGAAGACGGACGCCCCCTCGACCGACCTCCCGAACGACAGCGACAAACTCGGTCCGGCGGGCGTCCGAACCGGAGACGACGGACGGGTCACGCGCGTCGACCTCCCGGGCGTCTGGTCGACGTCCGCGTCTATCTCGATTTCGACTGTCTCGCGGTACGGTCGGATCCGATCACGCCGACGTCGTCGTCTCCGTCGACCCGACGGGTTCGTCGCCCGTCGTCTGGGCCTCGTCGCCCTCGACGGAGATGGTGTACGTCCGCACTTCGTTCATCTGGGCCTCCTCGAAGACGACGTCGAACTGCCACTCCCCGCCGGGGGTGAGCGTATCGGTCTCCGCCTCCTCGGTCTCGTCGATGAACTCGTAGAGGACCTCTCCTTGGTCGTCTTGGAGAGTGACCTCGACTTCGGCCGACTCGTACGCCTGTTCGCTCGTGTTCGTGACGGTTCCTCGAAGGCCGACGTTTCCGTCCGTCCGGTAGAGTTCGCGGTTCGTGACTTCGAGGTCCTCCGAGGAATCGTCGGCTATCTGCCCCTCGACGTCGGGGGTTCCGGTGCCGGTTCCCTCGGTGGTCTCGGCTCCCTCCGTCGTCTCCGCCTGCGTCGTCTCCTCTTCGGTAGCGCCGTCACCGGCCGTCGTCTCGGTACCGCCGCCGCCGCCGTCGCCCATGCAACCTGCTGTTATTCCGACTATGCTGGCCGCTCCTGCCGCTTTGATGAAGTTTCGACGGAACATGATCTGACGATGCGAGTTCCGTTTTGTTCGTCTGACCGTTAAGCTAAATGGCCACTATTAGAGAAATTATCTATCCATCTGTCGAGACCATCGCCGACTCGTCGGAGAATCGTCTGCCGGGCCCTCGATTGACCGTCGCCGCGGGAACGACAACTACCGTTCGTTCCGTTCGCCGTCGTTCGTTTCCGTCGTTCGCCCCGCTATCTGTTCGCCGTTTCCGATGTTGCCGTTCGTCTCCGCCAGTATCTCCTCTACGTCGTCGAGTCCGAGGAGTTCCCGCGTCTCGGCGTCGAAGTCGTTGCTCTCTAACCCCGCCGACTCCTGGACGTCGCCGTCGGAGAGTTGCCGACCGTACCGGCCGAGAAGCGAGGTGAGTTCCTGCGGGAGCACGTACGTCGTCGAGGGCGACTCGCCGATGCGGGCGAGACTCTCCAGTCCGCGGTCTACTATCGCGCGTTCGCCCATCGACTCGGCGGATTTCGCGCGGAGGACGGTGGAGATGGCGTCACCCTGCGCTTCGAGAATCTGGCTCTGTTTTTCGCCCTGCGCGCGGATGATGTTCGACTGCTTTTCGCCCTCCGCCCTCTCGACGGCGGAGCGACGCTCACCCTGCGCTTCGAGGATCATCGCGCGGCGGCGGCGTTCGGCACCCGCCTGCTGTTCCATCGCGCTCTCGACTTTCCGCGAGGGTTTCACCTCCCGGACTTCGACGCTCTCGACGCGGACGCCCCACTCGTCGGTCGGTTCGTCGAGTTCGAGGCGAATTCGCCGGTTTATCTCCTCGCGCCGCGACAGCGTCTCGTCGAGTTCCATGTCGCCGATGACCGCCCGAAGCGTCGTCTGTGCGAGATTCGACACCGCCCGTTTGTAGTCGTCGACTTCGAGGAACGCACGTTTCGCGTCCATCACCCGGATGTAGACGACGGCGTCGGCGGTGACCGGCGAGTTGTCTTCCGTGATGGCCTCTTGCGGCGGCACGTCGAGCGTCTGGGTCCGCATGTCGAAGGCGTACGTCTTCGAGACGAACGGCGGGACGACGTTCAACCCCGGTTCGAGCAGTTCTCGGTACTTCCCGAAGACGGTGAGTGCCCGGCGTTCGTACGCGTTGACGAACTCGACGGCGCTGTACAGCGTCGCGGCGGCGAGTGCGATAACGACCGCTCCGACCACCGTCACCGGGTCGGGCGGCAGGACGGCGAGAGCGACGGCGATGGCGGCCGCGGCGGCCAGACCGGCGACCATCCAGTCTGGCGGGCCGCGGGCCGAAAGCCGTCCGAGTGCGCGAAAGACGCTTGCCATAGTAGTATGGTACCGTTCAGCAACATTAAGGGTGTCCCGCGAGCCCCTCGATTATATATCAGACTCGACTGGTAGATGCAGAAGACACTTCGCGAAAGAGACGAGAGTTCCGGCCATGTCACGCCTCCCTGACCGCGCCTCGGTGGACGTAGAGGACCTGCTGAAACTCGTGTTGGTCCTCGTAGCCGTCTGGCTCGCCCTCGAAATCGTCGGCGGCGTCCTCGGAATCGTCGCCGACCTGCTCGGTCCTCTCAGACCGCTTCTCGGAATCGCAGTCGTGAGCCTCGTCGTCCTCTGGTACTTCGATCGAATCTGAACCCCTCGGCGTCGGTAGCGTTTTAGTCTCCCTCGCTGAACCGTCTCGCGATGGAACCCTCGCCCTCCACCGCGAGCAGACGACAGTTTCTCCGTCGGGCCGGCGGCGGCATCGCCGCCGTCGGACTCGCCTCCACCGCTGGCTGTACCGCCCTCCGCGGCGTCACGTCCTCGGGCGGTGGGGTGACCGGAACCGAGGGGCCGAAACTCGACGCCTCGCAGTTCGGCGCGTATCTCGACGAGATGCGGTCGCGGTACGGCCCCCACGGCGTCTTCGGGTCGCGTGGCCCGCCCGACGCCTCGTCGTTCGAAACCGCGTGGACGGAGGAGTTCACGACCGGAAGCGACCCGAGTTCGGACGACGGCGGACTCGTCCGCGCCGACTACGCCGTCGCGCGCTATCACCTCGGCGAGAGCGGTGACGGCGACCGGACGGACGCGTGGCTTCTGTGGGCGGGCGCGCGTCCGACGACGGAGACGACGACGCTACCGGGGATTCCGGGCGGGCACGAACCGAGAGCGGCCGTTCGCGTCCGCGGACTCGGCCTCCACGTCGAGTTCGACGCGCCCGCCGGTCTCGTTCACTACGACCCCGGCGGCGACGTGAAATCGTCGCAGACGGACGAGTACACCGTCCAATCCGGGGTCCAGTCCGGTCCCGCCGTCGCCGCGAACGCGCCCCTCGAAACGGGGACGGTCCGACCGCAAGCGCCGAAGACGTGGGACTCCTCGCCCGAGACCGGATTCGACTCGGACGGCTACACGGTCGGTTGGCGGGGCCGGTCCGCCGACGCCGTCTCCGTCGTCGCAATCTGTACGACCGCGTTCCCGGCGGACGCGGACGTTGACTCCACTGCTCTCCTCCCCTCGTTCGAGTATCACGCCGCCGCGGGTGGCTACCTGTTCGCGTGACGCGGCCGAACCCGACGCGTTCTTCACTCGCGGCGGTCACGTCTCCGACGTGTTCAGCCTGAACATCCTCGCCCCGGGGAGCGTCGAGCGACTCGCCGAGGACCTGTTTCCCCACCTCTCGCCGTTCGAGAGCGTCCGCGACAGACACACGCTCGTCGTCAAGCGACTGGAGGGCGAAGAGTCGCTCCCGCGGATTCGCGAACGACTTCGGTCCGCCCTCTCGGGGCGGCCCCCGTTCGAGGTGCGGACCGACGGCATCGACTACTTCGGACGGCCCACCCGAGGGGAGGGACCGGTCGTCTACCTCCGCATCGAGAGCCCCGGCCTCTACGACCTGCACGAGACGCTCTGTCGGGAGTTCGGCGTCGTCGCGGAGATGGAGGGCGAGGAGTACACGCCGCACGTGACCCTCGCGCGCGGCGGGCGGATTTCGGACGCGGAGGAGTTGGCCAAGAGAGACGTAGACGACGTGCGGTGGACGGTGAACCGACTCGCCGTCTGGGACGCGCGCTACCGCGAGGCGGCCGCGCGACTACCGCTCCGAGGCTGAACCGGACTCACTCGCGCTTTCGGAGTCGCATCCCCATCGGTTCGTCGGGGTGCATCGTCAGCGACCCGCGCAGGTCGAACGGCTTCTCGCGGACGTACTCCAGTTCGTACTGCTGGGCGACGGTGCCGAGTATCAACTGCGCTTCCAGCATCGAGAACCGCTTTCCGATGCAGTGTCGCGGCCCGCCGCCGAACGGGAAGTACGAGAAGCGCGGCCGGTCGGCCCGCCGTTCGGGAAGCCACCGGTCGGGGTCGAACGTCTCGGGGTCGTCGTACCACCGCGGCGACCGGTGGACGACCCACTGCGGGAGCATCACCGCGGAGCCTTCGGGTATCCGGTACCCGCCGAGTCGCACGTCCACCTGCGGTTCGCGGAAGATGACGTACACCGGCGGATAGAGGCGCATCGCCTCCTGTAAGACGCGTTCGACGTAGTCGAACTGCCGAACGTCGGCCATCGTCGGCGTCTCGCCCCCGCAGACCGCTTCGAGTTCCTCGTGGACCTTCGCCTCCGCCTCGGGGTGTTGCGACAGCAGATACCACGTGTACGTCAGCGTCAACGCCGTCGTGTCGTGGCCCGCAAGCAGCATCGTCATCATCTCGTCGCGGAGTTGCTGGTCGGACTGCTCTCCTCGCTTTTTCGCCCGCAAGAGCACAGAGAGGAGGTCCATCGGCATCTCTCCGGTGCCGTTCCCCACCGCCGCGGCGGGACTCTCCTCGGTTCCCGTTCGCTCGGCGACGATGTCGTCGATTACGCCCTCCAACACCCGCACCGACTGCTTGTACTCGCGGTTCTCTTTCGTCGGCGCCCAGTCGGGGACGAGAAACCGAAACGGGTCGGGTTCGAACCGCTTGCCCAACGGTTCGAGGTTCTCTTGGACCACGCGCGTCCGTTCGTCGTCTAAGTCTGCGCCGAACATCGCGTCGACGATAATCCGCACCGTGACGCGAGCCATCTCCAACTGCACGTCGCGGACGTCGCCGTCCTCCCACTCTGCGACCATCGCCGTCGCGTGGTCCGTCATCGCGTCCGACAGCGACGCGATTCGACGGGGGTCGAACGCCGGCTTGGCGAGTTCGCGCTGTTTCCGCCACGTCTCGCCCTCGCTCAAAAGCAGGCCGTCTCCGAGGAGCGTTCCGATAGCGTCGTCCTGAAAGTCCGGCTTGTGGTACTTCGCGTCCTCGGTCACCAACACCCGCTCCACGTCCGCGGGGTTGGTGAGCATGTAGGTGTCTATGGGCCCGAGTCCGAAGTGGATAACGTCGCCGTACGCCTCGGCGACGTTCGTCAGGAACGTGAAGGGGTCCTTCGCGTAGTGACGACTGCTGCCGAACACCGGCACGCCCCTCGGTCCGGGTGGCTGGGTGCTCATCGTGTCGGTGTTGGGCCGAGCACGTATCAGACGTTCGCCTCGCTACTACGTACCACACCTGTCCCCGACTCCGTTCAGGGACTCGGCGGCGCGCCGTCGTACGCGTCGTGGTCGGCGTAGAAGTTCAACATCGCGAACTTCAGTTTTCTGCGTGAGACGTCTACGAGTTCCGCGCGCTCTTCGGGCGGGAACGTCGAACGGACGCCGTACTTGCCCATCTCGGAACTCGCCCGCGTGTAGCGTTTGTCAGCCAACACGCGGACGCCGAAGTCGTCGGGCGACCGGATGACGCGCCCGAGGGCCTGCCGGGTCTTCCGAATCGTCGGAATCTCGACGGCGTAGCGCCACCCGGCCGCTCTCCGGTCGCCGTACGCTCTGTCGTAGGCGTCCTGTATCGCCTCCATCCGCTCGGAGAGATGCGGGTACGGGACGCCGACGACGACGACGGTTCGCGCGTCGTCGCCGTCGAAACTCACGCCCTCCGCGAGCGTTCCCCAAAGCGAGGTCAGGAGGACCGCTCCGTCGCAGTCTACGAACCGCTGGCGCAACTCCTCCGTGGGCGTCCCCGCCTCGTCCAACAGCAAGCGGTCGGTCACGTCCGCCCGGTCGGTCAGCCGTTCGTGGTAGCGTTCGGCCTCGGCGTACGACGGGAAGAACACCAGCGTGTTCCCCGGCGTGAACCGTGAGGCGTCGGCGAGAACGTCCGTCAGTTTCTCTTGGGTCCGCGGTTCCTCGCGTTCGCTCTTGAAGAGGGCGGGCGTCTCGACGGTCAGCGTTCGGCGGTTCTCCTCGGGGTACTCCAACCCGTACGCCATCGTCTTCGGGTCCGAGAGGCCGAGCACGTCCGCCGCCACGTCGAACGGTCGGAGCGTCGCGCTCATGAGGATGCTCGCGTGCACCTCCTCGAACAGCGTCTCGGTCACCTCCCGCGGGATGCAGGTGTACAGTTCGGCGCGCCCGTACATCTCCTCGGTACCGCCCTCGCGTCGGACCGAACACATCGGATGCTGGCCGAGTTTCGCGCCGTCGGCCATCCACGCCTCGACGAACGCCGCCGCCTGTAGCGTCTGGCACTCCTTTCTCGTCGTCGTCTCGCCGTCTTTGTACGCCTCCTCGTACTCCCTGTCGAGGCGCTTGCCCAACTGGAGGGCGAGGTCGACTTCCGCGTCGATGCCGCGGCCCTCGTATCTATCGAGGAAGCCGAGCGTCAACTCGTCGCGCCTGTCGCGGTTGGCGATAGACAGGTCGTGCCAGTCGTCGCCGACCTGTTCGCGTTCGCCGAAGCCGAGCGCGTCGTCGTACGTCTCTCGAAGCGCGCCGAGGAACGCCGAGAGGACGTTCCGCGCCGCCTCGGCCCGGGAGTCATCGGCGTCTTCGAGTTCGTTCAGCGCCTGTTCGAGCGTGTTCTCCGTGAGGCTCCGACTCGCGTGGTCCCGGGCGGCCGACTCGATGTTGTGCGCCTCGTCGAAGACGGTGATGACGTCCTCGGGGTCGCGGTTCAACCACCGGAAGAACTGCTCGCGGATGTTCGGGTCCAACAGGTGGTGGTAGTTACAGACGACGAGGTCGACCTCCTCCATCCCCTCTTTCAGCAGTTCGTAGCCGCACAACTGCCGTCTGTCGGCGTAGTCGTAGATGTCCTCGGGCGTCCGCACGTCGTCGAACAGCCACTGGAAGAACTCCTCGGTGTTCTCGGTGAGGTTGTTGTGGTAGTACTCGCAGATGTTCCCCTCCCGGAGTTCCTCGAGTTCCTCCTCTAGCTGGTCGAGTTCGTCCGTGACGGCGGTTCGGGCCTCCGCCGCACCGTCTTCGCCCTCCCGCATCCGTTCGACGAGGGCGTTTGCCTGCTCGGACAACTCCTCTCTGTCCTCTTGTTTTTCGACCAGACTGCGCGTCGTGTCCCGGAGCGTCTGGCACTCCTGATAGTCGACGCCGATGTGACACATCGACGACTTGCCTTTGAACACGACGGCGCGAATCGCCTCCTCGTCGGCGATGGCCCGCGCGTCCTCGACGAACTGGCGCATCTGCTGGTGGACGTTCGTCGTGATGACCACCGTCTTGTCTTCCCGCTGTGCGCACTCCAACGCCGGAACCAACGCCGAGAGCGTCTTGCCCGTCCCCGGCGCTCCTTCGATGAGCACGTCTCGCTCCTCGTCTAACGCCTCGGCGATGCCCGCCATCGCCGCGCGCTGATTCGGATACGGCCGGTCGTACGGGAAGAACCGCATGTGCCCGCTCGTCTCTGCCACGTCCCCTCTTTGCCCGTCATCGGTTATAACGTCCCGGTTGGACGAGGTTCTCGCGTTCGACGGACGCGGAACCGAGCCTGTTTCCGACGAAGGCGATTCCGAACGCGCGGGCCTCTGTCCCCCCGCCGATGTCGCGTTCGACCCGGGACTCCGTGTTAACTCTTTCCCTGTGGTGTGTTACCGATGCTCGTCCGAGGTGGCGTTATCTCCCCGACGCGGCAATCTGCGGGTATGGCGACCGAAACGACGACTGCCACGGCCGAATCGAACGAGAACTACCAATGGATGGGCGGCGTCGCGGCGGGCGCAGTCGCCGCAATCGCGATGGGCGCGATGATGGCGGTGCAGATGCGCCCCGTCCTCGAAGTGGCCATCCCCTCGATGTACTTTCTCACCGGCGGCGCGGCGGGATTCGCCGTCCACGTCGCCCACGGCGCGGTACTCGGCGTCGCGTTCGCGGCTATCGCGTCCGCGCGTTCGGACCTGACGACGACGAAGAGCGCCGGCCTCGGTATCGCGTACGGCGTGGCCGTCTGGGCCGTCCTCGCCGTCGTGGTGATGCCGATATGGCTCTCGGCCGTCGGGTCGCCCGCGAACCCGCCGCTTCCGAACGTGAACGTCACGAGTCTGGTGGGCCACGTCGTCTACGGCGCGGTGCTCGGACTGACCTATCCGACGCTTCGCGACGCCCTGCGCTGAAGGACCGTCGAACCGGCCGACAGGAGTTGCGTCGGCCTCCTTTTCCGACGACACCTATTTAACAATCTATTGTCAACTTCGGCTATGCGTCCCCGAACCTCCACCGTCGCAGTCGCCCTCCTCCTCGTCCTCGCTGGGTGTGCTGCCGTCTCGAACGCGCCGACCGCCGGCAGCGAGTGGGTCTCTCCGTCGGATCCGCTCCCCGACGAACTTCCGCCGGGCGTCTCCGAATCGGGCGTCGATTCCGACGCGTTGCTCGAAGCGAACCGCGCCGCCCTCGAAGACGAGAGTTTCGCCCTCCGAACCAACGGCACGGATTCCGTCGGGTCGTCCGAAGAAGTAGTACGTGCCGTCGCAGACCGCTCTCGCGTCCGCTTGGACCTGAAGACGGGCGGACCCGATAGGGAGGTGTTCCTCGACGGAGAGACACTCTTCGTCCGGACGCACCGCGGGAACGACACTGCCGTGCGGACGGCACCGCGGACGAAAGACGCCGACGTCGTCCCAGACTCGTTTGTCCGCGACGACAGACTCGCGCAGTTCGCCCGCGCCGCAGCGCACGAACCGGTCGGAACCGTCGAACGCGACGGAGAGACGCTGGTCGTCCTCGAAGCCGACGAGTCGGACCCCTCCGGGGAGGCGTTCGACGACCTGACCGTCGAGACGTTCCGGTCGCAGATTCTCGTCGGGAGCGACGGCGTCGTCCGCGAGTTCCACGGCGTGGTCGAGGGAACCGACGAGTCGGGCGACGAGTTCCGAATCGACCACCGATACGCGCTCGAAGAACTCGGCAAGGTGAGCGTCGAGAAGCCCACATGGGCCGAAGCGGACTGAAACCGACTCCGTGACGCTCGTCGATACGTAGACGACTCGCGGTCAGTACCCCAATCCGAGCGCCCTGTTCCCGGCGAGCAATCCGCCGGCGACGGCGAGGAGAGCCATCAGAAACCCGAAGGCGACGCCCCACCCGAACGAGTCCGCCAGCACGCCGACGACGACGGACCCCGACGCGGCGACGACCATGTACGCCGTCCGAATCAGTCCGAATCCGGAACTCTGCTCGTCCGCGGAGAGCGAGTCCATGAAGCGGGGGAACACCGCCGCCGCCCACCCCATCCCCAATCCGAGCAGACCGATACCGGCCACCATCCACGGAAGCCCGGGTCCGACGACGAGCACTCCGATGCCGGCGATGCTCGCGACCATGCACGCCCCCGCCGCGACGTCGCGGCCGAACCGGTCCGCCGCGGCACCGACGCCGACCTGTAATACTCCTTGGGCGACGAAGTAGCCCGCAAAGAGACTCCCCGCGAGCGTCTGCGAGTAGCCGTGGTACTGGACGAAGAACGTCGGCAGAAACGACGCCAACCCCTGCCAGACGAAGTCCGCGAGGGCGGCGACGACGCTCGTAAACAGTATCGTCGGCCGCGAGAGAAGCGTCGTCATCGGGCCGAGGTCGAACCGCTCTCGCATCCGCCCGTTCGGCCGTCGCGGTTCGGTCGGCCGAATCCGCCACCAGAAGAGAGCGACGACGGGGACGGCGAGGACGGCGACGAGTCCGACGGCCACTCGCCACCCGTAGGAGACGGCAACCCACGCGACGGCGACGGGCGTCACCAGTCCCGCCAGCGGTCCGCCCCCGTTGTGCAGTCCGATGGCTTTCCCGATGTCGTCGTACGTTCGAGTAATGAGGGCGGTTGCGACGCTGTAGTGCAGGCCCGCGGCCGCACCCAGAAGCACCGTCCCGAGGACGAACACGCCGAATCCGGGCGACGACGCTATCAGGAACGTGGTGGCTCCGGTCCCGCCGACGGAGACGAGGATGACGGCGCGTTCGCCGAACCGGTCGGCGAGGACACCGCTCGGAAACTGGACCAGAGCGTACGCGACCCACATCGCGGTCAACGCGCCGCCGATGAGGGAGTTCGAGATGCCCAGGTCGGCGGCGATGTCGGGGATGATGGGACTGATGGCTAACCGCCCGACCATGGTCACGAAGAACGCGACGGTACAGAGGGTGAGAACCGTCTCTCGGTATCTCCATCGCATCTGTTCTACACGGGACCCTAGACCGTGAAAACGCTACTTACTGCTCGGCGGCCCTCTCGCCGCAGTCGCGCGCCGACCGCTATCGCAGGTTCACGGCCCCAGTACCGGAGACGACGACTGTGTATCCGTAGTACGCGAATCTGACTGCGGCCGGACAGTTCTGTGGTTCCTCCCCCTCGAACAACGCGTCCAAGGCGTCGACGTCGATACTCTCGCCGAGGGGGCGGTCGATTTCGATCGGTTCGACGCCCTCCGTGGCGGCGATGGCCTCTAACACCCTGACACTCGGGGGCTTCATGCTCTGGTCTCTCTCGGTTTCCCCGGCCCGACGAATCGCGCCTCGCCTATCCCGCGTTCACCGTCTCTCGGCGGCTATCCCGTCCCCGCCGACGGGGCGGGAAACGGGTCGAACACGCTCCCCGAAACCGGCGTCGCCGCTATCTCCGCCAGTAGCGACGTCGACGCGACGTGTCCCGGCTCTCGGTCCCACCGGACGAACCCCGCTCTGTCGAGTTCGGGGAGATGCAGGTGGACGAGAGCGACGAGTGCGGCCGTCCGCCGTTCGTCCGTCACCTCCGCGACGGTGACGCCGTCTTCCGCGGCGGCGACTTCGGACGCGAGTCGGTCCACGCTCACCGGCGACTGGCGCGCGGCCACGCATCTGAGAACGGTCCGCCGGTGAGGATGGGTGAGAGCCTTGTAAACGGCGTTCTGTAAGTCGTCGGGGCGTGAAATCCACTCTTCCTGGTCTTTCGACATAGTTGATGGGACGGTACAACGGACCAAAGGTACATCTCATGGGTAGTCATGCCCATTATATTCTCGCCGACCGGTCGGCGGACGCGCGGCGCTAGTCGTTGTCGTCTGTCCGCGCGGACAGCGCCGACCTGAGAACCTTGTCCGCGCCTCGCCGGACGCGTTCGGAGAACGCTTGTACCGACACGCCGAGTTCGTCGGCCAGTTCGTCGAACCCCACCTGTCTGGGCACCTCGAAGTACCCCCGTTCGACGGCGAGACTCAACGCCTCTCGTTGCGGCGCGGTCAGGCCGTACGCGTCGGTGGGGTGCGACGGCGTCGAGAGGTGGGCGATTCGGTCGAGTCGGTAGGGTATCTCGTGTCGCTTGCAGTAGACGTTGAACTTCGCGAGGCCGTCGTGGCTCTCGAATCGGATTCGGAACCGCCACCGCACGCCGTCGACGCACGCCTCCAGAATCGTCGCTCCCATCTCGTGTATCTCGTGCACGAGGCGTTCGGCGGACTCTTCCCACTCTACCTCACAGAGCGAGGAGTCCTCGAACTTGTCGCGGACGACGACGGATCTGACGTAGTCGTTTTCGCGCATCGAGGTGACGAACTCCGCTCTGCCGTCGCCGCGCGCCCAGACGTAGGGCATGATTCGCGACCCCGCCGGGACGGCGCGTTCGACGTCTATCGACAGACCGGGGGCTGCCGCTATCGTCTCACCGAAGAGAAACTGGTCGGCGGGTACCGAGAACTCGGCGACGATACTCATCAGTCTCGGTACGAGTTCCCACGGCATAGAACCCCACGAGAATACCGCTTGGCTACCGACGCTACTCCAACAACTCTACGAGAAGCCCCTTTTGGGCGTGCAGGCGGTTCTCGGCTTGGTCCCAGACGAGAGCGCGGTCCGATTCGAGGACGTCGTGGCTTATCTCCTCGCCGCGGTGGGCGGGCAGACAGTGCATCACCTTCGCGTTCGTCTCCGAGAGCAGGGTCTCGTTCACCTGATACCCCTCGAACGCCTGCAGTTTCTCGTGGCGTTGGGACTCTTGGCCCATCGAAATCCAGACGTCGGTGTACACAACGTCCGCGTCTTCGACGGCCGCCTCGGGACTGTCGACGATGGTCGGTTCGTGGCCGAGGTCCGCGGCCTGTTCGACGACGTCGTCGTCCATCCCGTAGTCCGACGGCGTCGCCACCGTCAGGTCGAGTCCGGCCATCGCCGCGCCGACGACGAACGACTGGCCGACGTTGTTGCCGTCGCCGACCCACGCCGCCTGCACCCCGTCGAACCCGCCGAACTCCTCTTGTATCGTCAGCAGGTCCGCGAGCGTCTGGCAGGGGTGGGCGTCGTCGGTCAGACCGTTCACCACCGGCACGTCGGCGTAGTCGGCTATCTCCACGAGGTCGTCGTGCGAGAACAACCGCGCCATCACCACGTCCACGTAGCGCGAGAGGACGCGCGAGGTGTCCGAGATGGGTTCGCCGTGGCCCAGTTGGATGTCGTCGGGGCCGAGGAAGACGGCGTGGCCGCCCAGTTGCGTCATGCCCGTCTCGAAAGAGATTCGCGTCCGGGTGCTCGGTTTCTCGAAGAGCATCCCGAGCGTCTGTTCGGGGAGTCGCGAGTCGTCCTCGCCGCTCTTTATCGCGGCGGCGCGGTCGAGTATCGTCTGTAGTTCGTCCGTCGTGATGTCGTCGATGTCGAGGAAGTGGTCGGTTTCGAGCATCCGGATAATCTCAGGTTAGTCGGTGAGCGTCTCGCAGACGCTCGTCAGCACCTCGATGGAACTGTCGTACTCCGCGAGGTCTACGTGTTCGTTCGGCGAGTGGTCCAACTCCGAGTCGCCGGGACCGTACGTCGCCATGGGGCAGTCCCAGACGCCGGCGAAGATGTTCATGTCGCTCGTCCCCGTCTTCCGGAGCAAGCGGGGGTCGCCCTCCTCCTCGCGGATGGCGACGCGGAACGCCCGCGCCACCTCGGTTCGGGGACTCGTCATCACGGGCGGGATGGGCTTTTCCCAGTGGACGCTTCCGCGGGTGAGTTCGCCCTCGGCGACTTCGCGCACGTCGTCGATGGTGTAGCGCGGGGGAACGCGGAACTGCACGTCCACCGTCGCCTCCACCGCGAGGCCGTCCTCGGTGGGGCCGCCGTCGAACGTGACGGGTTTCGTCGTGACGGTGTCGAAGACGCCGTCGGACTCGTCCTCGTCGAAGAAGTCCGCGACGCGAGACCACCAGTTGACCGCGGACTGGATGGCGTTGTTCTCCGGGCGCGAGGAGTGGCCGAGTTCGCTCGTCGAGACGTACGTCCCGGAGAGAAACCCGCGGTATCCGAGCGTGATGCCGTCCCAGCCGGAGGGTTCGCCGTTGACGACGGCGTCGGGTTGCTCGCGGGTCTCCGCGAGATGCCACGCGCCGCGGGAGTTCGTCTCCTCGCCGACGACGCCGACGAAGGAGACGCCCGTGCGGACGGCGGCGACGGCCATCGCCGCGAGGGGGCCGGTGGCGTCGACGCTTCCGCGCCCCCAGAGGACGCCCTCTTCGACTTTCACGGGCACGTCGCCCGGCACGGTGTCGATGTGGGAGGTCAAAAGCACCGAGTCGTCGGCGGGCGCGCGCACGTTGCCCACCTCGTCTATCCACACCTCGCGGCCGTGCTCTTCGAAGTACGATTTCAGGCGTTCGGCGGCGGCGGACTCGTCGCCCGACGGCGAGGGGATGGAGACGAGGTCAGCCAAGAGCGTCTGCGCTTCCGTCAGCCCCTCGGTCAGGTCGTCCTGCACGTCGAAGACGTCGTGGTCGAGTTCGATGCTCATCCGAGCACCTCCGCGAACGACTCGACGAACTGGTCGGCGTGCGATTCGTCTATCACCAACGGCGGAAGCAGACGCACGACGGTCCGACCCGCGGGGAGCGCCAGAATCTGCTCTTTCAGCGCGAGGTTCTTCAGCACGCGGTTCGCGCCGCGCTTGACCTGAATCCCGATGAGCAGGCCGTCGCCGCGGACATCCCGCACGGGCAGGTCCTCCTCCTCTGCGACGCGTTCTATCTCCGAGCGGAGGTACTCGCCGATTTCGGCGGCGTGGCCGGGTAAATCCTCCTCGACGACGGTATCGAGCGTCGCGTTCGCCGCGGCGCAGACGACGGGGCCACCGCTGAACGTGGACCCGTGGTTGCCGGACTCCTCGGCTATCCAGTCTCGAACTATCGTCGCGCCGAGGGGGAGTCCGTTCGCGATGCCTTTCGCTGACGTTATCGCGTCGGGGACGACGCCGGTCTGTTCGCACGCCCAGAGCGTGCCCGTCCGGCCGATGCCCGTCTGAATCTCGTCGAAGACGAGGGCCGCACCCGCGTCTTCCGTCGCCTCGCGGGCGACGTTCAGATACTCCGTCGTCGCGGGGTGGACGCCGCCCTCTCCCTGTACGGGTTCGAGGAAGACGGCGGCCGTCTCCTCGTCCACCGCCTCGCGCAGTTCCGCGGCGTCGCCGTAGGAGACGAACTCGACGTCGCCCGCGAGCGGTTCGAAGGACCGTTTGTACTCGTCTTTCCACGTCATCGCGAGAGCGCCCATCGTCCGGCCGTGGAACGCGCGCTTCGTGGCGATAATCTTCGAGCGACCGGTGGCCGAGCGAGCGAACTTCATCGCCGCCTCGTTGGCTTCGGTGCCGGAGTTACAGAGCCAGACGTTCGACAGGTCGCCGGGTGCCACCGTCGCGAGTTTCTCGTACAGTTCGGTGCGCGCGGCGACGGGGTACGACGCCTGCACGTACGTCAGTTTGGCCGCCTGCTCCTGTACCGCCTCGGTGACGGCGGGGTGAGAGTGGCCGAGGGCCGCGACGGCGTACGACGCGCCGAAGTCGAGATACTCGGTGCCGTCGGGGCTGTACAGATACGCGCCCTCGCCGGACTCTATCTCGATGGGTTTCTCGGAGAAGACGAACCCGCTCATTCGGCGGTCACCTCCTCCTCGTCGCCCGTCTCGTCCAGCACCGAATCGTACACGTGCGTCCCGCCGCCCGAGAGCGCGTCGACTATCGGGTCGCGGTTGTTCGCGTCCGCGACGATGACCTCCGTCGCGCCGCCAGAGAGCGCCTCTTCGGCCGCCATGACCTTCTTGGTCATGAACCCCTCCGCGGCGTCTTCGAGCGCCTCGAACTCCGCTGCGGTCCGCACGGACTCGATGAGCGTCGAATCGTCGTCGGGGTTCTCGTAGACGCCCGACACGTCCGTGAGAACCACCAGTTGCGCGCCGAGTGCGCCCGCGACGGCCGCCGCCGCGCGGTCCGCGTCCGCGTTGACCGGAACGCCGTCGTCCGCGAGCATCGGGACGGTGACGACGGGCACGTAGCCGTCGCCCAACAGCGTCGAGAGAAGCGAGGCGTTCACGTCGGTTATCTTCCCCGAGTGGTCGCCGCGCTTTATCTTCTTCTTGCCGTCCTCTACCACGCGGACGGCCGACTTACGAGGGCCCGTGAGGAGGCCGCCGTCGACGCCCGACAGGCCCAGAGCGTCCACGCCCGCCTCCCGCAGGGTGGCGACGATATCGGTATTGAGCTTTCCGGGCATCACCATCGTGAACACCTCCATCGTGCGCTCGTCGGTGAACCGGCCGACGACGCCGCCCGGCGTCTCGACGTAGGTGGCTTCCTCGCCGAGTTCTTCGAGCGTCTCGTCCACCGCCGTCGAACCGCCGTGGACGACGACCACCTCGCGGCCGTTGGCGACGAGGTGAGCCACGTCTTGAATCGCGCCCGCGGGGTCTACGGCGCGCGCGCCGCCTATCTTCACGACGACCGGCGGGTCCTCGTTCGGCGGTTCGTCTTCGTGGTCGTCGATGATCGGCTCTCCGCCGTCGGGTGCTACCCGACATGCTCCCGAGCCTGACGGCTCGGGACCGCCGTCAGATGGAATCTGACGTGCTTTCGAGCCTTTCGAGTCGGTCGACTCGCGCGCGGTTCGTGCGTCGGTGGTATCTGTGGTGTGCATCGTGTGCGTGGTCGGTCAGTCTCAGGGCGATCCGACGGGGTGGAGTCCGGCGAACTCCAGTCCGGCCGTCTCTTCGAGTCCGAGCGAGACGTTCGCGGCGTGGACCGCCTGTCCCGCCGAGCCTTTCATCATGTTGTCGATGGCCGAGAAGACCACGACGCGGCGGTTCTCGGGGTCTAACTCGAAGCCGACTTCGCCGTAGTTCGTCCCGGCGACGGACTTCGGTTCGGGGTAGCGGTAGACGCCGCCGCCTCCGGCGACGGTTCGCACGAACGGTTCGTCGGCGTACGACCCCCGGTACGCCTTCCAGAGGTCGCCCTTCGAGACGGGCGCGTCGGGAAAGACGTGGCAGGTCGCACTCGCGCCGCGGACCATGTCCACGGCGTGGACGGTGAACGACACAGAGACGCCGAGGAACTGCTCTATCTCCGCTTCGTGGCGGTGGCCGGTGGGCGCGTACGGGCGGACGATACCCGACCGCTCCGGGTGACTGGAGGCGTCGCCGCCGCCCGCACCGCCCTCCGAGGAACCCACCTTCACGTCGACGACTATCTGTTCGTCGCCCGAGAGATGTCCGGCGTCGAACAGGGGCTTGAGACCGAGGATGGTCGCCGTCGCGTTGCATCCCCCGGAGGCGATGAGGTCCGCGCCGGGCAGGTTCTCGCGGTTTATCTCCGGGAGGGCGTATTCGGCCTGTTCGAGGTACTCGGGGCAGACGTGCCCGTCGTACCACTCGTCGTACTGCGCTTCCGTGTTCAGACGGAAGTCCGCGGAGAGGTCGACGACGGTGTCCGCGGCGTCTTGAAACTCGTCTATCTGCTGCATCGAGACGCCGTGAGGCGTCGCCGCGAACAACACGTCCACGGACTCTAACTCCCCCGGAGAGGTAAAGCGGAGGTCCATCTCCCGCAGGTTCGGGTGGACGTGGCCGACGGTCTTGCGTTCCTTGGAGCGACTCGTCGCCTGCACCACGTCGAAGTTCGGATGCTGGTACAGGAGGCGAAGCAGTTCTCCGCCCGTGAACCCGCTTCCGCCGACGACGGCGGCGGTGTACGTCTCACCTGCCGTCATGCGGTCGCCTCCGCCACGTGTTTGTCGGCTTTCGCTTCCAGCCAATCGACGACTTCCGCGGGCACGTCCACGTCGACGGCTTCGTTCAGCGCTTTGAACTCGACCGTGTGGTTGACTTCGTGGACCGTGTAGTCGTCTCCGGTCTCCATCAGGTCGACGCCCAACAAGCCGCCGCCGACGGCGTCGCTGGCCTTCTCTACGAGTTCGAGCGCTCTGTCGTCTAGCTCGAACGACTCGACTTCGCCGCCCTTCGCGGCGTTCGTCAGCCAGTGGTCCGAGGAGCGAGTCATCGCGGCCACGGGTTCGCCGTCGACGGCGAGAACGCGGATGTCACGGCCGGGTTTCTCGACGAACTCCTGGACGTAGAACACCTTGTGCTGGTAGTGCCCGAGCGTCGCTTTGTGTTCGAGGATGGCTTCGGCGGCCGACTCGGACTCGACTTTCGCCATCAGACGGCCCCACGACCCGACGACGGGCTTCAGAACGCAGGGGTAGCCGAACCGCTCTATCGTCTCCATCGCCGAATCGACGGTGAACGCCACCTCGGTGTTCGGCGTGGGGACGCCCGCTTGCTCCAGCGCGAGGCTGTTTTTCACCTTGTCGGCGCAGACGTCCGCCGTCTCCGCGGTGTTGACCACGGGCACGTCGTAGGAGTCGAGGAACTGCGTGATGTAGAGACTCCGGCTGGTCGCCAGACAGCGGTCCACGACGATATCCACGTCGTCGAACGCCGCCGGCGGTTCGCTGATGTTGAACTGCTCTTTCCGGACGTCTATCTTCGCCACCTCGTGCCCGCGCTCGCGGAGTTCCGAGAGAAGCAGCTTCTCGTCTCTCCGAATCCGGGAGTAGAGCAGTCCAACCTTCATCTCACTCGCCCCAGTCCTCTTCGAGTTCGGGTGCTTCCTCCAGTGTCACGGGGTCCAGAGAGACGACTTCGAGTTCCGTGCCAGTGGCGGGACTGTCCACGATTTCGCCGACTTCGACGTCGGCGGGGAGCTGAATCTCTTCTCCGGTCAGCGGATCTTCGGCGGTAATGGTTTCTGCCATCGTATCTTCGGCTGAGCGAGGCAGAGACTTAAACCCATCGAACTTATCATCGAAATTAAAAGAACGGAGAAGTCTCTCTCGGCGTCAGAGAGGCGAACAGAACGACCGTGTGGAAAGTATGTCAGATTCCATATGTTATTCGTCCCCGAGAGGGGACGGCGGTCGTGGCCGTCGCGGCACTCGTCGAAGTGGCTCTCCGTGGGTCCGTGCGGTAGTCTGGTCCGAGTAGAGTGTGGATTCAGACACGAGCGTTCACCTCCGCCGCGAGTCGGTCGTCCGCCGATTCGAGGGCCGCGGTCCGTTCTCCGAGACCCTCCTCGTGAGCGTCGAGTTGCGCCGCCGCGTCGTCGAGTTGCGCCGCGACCGCCTCGGGGGCCGGGCCGCCCGCGGAGTCGCGACTGGCGACGCTGTAGGTCGGGTCGAGCGCTCTCTCGACGTGCTCACGACTCACGTATTCGAACAGGGTATCGCCTAAAACGTCCTCTGCGACCGCGTCAAGTGTTGCGAGGTCGGGCGTCCCCCCGTCGATGCGGCCCGCCGCCTCCGCCACCACTTCGTGGGCGGTGCGGAACGGCAGTCCGGCCATCGCGAGGGCGTCCGCGACGCCCGTCGCCGTCGAGAATCCCTCCGCGGCCGCCGCAGAGAGCGTCTCTTCGGGCCACTCGGCGGTGGCGACGGCCCCGGCGGCGACTTCCGTCGCGGCCGAGACGTCGTCCACCGCGCGCCACGCGTGCGGCGTCGCGCGTTGCAGGTCGCGGTTGTACGCGCGGGGCAGGCCCTTCAGCGTGGTCAACAGGCCGTTGAGTCCCGAGATGGCGTCGCCCGCGGTGGCGCGGACGAGTTCGAGCGTGTCGGGGTTGACCTTCTGGGGCATGATGGACGAGGTAGAGGAGTAGTCGTCCGAGAGTTCGACGTACCCCTTGTTCGCGAAGATGACGAGGTCCTCCGCGAGTCCCGACAGCGTCACCGCGTGCGTCGAAAGCGCGGCGAGCGATTCGGCGAGGAAGTCCCGCGCCGACGACGCGTCCATCGAGTTGCCGAGGACGCCGTCGAAACCGAGCAACTCTGCGGTTCTGTCGCGGTCCACGTCGAACGGCGTGCCCGCAAAGGCCGCCGCGCCGAGAGGCGAGACGTTCGTCCGGTCGTACGCGTCGAGGAGTCGGGCGGTGTCGCGCGCGAAGGCGGCCTCGTACGACAGGAGAAAGTGCGCGACGGTGGTCGGTTGCGCGGGCTGCAGGTGGGTGTAGCCGGGCATCACCGTCTCGACGTGTCTCTCGGCCGTCTCCGAAAGCGACTCGCGGAGCGCGAGCGTCGATTCGACGGCCGAAAGCAGGTCCTCCCGCAGGCGGTAGCGGATGCAGGCGGCCACCTCGTCGTTGCGGCTGCGGGCCGTGTGCATCTTCCCGCCGTCGGGGCCGACGCGTTCGATGACGGCCGTCTCGATCGCCTCGTGAACGTCTTCGCCGTCCGGAAGCGCGCCGTGACCCGCGGACTCGACGTCGTCGAGGGCGGCGAGGACGTCGGCGGCGACGTCGGACTCGACGATGCCCTGTTCTTCGAGCATCACCACGTGCGCGCGGTCGACGGCCACGTCGGCCGCGAAGATGCGCTCGTCGGCGGCGAGACTCGACATGAACTCGCGGGCGGGGCCGCCGCTGAACCGGTCGCGGCGGACGACTCCGCTCGACTCCTCTTTGCCCGTCATCCTCTACTCCTCGCTTTCGTCTTCGCCCGCGCCGTCACCAGACAGCGTCTGGTGGGCAGACGAGCTTTGCTCGGCTACGTCGGTGGCGAGTTCGGGCTTGTCCTTCGTCGCGTTCTCGTAGGCGGCGTTCGCGAGGCGCGACTGGAAGCCGTGGTACTTCGCGACGCCGGTCGCGTCCTGTTGGGTGATGCCGTTGACCGTCTCGGTGTTGAACGACGCGGCTTCCTCGGAGTACGCCGAGAAGTCGCTCTCGCGACTGACGGCGCGGGCCATCCCGCCCTCGAACTTGACGGTGACTTTGCCGGTGACTTTCGTCTGGGTCTGCTCTATGAAGCCTTCGAGCGCCTTCATCAGCGGGGACTCGACGAGTCCCTCGTAGCCCTTCTGGGACCACTCGTTGTCCACGGTCGTCTTGAAGTCGCGTTCGTCCTTCGTGAGAACGAGCTGTTCGAGTCCCTCGTGGGCGGTCAGAAGCGTCGTCGCCGCGGGGTGTTCGTAGTTCTCGCGGACCTTCAGCCCGAGCATGCGGTCTTCCATCATGTCCGTGCGGCCGACGCCGTGTTTGCCCGCCTCCTCGTTGAGATGTTCGATGATGTCCGCGGGCTCCATCTCCTCGCCGTCGATGGCGGTGGGGTAGCCGTTCTCGAACGTTATCTCGACGAGGCCCGTCCCCGTCTCGTTCGCCGGGTCGTCGGTCCACTCGTAGATGTCCTCCGGCGGGACGTAGCTCGGGTCTTCGAGCTGTCCGCCCTCGATGGAGCGACTCCAGAGGTTCGTGTCGATGGACCAGACGCCGTCGTTCCCGCTCTGGACGGGCAGGCCCTTCTCCTCTGCGTACTCCATCTCCCACTCGCGGGTCAGACCCATCTCGCGGACGGGCGCGACCACGTCGAGGTCGGAGGCGCGCCAGACCGTCTCGAAGCGGAGTTGGTCGTTACCCTTCCCGGTACAGCCGTGTGCGACCGCGTCGCAGCCCTCCTCCTTTGCGACGTCGAGGATGGCGTTCGCGATGACCGGACGCGCCAGCGCCGTCCCGAGCGGGTAGCCTTGGTACGTCGCGTTCGCGCGAACCGAGTCGAAACACAACTCCGCGAACTCGTCTTTCGCGTCGACGACGTGCAGGTCGAGTCCGTGCGCGTTCGCCGTCTCTTCTGCCTCTTCGAACTCCGACTGTGGTTGTCCGACGTCCACCGTCACGCCGACGACTTCGTCGTAGCCGTACTCCTCTTTCAGGAGCGAGACGCAGACTGTCGTGTCGAGGCCACCGGAGAACGCGAGTGCAACGCTTGTCATATACTTCGGAGTGGTGGCCTCTTCGGTATAAATTACACGGTTTGAATTTACGAAATAAAGGCGCAGAGATGTCTATAGGGTCGCTAAAAGCTATTGAGTTCGTTTCGTCGAAACCGTCGAAGAGTGTAGTATAGTTGGCCCTAAAGGGCCGGTCGTCGCCGTCGCAGGGCGTCGCCCTGCGGCCCGTCGGACTGCGTCCGACGACGTCGCGAGACTGCGTCTCGCGGGCCACCAGACGTAGTCTGGTGACGCCGCCGCGCGTCAGCAACCGAACGCGACGAGGTGAGGAGAACGGCCGTCTCGGGGTCCGTCTCACCGAGACGCGCGGCTCCGGGGACGCCGAACCGAGCGGCCTCCGAGAGCCTCGTCATCGGTAGTCAGTATCGAACGCACCGTATTAAACGCTTTCGGGGGTGCAAAGCTTGCCACTCGCGTCGCCGCTTGACTTCGACTACTCCGACCCCGGACTCCGCCGGAACACGAGTCGTTCGACCAGGTCGGAACGCTCCATCAGTACGGTTCCGAGCGCACTCATCACGAGGACGTAGCCGACGGCGAAGGCGGGGATGACCTCTCGCATCACCTGCGTGGACCCGCCGGCGGCCAACGCCGCGATGACCAACGAGAACTCGCCGCGCGGGACCATCCCGACGCCGACGCGGACCGACCGCCGCGCCGAGAGGTCGTACACTCGCCCGCCGAAATAGCCCGTCAGAACCTTCGTCGGCGTGGTGACGACGACGGCGACGACCACGGGGACGACGACTGCGGCCACCAGTCGCGGGTCGGTTCCGACGCCGATCCAAAAGAAGAACACGGCCGCGAACACGTCTCTGACGGGTGCCAGCGTCCGCTCGATTCGCTCGCGGTGACCGCTCGTCGAGAAACCCATGCCGACGAAGAAGGCCGCCACCGCTTCGCTCACGCCGAGCGAAAGCGCCGCGCCCGCGACGGGGACGACCACCCCGAGCGTTCGGAGGACGAACGGTTCCGGGTCCGAAACGTCGAGGACGCGCGCGAAGAAGGCCGTCCCGTACTGCACGGCGAGAAACAGGACGCCGAGAAATCCGAAGGCGATTGCCACGCCCTCGGCGACGGAGCCGAGTCCCTCGCCGCCGACGACGAGGGAGGTGACGAAGGCGAGATACGCCGCCATCACGAGGTCCTCGAAGACGAGCGTTCCGAGTATCGGTTCGGACTCGGGGTTGGCTATCCAGCCGAGGTCTATCACCGTCTTCGTGATGATGGCCGACGAGGAGACGTAGACGATGCCGCCCAAGAGGAGCGATTCGACCACAGACCACCCGAGGAGGAGGCCGATACCGACGCCGACGGGGAGGTTGACGGCGATATCTATCGCGCCCGCGCGAGTAATTTTCGTCCTCGACTCGAGGAGTCGGTCCAAGCTGAACTCCAACCCGAGGAAGAAAAGCAGGAGGACGATACCCACCTCAGCCAGAAGCGTCACCGTCTCACCGCCTTCGACGTACGGAAGCCCCGCCCGCCCGGCGACGTACGGTCCGGCGAGGACGCCCCCGACGACGTACAGGGGGATGACGGAGAGTCCGAGACGGAGTGCGACTGCGCCCGCGACGGCGACGACGACGAACAGTTCTCCCAGCGATAGCAGTCCCGCCGCCATCGACTACTCGCCCTCGACGTACGCCGCAACCTGCTTGCAGGCGTCCTTCTGCCCGATGACGACGAGCGTGTCGCCCGCCTCGATTCGGGTGTCGCCGCCGGGCGACGCGAACACCTCGTCGTCGCGTTCGACGGCGATGACGGACGCGCCCGTCTCTCTCCGCAGGTCGGACTCCGCCAGCGTCGTGCCCGCCAGAGGCGAGTCCTCGTCGACGTGCACCCACTCTAACGTGGTGTTGTCGCCGAGTCTCGTCTCTATCGCCTGCGTCTGGACGGGTTGGAAGTACGCCCCTTCGAGCAGGGTTCCGACCTGCCGCGCCAACTGGTCCGACATCTCGAACAGTTTCTCGGAGTCGCTGTCTCTGTCCGGACGCCGGTACACCTCCCGCTTTCCGGTGTTGTGCGTGACGATGACGAGTCTCGACCCGTCGCCCAACTCCACCTCGTGTTTTTTCCCGACGCCGGGGAGGTCGCTCTCGTAGACTGTCATACCGCGACGTACGGTAGCACCGGTGAAAACACCTCGTGGAGTTCCCACCCGACGACGAGGAGGACGCCCGCGGCGGCGAGACAGGCCGTCGGCGGAATCGACAGGTTGTCGTCGATGACGTAGCCCGCGACGACGGGTTTCATCCCGTCTGCGAGCGTCGCGCCCACCGCACCTGCGGCGGCGGCGACGCCGCCGACGACCGGTCCCGCCGCGGGGACGAGAAACGGGAGTCCGAGCGCGAGACAGACGAGAAACATCGCGGCGAGCGTCGAGACGCGCTTTCGTTCGCCCGCCTTCCGCGTCCGCCCGAGCAGACCGCTCACCGGGTCGCCGACGGCGAGCATCAGCATGCCCGGGACGGCGATTGCGGGCCGGAACACGAGGACGACGGCCGTCGTGCTGAAGATGTACAGCGCGTACCCCGCGGGGTTCGACTCCTCGTAGGACCGGGTGAGTTCGTCGAACACCGTCCAGTCGAGGCCGACCACGAGCCGAATCGTCTCCAGACCCGCGACGACCGCGGAGAGACCCACCATCAGCCATCCGAGTTGCGTCCACGTGACGAAGTCCAGCAGGTAAAGGAGGGGCAGTCCGACGCCGGAAGCGTGAACGAGGCGACGTTTCACCTCGCTGTTGCTCGGACGGGTGGGTGAACTCACGCTCTGTCAGGCGTCCGCGGCGGTGACTTCCTCGTACGTCTCGGCCACCTCGTCGAACGTCCGGTCGCCCGCCGTGAGGGCGCGGAGTTGCCCGACGAGTTCCGAGACGGGGACGCGAACCTGCCGTCCGGAGTCGCGAGCGCGGACGGTGACGGTGTCGGGGCCGTCTCCTTCGATACCGTCTCTGTCGACGGTGACGCAGAACGGCGTCCCGACTTCGTCCTGTCTCCGATACCGCCGTCCGATGCTCCCGGAATCGTCGTAGACGACGGAAAAGCCGGATTCGCGCAGTGTCTCGACCACGCTCTCTGAGCGCTCTAACAGCGCGTCGACGTTGCTGACGAGGGGGAACACGCCCACGTCGGTGGGGGCGACGCCGGGGTCCAACGAGAGATACGTCCGTTCCTCGCCGTCGACCTCGTCCTCGCTGTAAGCGTGCGCGAGGAGCGTGTACACCGTCCTATCGACGCCGAACGACGGTTCGACGACGTGCGGGGTGATGTGTTCGCCCGCGACGGTCTGCTGTTCGACGCTGAAGTTCGCCACCTCGGCGTCCACGCGGAACTCCTCGCCGTCGACTTCGACGGTCACCTCGTCGCCCTCGAAGGCGTCGGGGTCACGTCCTGCGAGAGAGTCGAGCGCCTCCGCGATATCTCCGGCCTTCCCGCCGAACTCGGGGCCGAGAACGCTCATGTCGGGGTCGACGACGGCGCGTTCGACCGTCTTCGGTTCGTCGTACTGGCGGAAGATAGTGAAGTCGTCGTCGCCGTGTTCGCCGTGCTTCGAGAGGTCGTAGTCGCCGCGGTAAGCGAAGCCCGCGATTTCGATCCAATCGCCGTCGACTTCGCTCTCCGCGTCCCAACAGTCCGCGGCGTAGTGGGCGCGTTCGCCCGCGAGATGCTGGCGGAACCGGAAGCGGTCCATGTCCACGCCGACCCGTTCGTACCACTCTTGGGCGATACCGAGGAAGTAGCCGACCCACGCGTCGCCGATGATACCCTCCGAAACCGCCTCGCCGATAGTCGTCTCGACGTACTCGCCGTCTTCGCTCTGCTGTTCTGCGGCGGGATAGAGCGTCACCGTCACGTCTTCGACGGCCGAGAGGTCGGGTTCGTCGCGTTCGGGGTCGACGAACTGCTCTAGCTCGGCCTGCGTGAACTCGCGGGTGCGGACGATGCTCTTTCGCGGCGAAATCTCGTTTCTGTAGGCGCGACCTATCTGGGTGACGCCGAACGGGAGGCTGTTCCGCGCGTACTCTTTGATGCGCGGGAACTCCACGAAGATGCCCTGCGCCGTCTCCGGACGGAGGTAGCCCGGCGTCGAAGAGCCCGGACCGATGGTCGTCTCGAACATGAGGTTGAAGTCCTCGACGGACTCGCCCGCGAGTTCCGCGCCGCAGTTCGGACACCGCAGGTCGTTGTCCGCGATGAGCGATTCGACTTCCTCGACGGGGTACGACTCTGCGTCCTCGATGTCGGTTTCGTCCTCGATGAGGTGGTCCGCGCGGTGGGACTCTCCGCACTCGGGGCACTCGACGAGCATGTCGTCGAAGCCGTCGAGGTGGCCCGACGCCTCGAAGACGGGTTCGGGCATGACGGTGGGTGCCTCGATTTCGAGGTTCCCCTCCTGGACGGTGAACCGGTCGCGCCACGCGTCTTCGACGTTGCTCTTCAGCGCCGCGCCCTGCGGACCGAACGTGTAGAAGCCCGCCGCGCCGCCGTAGGCCGCGTTCGACCCGAAGAAGTAGCCGCGGCGCTTTGCCAGTTCCGCGAGGCGTTCGCCCTCGGTCTCACCGCTCATCTCACAGTGCCTCCAACAGGTCGATGTCGCGGACGATGCCGAGCAGTTGGTCGCCGCCCATCAGCGGAATCTGCTCTATGTCTTCGGTTATCATCGCCTGTGCGGCCTCTTTGGCGGATTTTCGCTTCGAGACGGTCACCATCTCGGTGCTCATGAACTCGGAGACGGGTTCGGCGGGCATCTCGACGTTCCGGGTCGGAACGTAGCGGTTGCCGATGCCCTTGATTCCCTCCCACATCCAGTCGTCCTCTTGACCGGCCATCGAGTCGCCGGTACCGTCCTCGCCTTCGACGACGCGCGCGACGGCGATGATGTCCACCTCGGTGAGGATGCCCGCCATCTGTCCGTCGTCGCCCAGCGCAACCGCGTAGGGGACGTTCGCGTAGTATATCTCGCGCTCGGCCACGGTCAACGGCGTGTCGACCCACGTCGTGTTCACGTCGTGGGTCGCGACGTCGTCGGCCATCGCGTCGCAGTCGACTTCGCCGCGGGCGACGGCGCGAACCACGTCCGTGACGGTGACGATGCCTTCCAGTTCGCCGTCGACGACGGGGATGCGACGGAAGCCCTCCTCGACCATCAGACGCGCTATCTCCTCTACGGACGTGTCTCTCGTCGTCGTCGGAACGTCGTTCATCAAGACGGCGAGTTGGTCCTCGTCTGGGTGTTCGATGAGGTCTTCTCGCGAGACGAGTCCGCGGTACTCCTCTCCGTTCTCGCCGCGCTTGACGACCGGAACGGAGGAGAAGCCGCGCTCTTTGAGATATTCGAGAACGTCGTCGCGCGTCCCCGGGAGTTCGACCGTAACGACGTCCTCGCGGGGGGTCATCGCGTCGGCTACGTGCATACCGCGCCATACTGCCCGCCACCTCTTGTAGTCTGCGAAGGTGTACGACCGCCTCCCGCACCGATACGACCGGTCTCTGCCGTCGGTGCTCCCGGCTCGAACCTCCTCTCGCTCCCTGCCCGTACGTCGACCGCCTCACCTCATAACTCGATAAAGGACGGTGTATTATCCGGATCGACCCGCGTTAGTTCATTTTCTATCGAAGATATCCGAAAAGAGAATTCCCGTTCCGACGACTTTATATGTGACTGTTACACAGTATCAAACATGACGCCGAATGCGACGGCGAATATCGGTGCGACGCGCGCCGAGGTCATGGCCTCGGTGGACTCCAGTTCGTCCCACTCGGAGTTCATCATCGCAGACATCTCCTGCGACGAGGCGTGGATATCGATGCGGGTAGAGGACGCACCGTCGCTTCGAGACTGGGCCTGACGCGTCAGGCCCGCCGGGCCGGGGGCGCCGCCACGTCCCCGGTCCGGTCTCACCGCTTCGACGTTCGAGGCCCGGCCCGTCGGGCCGCAGTTTCTCTTCGACCGACTGACGGCGAGAACGGACATCCGTGAGCGACGGCGGACCGTCGCGGCCCCGTCCAGACTGAAGGATTTTTGGTGTCGTCTTCCGTTGCGTGTTCCATGAACTATCGGGAAGTCGAGTCCAGTCGCGAGTTTCTCGTCTCGTTGGACAACGGCGCGGACTGGCGCGAAGAGATAGAGGAGTTCGCCGAACTCGAAGATATCGAGTCGGCGTGGTTCAACGCGATGGGCGCGGTACAGGACGCGGACGTCTGGTTCTACGACCAAGACGACAAGGAGTACCGCTCCGTGACGTTCGACGAACCCCTCGAAGTCGCCGCCTGCGTCGGTAACGTCGCCCTCCTCGACGGCGAACCGTTCGCACACACCCACGCGGTTCTCTCCCGACGAAGCGGGCAGTCGCTGGCGGGTCACCTCAACGCCGCCACCGTCTTCGCTGGCGAGGTGTACATCCGCGCGTTCGACGACCCCCTCGAACGGGAGCACGACGACGTGACCGACCTCGACCTCTGGTTGTAAGCCGTGAGAGAAGAGGACGAACGGTACTTCGCGCGCATCGAAGATCGCCTCGACGAGGCGTTCGACACGGCGCGCGCGGCGAAATCGCGGGGATACGACCCCGAGACGGAGGTGGAGATACCGGTCGCCAAAGACATGGCCGACCGCGTCGAGAACATCCTCGGAATCCCGGACGTGGCCGAACGCGTCCGCGAACTCGAAGGGGAGATGTCCCGCGAGGAGGCCGCCCTCGAACTCGTCACCGACTTCGTCGAGGGGACCGTCGGCGACTACGACTCCCGCGCGGGGAAGGTCGAAGGCGCGGTTCGGACGGCCGTCGCCCTCCTCACCGAGGGCGTCGTCGCCGCCCCCATCGAGGGCATCGACCGCGTCGAGATTCTGGAGAACGACGACGGCACCGAGTTCGTCAACGTCTACTACGCGGGGCCGATTCGCTCCGCGGGCGGGACGGCGCAAGCGCTCTCGGTTCTCGTCGCCGACTACGCCCGGTCTCTCCTCGGTATCGACGAGTACAGAGCCAGAGACATCGAGGTAGAGCGATACGCCGAGGAGATAGCCCTCTACGACAAAGAGACCGGCCTCCAGTACTCGCCGAAGGACAAGGAGACGAAGTTCATCGCAGAGCACATGCCCATCATGCTCGACGGCGAGGCGACGGGCGACGAGGAGGTGTCGGGGTTCCGCGACTTGGACCGCGTCGACACCAACTCCGCGCGCGGCGGCATGTGTCTCGTCATGGCCGAGGGTATCGCCCTCAAGGCCCCGAAGATTCAGCGGTACACGCGCCAACTCGACGAAGTCGATTGGCCGTGGCTACAGGACCTCATCGACGGCACCATCGATAAAGACGGCGCGGACGACGCCGAGACCGACGACTCCGAGGCCGACGACGGCGACGGCGAGGACGCGGAGGCGGACGAGACGGAGGCCGAGGACTCCCCCGCCGAACCCGCCGGTCCCGCCCGCGTCGAACCGGCGACGAAGTACCTTCGCGACCTCATCGCCGGTCGCCCCGTCTTCGGACATCCGTGCGCCGAAGGCGGGTTCAGGCTCCGATACGGCCGGTCTCGAAACCACGGCTTCGCGACGGCGGGTGTCCATCCCGCGACGATGCATCTGGTGGACGACTTTCTCGCCACCGGGACGCAGATAAAGACCGAACGGCCCGGGAAGGCGGGCGGCGTCGTCCCCGTCGACTCCATCGAGGGGCCGACGGTCCGACTCGCGAACGGCGACGTGCGGCAAATCGACGACCCGAAGGAGGCCCTGGAGGTCAGAAACGGCGTCGAGAAGATTCTGGACCTCGGCGAGTACCTCGTCAACTTCGGCGAGTTCGTCGAGAACAACCACCCGCTCGCCCCCGCCTCGTACGTCTACGAGTGGTGGATTCAGGAGTTCGATGCCGCTGGCGCGCCCGTGCAGGCGTTCGAGGACGACCCGAGCGTCGACCTCGAACACCCCTCCCCCGAGGACGCCTTAGAGTGGGCCGAAACGTACGACTGCGCGCTTCACCCCGAGTACACCCACCTCTGGCACGACGTCACGGTCGAGGAGTTCGAGACGCTCGCGGACGCCGCCGCCGACGGCCGACTCGTGGACGTAGAATCCGACGGCGGGGTGGCGGTCCACCCCGAAGGCGCACAGGGCGGCGACGCCGTCCTCGAACTCGACCGGACGGAGGCGGTCCGCCGAACGCTCGAACACCTCCTCGTCGAACACACGCAGACCGACGAGACGATTCGCGTCCCCGAGTGGCGGACGCTCGTTCGCTCTCTCGGACTCACGGCCGACCTCGAACGCACGTGGGCGGACCTCTCGCCCGCGGCGCGCGAGTGGGAGGGCGGCGAGAACGCCGTGAAGGCCGTCAACGAAGTCGCGCCCTTCGAGATTCGCGAACGCGCGCCGACGCGCATCGGCAACCGGATGGGTCGCCCCGAGAAATCGGAGTCGCGGGACCTCTCGCCTGCGGTCCACACGCTCTTTCCCATCGGCGAGATGGGCGGCAACCAACGCGACGTGAGCGAGGCCGCCCGCGCCCGAAACGACGACGGCGTCCGCGGCGAGGTGAACGTCCGCGTCGGCGACAGGGCCTGTCCGGACTGCGGCACACACACGTTCAAGTCGAAGTGTCCCGCCTGCGACGCCCACACCGAACCGCACTACGAGTGCGAGGACTGCGGCACCGTCCACGAACCCGACGAGTCCGGACGGGTCTACTGCGACCGGTGCGAACGCGACGTAGAGAGCACGGACTGGTTCGGCATCGACCTCTCGACGGAACTGCGCGAGGCCCTCGAAAACGTGGGCGAACGCGAGTCCTCGTTTCCGATTCTGAAAGGCGTGAAGGGGCTGACCTCCTCGAACAAGACGCCCGAACCCATCGAGAAAGGCGTCCTCCGCGCGAAAAACGGCGTCTCGTCGTTCAAAGACGGCACCGTCCGCTACGACATGACCGACCTGCCGGTCACCTCCGTCCGCCCCGAGGAACTCGACGTGACCGCGGGCCACTTCCGCGAACTCGGCTACGAGACGGACATCGACGGCGAACCGCTCCAGTTCGACGACCAACTCGTCGAACTCAAAGTCCAAGACATCGTCCTCTCGGACGGCGCGGCCGAACACATGCTGAAGACGGCAAACTTCGTCGACGACCTGTTAGAGCAGTTCTACGACCTCGACCCGTTCTACGAAGTCGAGGAACGCGACGAACTCATCGGCGAACTCGTCTTCGGGATGGCACCGCACACCTCCGCCGCCGTCGTCGGCAGAGTCGTCGGATTTACCTCGGCGGCGGTCGGATACGCTCATCCGTACTTTCACGCCGCGAAACGCCGGAACTGCTTTCACCCCGAGACGAAAGTCTGGTACCGCGACGAGGACGACTCGTGGCACCACGAGCGGATTCGAGAGTTCGTCGAATCGCGTCTCGACGACCCGACGACGGACGACTTCGGAACGCTCGTGCAGGAACTCGACGGCGACGTGTTCGTACCGTCCCTCGACGACTCCGGTGGGGAGGTTCTGAAGCCGGTCGAAGCCGTCTCGAAACACCCCGCGCCGGACCACATGGTCCGTATCGAGACGCGGGGTGGGCGGGAGTTGACCGTGACGCCGGACCACGAGGTACACGTGTTCGACGGTGACGGTATCCGCTCGAAGCGGGCCTCCGCGTTGACGACCGAAGACCACGCCATCACGCCCGAACATCTAACTGCGGTCGACGCGAGCCACGAGACTCCCGAGTTCGACCTTCTCGACGAGTTCCTCTCGCTCGACGAATTCCCGGCCGACAGACTCACCATTCGCGGTCTGGACAAAGACGTGCTGTACGACCTATTCGAGAGCGCTCTCTCCGACGAGTGGGACGGTACGTTCTATCCGCTTCAGAGTACTGCTGACTATCTTGGACTGACGAAAAAGGGGCTCAGCAACTACCTCTATCGGGAGAGTATCCCCGTCTCGATTCTGGCTGAACTGTTCGAAACGCGAGAGGAACTCCTCTCGCAAATCCCGGACGACGTTCAACTCGGGATGAAACGCGACCGTACCGCTATCGACAGGCGTGTGGTCGTGGACGAAAACGCCGCCACTCTGCTCGGCTACTATGCCGCAGAAGGATTTGCACGGGAACAACAGACGCCGAAAGGGGCCGTCCACCAGACGACCATCTGCGGTACGGAAGCGGAAGCTCGCGGCTTCTTCGTGGAGACGCTCGAAGATACGTTCGGTGTCGAACCGTACCGCGAAAACGAGGCAAAAGTCACGGTCTCCGGGCGTCTGCTGAGGACGTTCTTCGATACCGTTCTCGATGCCGGTGTATTCGCGGACGAGAAGTGCGTCCCACAGTTCCTCTTCGATTCGTCGGATTCCCTCGTCGAAGCGTATCTCCGGGGCTACTTCAGCGGGGACGGCTCCGTCGTTTCTAACGCCTTAGAAGTCACTGCGACGACTGTCAGCCCCGAACTCAAAGAAGACATCCTCGCGCTACTCACTCGCATAGGAATCGCCGCGAAAGCTGACATCGTAGAACCAACACCTCTGTGCGAGAAATTCCCCGACTACTACGATATCGACGATCAGTCGATGTCGGCTCCTTCCTACGTCGTCCACGTCACCTCGTCCGACGCCGCGCGGTTTGCTCGACGAGTCGGGTTCCATCTAACGCGGAAAGAGCAGCAGCTTCGGTCCCAGTTGGACTCCGTCTCACCGGCCGCTCGACGGGTCTTCGACGGCGGCACCGGGGAGTACTTAGTCGAGTCTATCGACTCAGTGGAACACGTAGTCTCGGATACTGACCACACGTACTGTCTCACTGTCGCGGACACGCACTCGTTAATAGCGAATGACCTGTCGGCAAAGCAATGTGACGGCGACGAGGACTGCGTGATGCTGCTCATGGACGGTCTTCTCAACTTCTCGAAACAGTTCCTCCCCGACAAGCGCGGCGGACAGATGGACGCGCCCCTCGTGATGTCCTCGCGCATCGACCCCTCCGAGATAGACGACGAGGCGCACAACATGGACATCGTCCGGCGCTATCCTCGGGAGTTCTACGAGGCGACGCTCTCGATGGCGGACCCCGGCGAAGTCGAGGACCTGATCAAACTCGGCGAGGACACCCTCGGCACCGACGACGAGTATCGGGGGTTCGACCACACCCACGACACCACGGACATCGCTCTCGGCCCGGACCTCTCGGCGTACAAGACGCTCGGGTCGATGATGGAGAAGATGGACGCGCAGTTGGCCCTCTCGCGGAACCTCCGTTCGGTGGACGAAACCGACGTGGCCGAACGCGTCATCGAGTACCACTTCCTGCCTGACCTCATCGGCAACCTCCGCGCGTTCGCCAGACAGGAGACGCGGTGTCTCGACTGCGGCGAGAAATATCGGAGAATGCCGCTGACCGGCGACTGCCGCGAGTGCGGCGGCCGGGTCAACCTGACCGTCCACCGTGGGTCGGTGAACAAGTACATGGACACCGCGATTCGGGTGGCCGAGGAGTTCGGCTGCCGCGACTACACGAAACAGCGACTCGAAGTGCTCGAAAAGAGCCTTGAATCCATCTTCGAGAACGACAAGAACAAAGCCTCGAAGATATCGGACTTCATGTAACCCACTTTTTTCGGGGGCGCGCCGCGCCCCCGAAAAACCTGGAGGAAAAACCGCACTGCCGAGGGCGAATCGGCTTCTCGCTATCTGACCGTTCTTTCGACTCTCAGTGCCGTCAGTGGACGTTCGACAACCGCGGCGAGTCGCTTCGAGAGATGTCGGCGAGGAGAGTTATCAGACTGGGGGGCGAACGTCGGTCCATGTCCGAAGAGAAATCGTCCCCGACTATCGGAATGACAGTGTACACAGACGACGGCCGCCCCCTCGGCAGCATCCGCGGGTTCGACGACGACGGCTTCTACGTCACGACCGAGGACGGTATCGAGGCGATGTCCGTCGAACACGAACGGGCGGGCCACGAGTTCGGCGAGGCGGAACTCATGTGGCGGTGCACGAACTGCGGCGAGATGGGCGAGTTGGACGACGACGACGACCAACCCCTCCCGGACACCTGTCCGAACTGCGGGACGGAGAAAGAGAACCTGATGTACTGGACCGAAGACTGAGGCCGAATCGGTCGTGGACGGAAGAGAGACCCACCGAACAGCATCCAACCGCTTTTTCCGGTCGGCCGTGGTCGAGTCCGGTATGGAGATTCTCGTCTTCGGCGCGGGCAGTCTCGGCTCTCTCGTCGGCGGCCTGTTGGCGCGCGTCCACGACGTGACCCTCGTCGGCCGCGACCCGCACGTCTCGCGGGTTCGCGAGGACGGCCTCCGCGTCACCGGCGCGGAGACGGCCCACACCGCACCGAAGGCGGTCACCGACGGCGAGGGACGCGCCGCCGAACTCGCCGTCGTGACGGTGAAGTCGTTCGACACCGCCGAGGCCGCCGAAACGCTCGCGACGGGGTCGTTCGACGCCGTGCTCTCGCTACAGAACGGCCTGACCGAGGAGACGCTGGCGTCTCGACTCGATTCGACGGTTCTCGCCGGAACTGCGACGTACGGCGCGCGTCTCGCAGAACCCGGGCGCGTCGAGTGCACCGGCGTCGGCCGGGTCGTTCTGGGGCCGCGACCCGGCGGCACCCACCCCGCCGCGGAACGCGCCGGCAAGGCGTTCCGCGACGCCGGGATTCGAACGCTCGTCGCGACGGACGTCCCCCGCCGACGGTGGGAGAAGTTGGCCGTCAACGCCGGTATCAACGCCGTCACCGCTCTCGCCCGCGTCGAGAACGGCGCTCTCGCTGACGGTCCGGGCTCGGAGGCGGCCCACCGCGCGGTGCGCGAGACGGTTCGCATCGCCCGCGCCGAGGGCGTCCGCCTCACCTACCGCGGCGCGCGCGACGCACTGGAGGAGGTGATTTCGGCTACCGCGGCCAACCGGTCGTCGATGCTTCAAGACGTGGAGTCGGGCCGCCGGACCGAGGTGGACGCGATTCACGGCGAGATCGTCGAACGCGCCGACCGGCACGGCGTCGACGCGCCGACGAACCGGACGCTCGCGGACCTGGTGGGCGCGTGGGAGTCCGGCCGCGGCGTCCGGTGACGCCTCTCCGACCGGGGCGACCGATTCCGTGCCGGTCAAGAGGCCGTCTCTCGAACTGACGCGCATGAACCAACAGACCGCGTGGCTCGTTCTCCTCGGGGCCGCCTGTTTCGAGACGGTGTGGGCCGTCGGACTGGAGTACGCGGACGGCTTCTCGAACCTCCGCGCGACGGCGGTCGTCGTCGTCGCTCTCGTCGTGAGCATGGCCGGTCTCGCGAAAGCCGTCGAAATCCTGCCCGTCGGGACGGCCTACGCGGTGTGGACGGGAATCGGTGCGGTCGGAACCGTCATCCTCGGAATCGTCCTGTTCGGCGAGTCCACGTCGCCCGCCCGTCTGGTCTGTCTGACGGCTATCGTCGCGGGCGTCACCGGACTGCGTCTGGCGGGCTGAACGCCGAGGCGCGGTTCGCTCGCCGCGTTCGGTCGCGGTTCGCGCACACTCTCTGTGAACCCTCTCGCCCGAAATAGCGCGTCGAAGAGGATGGCTTCGGCGGATTCTTATCGCTTCTTCCAGCGACTCCGCGGTGATTCGGCCGCTACGGAGGTCGGCTTACCGACCGAGCCAAGAGTCGTTCGGAATCTCGTATCCGTTGTTTCGGCAGAACTTGGCGCCGTGTTGACGCACCGCCTTGGAACTGGGTCGCTTCCCGTTCGTCTCGATTTGGTCGACGATCCACTCTGTGACGACGGTGACTCCTTCGTTCTCGTCGTCCGCGTCGATGTCCTCCAGCGATTCCAACGTCTTCTGGTACATCTCGTACTGCTGTTCGATATCGTCTCTCTCGGTCACGGAATCGTCGACCTCTGCGATGCGACGGAGCGAGGATTTCACGGTCATACACTAACTACCCCTCCGACGCCGATAAACATCTGCATCGTACCGCTCGGCCCGTCCGCAGTGAGTCGGAACCGCTCCCGCGCCGAACGAACCGCTCTCGCGGTGAATGGGCGCTAGACCGACCCGGTCTCGTCACGGTATCGCTCCTCGAACCCCCCCGACGACGCCCTCGGCTCTCATTCGAGGTAGCCGAGGTCTCTGAGGCGGTCTTGCGCCTCGTCGTCCATCTCTTCGACCGTGTCGTCCGAGACGTCGTCGTCCAAGGCGTCGGTCCACGCACCGCCGACGGCCGCCTCGAACTCCGAAAGCGTCGCCTCCGTCGCTTCTATCTCCTCGTCGCCCTCGCCCGCGAGGTTCGTCGTCTCCCGAGGGTCCGAATCGAGGCGGTACGCCTCGTCTTCGATGCGGTCGATGCGGACGTACTTCGCGTCCGTCCGGCGCGCCGCGCGCATCCGCGAGTAAAAGCGCGAGTCCTTCGGGAGCGTGATGCCCGCGTCCGAGGCCTTCTCCTCTAACTGCTTGAGTTCGACCACCGGACGGGAGTACTCGACGAAGGCGTACTCGCCGCCGCCTCGTTGTCCGGGGTCGTCGTTCGTCGCCTCGGCGAACTCGCGGTACGACTGCGAGAGAAGCGACCGCGTGCGGTCGAGTGCGACGGCGTCGTCGCCGGGTTCGGCGGGGTCGCCGCCGTCGACGCCGAGAGCGTCGAGGACGGTGTGATAGAGGTCCACGAGTTCGACTTGGTCCTCGCGGCGGTCCTCCTCCAGTTTCGGGTGTTTGACCATCAGCGGGACGTTCACGAGGGGGTCGTACAGGCAGAACTCGTGACCGTACAGGTCGTGTTCGCCGTGGAGTTCGCCGTGGTCGGCGCAGACGACGACCATCGTCTCGTCCCACCGGCCGGTCTCTTTCAGCCAGTCGAACAGGCGGCCGAGTTGGTCGTCGATGTGCGCGATTTCGGCGTCGTACAGCCCTCGAATCGACTCCCACTCCTCGTCGTCGATGTCGCGCGCCCCGGAGTTGTACTCTTTCGAGTTCTGGCAGATGTCGGTGGAGTCGACGCACGGCGCGAACTCCGCCGCGAACTCGTCGGGCGGGTGGTACGGCAGGTGGGCGTCCATCAGGTTGATGAACGCGAAAAACTCCTCGGAGTCGTCGATGAACGACTTCGTCTGGTCGATTACGGCGGGCGTCTTCGAGTCCGCGCCCTCGCCGCCGGCGAGATACTCGTGGGCGGTGTTGCCGAGGCTGACGAGTTTGTCCGCTATCTTCCGGAGCGACTCGTTGTCGTTCATCGTCTTCCACGCCTTCGCGAGGGGGCCCGACAGGAACTCTCCGGGCATCACCTCGAAGAAGTTGTTCTGGTCGTCGAAGCCGTCGGTGAGGTGGGTGTACGGCGTAATCCACGCGTTCGAGGAGTAACAGGCGGTGTCGTATCCCGCCGCAGAGAGCGTCTGTGCGAGCGTCGTCGCGCCCTCCAAGTAGGGGTTCTCCTGGTCCGCGCCGTGGTGACTCGGATACATCCCGGTGAAAAGCGACGCGTGCACCGGCAGGGTCCAGGGCGCGGGGGCGACGGCCTGTTCGAACACCGTCGCCTCCTCGGCGAACGATTCCAGCGTCGGCGTCGTGGGCTTCTCGTAGCCGTACGGCGTGAGGTGGTCCTTTCGAACCGTGTCCATCACGACGAAGAGAACGTTCTCGGGCGACTCGGTCATACCCCCGACTGCGGGCGTACGCGGGATAAACTTCCTGTTCTCGGGCGTTCGGTGTCGCTACCTGCGATGGAGTCGCACCGCTGTGGAGCGCGAAAAACGGAGAACTCTGCGACCGCGACCCTCAGAAGGGGGCCTGCGGGCCTTCGTCGCTGCTGCCGTCGCCGTCTTCGGTGTCGCCGGGGAAGGACGGAGACATGCCGCTGTCGCCGTGACCGTCGCCGCCCATGCCCGTCTCGGCGTTGACCTTGTTTATCTCGGGAATCTCCTTGACCATGCGGCTCTTTATGGCCTGGATGGTCATCGGCGAGATGCCGCACCCGGAGCAAGCGCCGCCGAGCATGATGGTGACCTCGCCCTCTTCGCGGTCGAGGTGTTGGATGGCCGCGGAGCCACCGTGCATCTGAATCTGCGGGAAGTTCCGGCGGAGGAAGTTCGTGACCCGGTCTTTGAGGTCGTCGTCTCCGTCGGTCGCGTCCGTACTCATGTATCGGGGTTCGGTACGAACCGGCTTAGGCCTTTGGTTCGGACCGTCGGCTGCCGGCACGTGCGCCGGAGTTCACCGCTCTGAGCGGCGAACGCCGCCGCGGAGACGGTGCCGTCGGCGTCAGGAATCGAGGCCGAAGACGCGCCGGAGTTCGCTCCGAATCTCCTCTCTGTACCGGTCGAGCGTGGCGTCCAGTTTGTCGGCTTCGACGACGACGTCCGTCAGGCGTTCGTGGGGGTCGTCGGGCAACTCGACTCGGAACTCGCCGTCCTCGTAGACTGGCTCTGACTCGTTCAGAATCTGCTGGTCGATGCCGTGGATGAGCGTCGAGTCGAACTCGTCGTTCATCGTGCTGAAGGCGTTCTTGTACGCGCGCTGTAACTCGGGGAAGTAGTGGACGTATTTGTCCTCGAACTTCTCGGGGTCGAAGTCGGCCATACCCGGCCGTTGGCCGTCGTGGATAAAAGTCGGCGTGGTTCCGGTGCGCCGACTCGCCCCCGCTCTTCGGCTGCAGTTTCTGCAGACGGTTCACACTCTCCGTGAAAGTTGCAACTGGTTATCATGTACTGCGTCAGTGAGTCACACATGGAGTTCGAGAGACAGGAGTCGCTTGCGCGACTCCGGGAGACGGTCGAGTCGGGAGAACCGATAATCGGCGCGGGGGCGGGAACCGGCATCTCGGCGAAGTTCGCCGAACGCGGCGGCGTGGACCTGCTCATCATCTACAACTCCGGTCGGTACCGGATGAACGGCCGGGGGTCGTTGGCGGGACTGCTCCCGTACGGCGACGCGAACGAAATCGTCGTCGAGATGGGTCACGAGGTGATTCCCGTCGTCGAAGACACGCCCGTTCTGGCGGGGGTCAACGGCACCGACCCGTTCCGACAGATGGACGTGTTCGTCGAAGACCTGAAACGCCGGGGCTTCTCGGGCGTCCAGAACTTCCCGACGGTCGGTCTCATAGACGAGGACAGCCAGTTCCGGCAGAACCTCGAAGAGACCGGGATGGGTTACGACGAGGAGGTGGCGATGATTCGGGAGGCGTCCCAACAGGGGATGCTCACCTGCCCGTACGTCTTCGACGAGGACCAAGCGCGGCGGATGGCCGAGGCCGGCGCCGACGTCGTCGTCGCGCACATGGGTCTCACCACCTCCGGCGACATCGGCGCGGAGACGTCGTTGGACCTCGATACGGCCGCAGAGCGGGTTCAGGACATCCGCGACGCCGCAGTCGAGGTAAAGGAGGATGCCCTCGTCATCTGCCACGGCGGACCGATAGCGTGGCCCGACGACGCGCGGCACGTCCTCGAGAACACCGAGGGCGTCGTGGGGTTCTTCGGCGCGTCCAGCATCGAACGCCTCCCCACGGAGGAGGCCATCGAGAACCAAGCCCGCGACTTCAAGGATATCTCGCTATGAGCGACGACGAAACGCGGTTCGTCTCGCCCGACGACGTCGAGAGCCTGGTGTTCGACTGGGGCGTCCTCAAATGGCTCAACACGCCCGAGGTGACCGGTTCGGAGCGGTTCAGCGCGGGCGTGGTACGACTCGAACCGGGAAAGGGCCACGAACGGCACGACCACCCCGAGAGCGACGAGATTCTCTACGTCCTCGACGGCGAGGGCGAACAGACGGTCGGCGAGGAGACGCGCGACATCGACGCCGGGGAGGTGGTGTTCGTCCCCCGCGGCGTTCCCCACAGCACGGTCAACACCGGATGGGAGACGCTCCGTCTCCTCGCGGTGTACGCGCCGCCCGGACCCGAGGAGACGCTACGCGAGATGCCCGAGTGCACCGTCGTTCCGCCGGGCGAACTGCCGACGCGAGACGCCGGAGGTGACGGCGAGTGACCGTCGCACTCGTCGGCACACTCGACACCAAAGGCGAGGAACTCGCGTTCGCCCGCGACGTGCTGACGGACCGCGGCGTCTCCGTCCACGTCGTGGACGTGGGGGTGATGGGCGACCCCGCCTTCGAACCGGACACGACGAACGCGGACGTCGCGAGAGAGGCGGGGACGACGATACAGTCGCTCCGCGACGCCGGTGACCGCGGCGAGGCGATGGACGCGATGGGCCGCGGGGCCGCCGGAGTGGTCGAACGCCTCCACGAGGAGGGCGTCTTAGACGGCGTTCTCGGCCTCGGCGGGTCCGGAAACACCTCCGTCGTCACGACGGCCATGCGGGCGCTTCCCTACGGCGTCCCGAAACTGGTGGTTTCGACGATGGCCTCCGGCGACACCCGACCCTACGTCGGGTCGAGCGACATCGCGATGATGTACTCGGTCGCCGATATCGAGGGACTGAACCAACTCTCTCGGCGCGTCATCTCGAACGCCGCACTCGCGATGGCGGGCATGGCGTCGCACGAGGTAGCGGTCGACGTCTCCGACGGTCCGACCGTCGCCGTCACCATGTTCGGCGTGACGACGCCCTGCGTGAAGGCGGCCCGCGCGTGGTTGGAAGACCGAGGCTACGAGTGCATCGTCTTTCACGCCACCGGCACCGGCGGCCAGGCCATGGAGAACCTCGTCGAACAGGGCGTCGTCGACGCCGTCCTCGACGTGACGACGACGGAACTGGCGGACGAACTCGTCGGCGGCGTTCTCAGCGCCGGACCCGACCGTCTGGAGGCGGCGGGCGAACGCGGCGTCCCGCAAGTCGTCTCCGTCGGCGCACTCGACATGGTGAACTTCGGGCCGAAAGCGGACGTCCCCGAGGAGTTCCGCGACAGACACCTCCACGTCCACAACCCGACGGTGACGCTCATGCGGACGACGCCCGAGGAAAACGCGGAACTCGGGCGCATCCTCGCGGAGAAACTGAACGGCGCTACCGGACCGACGGCCCTGTTTCTCCCCCTCCGAGGCGTCTCCATGCTCGACGCCGACGGCGAGGAGTTCCACGACCCGGCGGCGGACGACGCCCTGTTCGACGCCGTCCGCGAGAACCTCGACGACGGCGTCGAACTCGTCGAAGTCGACGCGGACATCAACGACGAGGCGTTCGCCGAGGCGATGACCGAGAAACTCCACGAGTTCCTCGAGGGTGCCTGAGAGAGACAGGGACCCGTGACAGTCTCGGACTCAGACCACACCTCCACATTTCGTATCGCGCTATTCGATTTATCGACGGTTCGTCGGCGTTTCTCGCGGAGTCGACCCAACCCGGGTAAGAGAGCGTCCTAGCGCGTCTTCCCGGAAAAAACCGACAGATACCACCGCTGTATCCGACTCGTGACGACTGTTATCCCACTGGAGACCCACGTACGGGTATGTCTCGACACGAGGCCTCCTTCGATATCGACTCGAAGACAGATTCGTACGCCGCCCGGCGTATCTTAGAGCAGGCGTACGATACGATTCGAGAGGAGTCACGAAGCGTCAGAGAGGGTACCGAAGACGCCGACGCTCTGCTTCGGGAGTTCGAAGCGCTCCGGGACGCGGCGAAGCGACCGGCGGACGGAAAACTGACGATAACCTACGAGCGATACGACGACTGACCGCCGTCTCCCGTAATCCGCCGGTCGCCGGGCGAGGACTCGGATACGAGTCCTTTTCCCTCGTTACCGTCTCGGTTCAGTATGGCTTTCTCTCTGCCCGCTCTGACGCTTCAGAGCGTGGCTTCGACTCCCGTGACGGGCGATATGCTCGTCGTCTTCGCACTCATCCTTCTCGCACTCGTTCTCTTCGCGACGGAGTGGTTCCCGATAGACGTCACCGCCATCTCGATCATGGTTCTGTTGATGGTTCTCGAACCGTGGACGCAGATCACCCCGCGAGAGGGTATCGCCGGCTTCGCCAGCCCCGCGACCATCACTGTGCTGGCGATGCTCATCCTGAGTACCGGCATCAACCGGACCGGCATCGTCCAGTTGATCGGTCGGAAGATGGCCGCGTTCGCGGGGTCCGACCAACGCAAACAACTCGCCGCCACCATCGGCGTCACCGGCCCCGTCTCGGGGTTCGTCAACAACACCCCGGTCGTCGCGATACTGGTCCCCGTCATCGCCGACCTCGCGCACGAGGGGAAGACGTCGCCGTCGAAGTTGCTCATGCCGTTGTCGTTCGCCTCGATGCTCGGGGGGACGCTGACGCTCATCGGAACCTCGACGAACATCCTCGCCAGCGACATCGCGGCCCAAATCGGGGCGGAGTCGCCCGAACTCGGACTGCGCGCGTTCTCGATGTTCGAGTTCACCAAACTCGGCGTCGTCGTGTTCGCGGTGGGAGCAGTCTACCTCATGACCGTCGGCGTCCGACTGCTTCCCGAACGGGTACCGGCCGAAGAGGACCTCGTAGAGGAGTACGCCCTCCAAGAGTACCTCGCGGACGTCGTCGTCCCGGCGAACTCGCCGCTGATCGGGCAGACCGTCGGCGAAGCCCTCGGCGACGACGACCTCGACATCGACGTACTCCAGCTAATCCGGTACGGAGAGCGCTTTTCGGACCCACTGAGCCGAAAGGAGATTCACGAGAGCGACACGCTCCGCCTCCGGACGAACCGACAGACGCTCGAACGGATCATGGACGCGGAGGGGCTCGTGTTCGCGGGCGGGCCGCAGACCGAAGACGACCTGGACCCGGACGGGGAAGAACCCGTCCTCGTCGAAGTCGTCATCCCCTCGGGGTCGTTCCTCGTCGGGGAGACGCTGGCGAGTTCGTCGTTTCGACAGCGCTACGACGCGAACGTCCTCGCGTTTCGGACCCGCGGCGACGTGATACGCGACCGATTCGAGGACATCCGCATCCGCGTCGGCGACACCGTCCTCGTGCAGGCGCCGCCCGACAGCCTCGCGCGACTCGTCCAGAACGAGGACTTCATCGTCGCCCACGAGTTCGACGACGCGGACTACCGGAGCGACAAGATTCCGTTCGCGGTCGCCATCATCGGCGGAGTCGTCGCGTTACCCGCGTTGGACGTCCTCCCCATCGTCGTCTCGGCGTTGGCGGGGGTGGTCGCCATGGTCTTTACGGGCGTCCTCAAACCGACCGAACTGTACTCGTCCGTCGAGTGGAACGTCATCTTCCTCTTGGCGGGGGTCATCCCCCTCGGAACCGCCCTCCAGCAGACCGGTGCCGCCGCGCTTCTCGGAGACGCCGTCGCGGCGACGGCGACGTTCCTACCGGCGATAGGCGTCCTCTGGGTGTTCTATCTCGCGACCGGACTGCTGACGAGCGTCATCAGCAACAACGCCAGCGTCGTACTCATGATTCCCGTCGCCGCCAGCGCGGCGCAGTCTATCGGGGCGAACGCCTTCGCGTTCGTCTTGGCCGTGACGTTCGCCGCCTCCACGGCGTTCATGACGCCCGTCGGCTACCAGACGAACCTCTTCGTCTACGGGCCCGGCGGCTACCGGTTCTCGGACTTTCTCCGCGTCGGAGCGCCGTTGCAGTTGCTCCTCTCGGTCGTCACCGTCCTCGGTATCGCGTTCTTCTGGGGCCTCGGCGCGTGAGTTCGGTGCAATTTGGGTGAGAATCAGAACCGAACCGGTGCGCGGTTTGGTCGGAATTCGGAATTTCTTCTTGTGTCGTCTCGCCCTCGAACCGAGCGACGATGAACTCAGACGAACCCACTCGCGACGCGACGACCGGCCGCGACAACTACACTCGTCGACGCGTACTCGGCGCGGGCGCCGCACTCGCGGCGGTCGGACTCGCCGGTTGCTCGGGCGACGGCGGTTCCGGCGCGACCGAAACCGAGGCGACGACCGAGAGCACCGAGACGATGACTCCGACGGAGGAACCGACGGAAGAACCGACCGAAGAGCCGACGAACCCCGACGTCCCCGTCCTGAACTACGCGCTCACGCTCGAACACCTGGAGAACGCGTTCTACCGCGAGGGACTGGAGACGTTCGCGGACGACGAACTGATGGCGGCGGACGTACTCTCGAACTTCGGCGAAACCGTCCGCACGGACGTTCCGGCGTACTTGAAGACGGTCGGCGAACACGAGGCGGCGCACGTCGACGCTCTGACGCAGACGGTGTCTGACCTCGGCGGCACTCCCGTCGAGGAGGCGTCGTACGACTTCGGATACGAGACGCCGTCCGAGTTCCTCGGCGTCGCGAAAGCACTCGAAAACACGGGCGTGGCCGCCTACGCCGGTGCCGCGCCGAAGGTGACGAACAACGACGTCCTCGCCGCGGCCGCCGGAATCCACAGCGTCGAGGCGCGACACGCCGCGTTCCTCAATCTCCTCGACGGAGACGCGCCGTTCCCGAACGCCGTCGACGAGGCTCGCTCCGTCGAGGAAGTTCTGGAGATAGCCGGCCAGTTCGTCACGAGCGACGTCGACCCCGCGGCGTTCACGCGCGACGACGGCGGCGAGATGCCCGCCTACGACCGCAAACAGGAGAACGACGTCGCCGACGTCGACGTGTTGAACTACGCGCTCACGCTCGAACACCTGGAGAACGCGTTCTACCGCGAGGGACTGGAGACGTTCGCGGACGACGAACTGATGGCGGCGGACGTGCTCTCGGAGTACGGCGACGAACTCCGGATGACGGTCCCCGGTCACTTGGAGACGGTCGGCGAACACGAGGCGGCGCACGTCGACGCCCTGACGCAGACGGTGTCCGACCTCGGGGGTACCCCCGTCGAGGAGGCGTCGTACGACTTCGGTTACGAGACGCCGTCCGAGTTCCTCGGGGTCGCGAAAGCGCTCGAAAACACGGGCGTGGCCGCCTACGCCGGCGCTGCGCCGACCGTCTCGAACGACGAGATATTCTCCGCGGCCATCGGAATCCACAGCGTGGAGGCGCGACACGCAGCGTTCCTCAACGAACTCAACGTCGAGTCGCCGTTCCCCGACGGCGTCGATCAGCCGATGACGATGCAGGAAGTCGAGGAGGTCGCCGGCCAGTTCATCCAGGGATAGCCTGGCCGCCATCGGCTAATTCCGTCCCTCCCGCTGCCGTCTCACCGGTATCCGACCGCTCGATTCCCCGCCGACGCTCACTGCGGTTTCGACGCCCCCACCACGAGATGCTACCTGACACCTCGAACCAGACGACCGGACGCCGCAGGTCCGACAGATGAGTCCGTGGGCCGCCCTCGCGCAGGGGGCGTCGGGGCTGAACGTGCTCATGCTCGCCGGACTCTGTGCGGTTTGGGGGCGGAACTACCTGCGATTCCGGACGAAACACCCTCTCGGGTTGTTCGTCTTCGGTCTGTTGTTACTCGCCGAGAACGCTCTCTCGTTGTACTACTACCTCGCCGACCCGACGCTGTCTGCGTGGTTCGCAACCGCGGTTCCGCCGGTGGTCTGGCGGGCGACGATGGCCGTTCACGTCGCCGAAACGGCGGCCGTCGCCTTTCTCGTCTGGATAACGGCGGACTGATTCTCACCTCCTCTCGGTTCTGTATCGCGACGTTCGATTCACTCACGACTCAGTGTACTCCGCACCCGCCTCTTCTCCGGAGCAGAAACGCTCTCGAACGCCGCCCGCGCGTCCGGACCGGTCGTCGCCCGAGTCTCCCACTCGTCGGCCCGATACCTCACTCGTCAGTGGCCGTCCGACGCGTTCCGAATCGATGCGCGGACTTCGATTCCGAGAACCCTGTCGCGGACGTGACGGCCTCACCTCCCGGTTTCGTCCACCGAAACGCGGTTTGCGGGCGTCTTTCGCCGTCTCAGCGGGCAGGGTCGTACTCTCGACCACCACGGAATATATCCCATGACGCTATACGAAACTGGACGTACTCCGCTCGACGACGGAAACGCCGTCGCTCACGGAGAACCTCGAACCGGCGACACGGCGGCGGGTCGTCGAAGTAGCGTGAACGCCGACTCAGCCGAGTTGGTCGCCGACGATTCGGTTCGCTTCGGCGACGAACTCGTCTTCTCTCCCCTTCGGGATGGTCGCGCCCGCGGCGACGTTGTGGCCGCCGCCGTCGCCGCCGACGGCCCGCGACGCCTCGCGCATCACGGCCGAGAGGTCGAGTCCCTCTCGGACGAGGACGTGCGACCCTCGCGCGGACACCTTCACTTCCGAGTCGGATTTCTCCGCGAACGCGAGGATGGGCTTGTCGCGACTGATACCGCCGGACCCGACGGCCATACCCGCGACGATGCCGACGATGGTCTCGCGGATTCGCGTTCCGGCGTCGAACCACTGGACGTGGTCTTCGACGGTCGTCCCTTCGTTTTTCACCCACTGGAGGCCCTCCGAGAGGTTCCGGCGGTGGTTTCTGAGCAACGTCCGGGCGCTCTCTAGCGCGCCGTCGCGGTTCCCCAGACAGACCGCGAGTCCGACGTCGGCGCGTTCGTACCGCGCCGTCGCGTTCAGGAGCGTGGAGAACTCGCTCACGTCGCGGAGTTCGGTCCCTTCCTCTTCGGCCGTCAGGGTGTACGTCGTCCCGACGAGGCTCTCGATTCTGTCTGCGGGGACGCCCGAGGCGATGGCCCGGCGCATCAGGGCACTCACGAGCGTCTTCCGTTCGTCCATCGTCAGGTCGACCCATCGCCGCCAGTCGCCCTCCTCTTTCAGATCCAAATCGAGGTCCGAAAGGAACCGTACCGCGCCGTTCGCGTCGTTCGAGATGCCGGGGATGCGAACGTCGCTCGCGTACTCCAGAAACTTCGGAAGCGGGCGGGTCTGTCTGCCGTAGAGGACGAGGTCGGTCGCCTCCTCTAAGACGCCCGCGGCGACGCCCTCCTCTACGATACCGGCGTTCGCGCCGTGCAGACCGCCCTCGGAGTTCTGCATGTCGCCGACCGCACCGACGACGGCCAGAGCCGCCAAATCGCGGTTGTCGACCCCCTCCGTTTCGAGTGCGCGAGCGAGAACGTAACTCGCGCCCGCACCGGAGAGTTCCGACGCGCCGTCGATGCCGAAGAGGAGCGGATTGAGGTGGTACTCCGTCTCCGCGTCCGCCGGTCGGTGGTGGTCCGCGATGACCGGCGTGAACTCGTCCGCCTCCTCGTGCGGCGCGACGACGTCTAACTGACCGCTCCCGAAGTCGGTGAAAAGCACGGTATCGTACTCCGTGGCGGCTATCTTTCGTACTTCAGTCTCGTCTAACTGCTTTGCGAACGCCGTCTCGAACGGAATCTCCGCCCGTTCCAACGCCGTCGCGGCGACGGCGGCACTCGTCAACCCGTCGGCGTCGATGTGCGAGGCGAGGAGAACCCGGTCTGCCTCCCGCAGTCGTTCCGCACACGCCTCCGCGCGCGCCTCCATCTCGGGGACGGGACCTGCCATTACTCGGGGTTGGGTCGGTATCGGGTTTAAACTCTCGCCTGTGAGTCGTCGCCCGCTATCCGCGGCGAACGGGCGTCTCGCCGCGGGGTTCCGAGTTCACTCGCGGTACGTCGGCGCGGCCGTCTCCACCACGTCGCAGACGAGTTCCTCGAAGTCGGCGGCGTCCGGAACCACGTCCACGTCGATGCCGTGGGACTCGGCCGTCTCCCGCGTCGGCGGACCGATGACTCCGACGACGGCGTCGTTCAGGCCCGCGATGGCCTCCTCGCGGAGGCCGCGTTCGGCCGCGGCGTCGAGGAAGTGGTCGACGGTGAGAGACGAGGAGAAACAGACGCCGTCGAGTTCGCCGCCGGCGGCCATCACCGCCGACTGGCCCGACCCCTCCGGGCGGACGAGGCGGTAGAGGACCGTCTCGTGTACGCGTGCACCCGCCTCGCGCAGGCCGTCCAACAGCACGTCGCTGCCGTGGTCCGACCGGGCGACTTCCACCGTCGCGTCGGACACCTCCTCGCGGAGGTGTTCGACGAGTCCGGCGGAGGTGTACTTCTCGGGGACGCGGCCGACCGTCCACCCGGCGTCGCGGGCGGCGGCGGCCGTCGACGCGCCGATACAACAGAGCGTCGCGCCGTCGGGACTCCACCCGGCCGCGGCGAGGAGTTCGACGCCGGTCTTGCTCGTGAGGACGACGTACTCGGCGTCTTCGGGCGTCGCGTCGGTCGGTTCGACGGCGAGCATCGGGTCGGGCACGGGCGTCGCGCCGAGCGAATCGAGCAGTTCCACGGCGTCCGATAGCCTGTCGTCGTCCGGGCGGAAGACGGCGACGCGAACGTCGCGGTTCACTCCTCCGTCACCTCCGAGTCCGCGGTTTCGGTCGGGAGTTCGCCGGTCCGGTTCCGGAGGAGATCGACCACTCGGTCTCTCGTCGCCGCCACCTCGCCGATGACCGTTATCGCGGGCGGTTCTATCTCCGCTGCGTCGCGCACGTCGACGATGGTATCGAGCGTTCCGGTGGCGACGCGCATCTCCGGCCACGTCGCGCGTTCGACGAGTGCGACGGGCGTCTCGCCGTCCATCCCGGCGTCTCGGAGCGCTTTCGCGTACTTCGGCAGTTTACCGACGCCCATCAGGACGACGAGGGTGCCGCCCGTCGCGGCCAACGCCTCCCAGTCGACGGCGGACTCGGCTTTCGTGGGGTCTTCGTGGCCCGTGACGAACGAGACGGAAGACGTGTGGTCGCGGTGGGTGACGGGGATGCCCGCGACGCCCGCACCGGCGATGGCGGAGGTGACGCCCGGCACCACCTCGAACGGGATTTCCTCGTCCGCGAGATGCTCCATCTCCTCGCCGCCGCGGCCGAAGACGAACGGGTCGCCGCCCTTCAGGCGGACGACCGACTTCCCCTCGCGGGCGAGTTCGACCATCCGATGGTTCGTGTACTCCTGCGGCGTCCACTCGCCGCCCGCGCGTTTGCCGACGTCCTCGCGCTTTTCGTCGGGTATTTGGCCGAGAATCTCCGGGCCGGGGAGTTTGTCGTGCAGGACGACGTCCGCCTCCGAGAGCAGTCGCTTGGCCTTCACGGTCATGAGTTCGGGGTCGCCCGGTCCGCTTCCGACGAGATAGACCGTCCCCGGCGCGGACGCTGCGCCTTCGACTGTCGCGTCGTGGGTGTCTCGGTCGCTCATCGGTTCACTCCTCGTCCGCGAGTTCGCGGGCCGCCGCGACGAGTTCGTCGGCCCCCTTCTCCGCGAGCGTTTCTGCGAACTCCGCGGCGGCGTCTGCGTGGTCTTCGACCGGCAGGTCCCGCGACCCGCGGACCTCCTGTTCCCCGTCGACGGAGAGGATTCGCGCGGTGACGTGGACGTGTCGCCCTTGGAGGGTCGCGTGGACGCCCATCGGCGCGACGCATCCGCCGCCGAGAACTTCGAGGACGGTCCGTTCGACGGTCGTCTCCACCCGGGTCCGCGAGTGGTCTATCGCGTCGCGGACGTCTTCGGCCGTCTCGTCGTACTGGGTCGTCACGGCGATGGCTCCCTGTCCGGGCGCGGGGACGAACTCGCTGGTCGGCAGGCGGACGGACTCGACGGTGTGGAGCAGACCGCTCCGTTCGAGGCCCGCCTCCGCGAGAACGATAGCGTCGTACTCCGTCTCGATGTCGCGTTCGAGCGCCCGACGCTCGATTTCGTGCAGTCCGTCGAACCACTCTTCGATGGACTCGTCGAACTCCGTCTCGGCGGTGTCGCCTTTCGCCGTCGCCTCGGCTTTCTCGTCGCTGTCTGCGTCCACGCGCTTCTCGTGTTCGGCCTGCATCGACGGCGCGAGGAGTTTCTCGACGCGCGTGTCGACGTTGCCGCGGAGGGGTTCGACGTCGAGGTCGGGACGCGCGGAGAGAATCTCCGCCTTGCGTCGGAGCGAGGAGGTACCGACCGTCGCGCCGGCGGGCAGGTCGTTCAGGTCGGACCCGTCGGGCGTGACGAGAACGTCGCCCGCCGCCGCGCGCATCGGGACGCCCGCGACGACGAGGTTCTGCGGACTCTCCGTCGGCATGTCCTTCATCGAGTGGACGGCGGCGTCGACGCTCCCGTCGAGCACCTTCTCGTCGAGTGCCCGGACGAACGCGCCGGTCTTGCCGAGTCGGTGGATGAGTTCGTCGCGCACCTGGTCGCCGTGCGTCTCCACCTCCACCAGTTCTACGTCGAATCGGTGGCCGGAGAGCGCCTCTTGGACGCTCGCCGCCTGCCGAAGCGCGAGGTCTGACCCCCGCGTCGCCAATCGGAGTGTCCCGCGTGTCATCGTTGTTAGAACGTGCGCGCCGGTGAGTGAAAAGGCCACCACTTCCGCCCGCGCACCCGCGAGTCCGCGGCGTTCGGCCGTCTCGTCGCCGTGTCCGTTCACCCAAACCTATTCAGAATCTCGCGCGAACCGTCGTCCGTGTCCCTCCCCGGCCGCGCCGCCCCCGAACTCGCCGACCTCTTCCGCACCGCCCTCCTGTGGGTCGGACTCCTGCCCGCCGTCTCTCCGATACAGACGGTCGTCACCGCCGTTCCCGCCGTCGCGGGCGCGCCGGGGTGGCTCTCTCTCGTCGCCACCGCCGTTTCCGTCGGGTGGCTGAACTACGAGTATCCCGAGGTTTCGGTCCTCCGCGTCTGGGCGTTCGGCCTCCTCGCGTCGCTCTCTCTCGCCGTTTTCTCCGTCGTCGCCGTCGAGTTCACGACGCTCGGGGCCGCGGACGAATCGTGGGCCTTCGCCGCCGCCTACGCCGTCTGTTGGGCCCTCGCAATCGGGTTCGCGCTCGTCGTCACGTCGCCTCGCGCGCGAGAGATAGCGAGCGCTCGCCTCGACCCCGCGGCGCGGGGCCGGTCGGACTAGCTCACGGCGTTCCGACCGCGCCGTGTCGCTTGTAGAGATAGTACAGGGCGGCCACGACGCTCAAAGAGAACGCGCTGAGGACGACGCTCGCGAGGGCGACGAGTCCCCACACGAGGGGGTCGGGCGTCCACTCCGCGGACGACTCCGCCACCGCCCGGGCGTCCACGTACGTCGCGACCGGATACATCACCGTCAGCACCAACCCCGCGAGTCCGACGACGGGGACGAAGAGGAACGTCACCCCGAACGTCAACAGACCTCCCGTCAAGAAGAGATCGAAGAAGAAGCCGAAGAGCAAGAAGACGCCCCCGACGAGAGCGACGAGAGCGGACACCGGAACGGCCGCTATCCAGTACCACCACCGCGAGTCAACGTCGGCGCGCGGCAGGAGGTCACCCAACGGGTCGTCGTACTCCCGCGTCGCGCCCGGTTCTGTCGTCACGTCCGTGTCCATAGTTGGCACGACGCGCTCCGGAGAGAAAAAACAGACGCCGCCTCGTTTCGCTACAGCGGTTTTACGTTTCGGCTCCCTACAGCGGTGTATGTCGTACATCGACGGGCGACTCGGCGTAGTTTTGGCCGTCGCTCGGGCGGCGCAGGAACACGACGTGGAGTATCCGGCGGCGTCGCTCGCGTACTACGGATTCGTCTCTCTGTTTCCGCTCCTCGTGTTGGTGTTGGCTCTGGTCAGTCGGCCGGTCGCCGCGAGTGTTCGGGATGTGACGCCGCCGTTTCTCACGCCCGAGGCGCGGCAGTTGGTCTCCGACGCGATGACGGCGACGGAGGGACAGATCGGCGCGACGGTGCTCGCCGTTCTCGTCCTCGGGTGGAGCGGAGCGAACGTCGCCGTCGGCTTTCTGACCGTCGTCGAACGCGTCGAGGGCGACAGCGGATGGTCGATACGCCACCAACTGTGCGGCGGTGTCGCCGTCCTCGCGTCCCTACTGTTGGCTCTGTTCTCGATAGTCACGACGAGCGCCGCCTTCTCGTTTCTGCCGGACACGCTTCTCGTCGCGCCCGTCGCCCTCGCGGCCCTGTTCGTCGTCCTCACCGTCGCGTTCGTCCCGTTGTACTACGTCCCCTCGCGGACGGTGACCGACCTGCGGGCGGCGGTTCCCGGCGCACTCACCGCCGCTATCGGATGGACGGCTCTGCTCGTCGTCATCCACCTCTACGCCATCAACGCCGGGCGGTACGCCGTCTACGGCGTGATAAGCGGCATCATCATCATCCTCACGAGCCTCTATCTCGCGGCGTTCGTACTCCTCTTGGGCGTCGTCGTCAACGCGACGCTGGTCGGCGGTATCGACCCCGACCGGTCGATTTGAATACTGTAGCCCCCGAATCGACGACGCCTACAGCGCCGCTTTGTACGCTTCCAGCGTCTCCTCGATATCCTCCTCGGTGTGAGCGTAGGAGACGAACTGCGACTCGAACTGGTTCGCCGTGAGGAAGACGCCCCGGTCTTTCATCTCCTGCCAGAAGATGCGCTCCCAGCGCTCGGTTTCGGCGTTCGACACGTCCGCGCCGTTCTTCGGGCAGTAGTCGTAGCGGGGACAGGCGTCGCGTTGCGCGCATCCGGCCTCGCAGGCGTCCGTCAGGTCGTCCGGCCCCTCGCGCGTGAAGACTGTCTTGAACATCGAGTCCGTGCCGACGACGGTGTAGGAGGGCGCTTTCTCCGCTACGATGTCGGTCAGGCCGCGTCGGAGCGTCTCCGCGAGGTCGTTCACGTAGTCGTACACGTCGTTCTCGGCGGCGTAGGTCAGAGAGGCGTGTCCCGCCGCCATCGTCACCGGGTGCCCCGAGAAGGTGCCCGACTGGAACACGTCGCCCGAGGGGGTGAACCGCTCCATAATCTCCGCTTGCCCGCCTATCGCGCCGACGGGGAACCCGCCGCCGATTATCTTCCCGAACGTCGTCACGTCGGGCGTGACGCCGAACTTCCCCTGTGCGCACTGGAGGCCGCCGACGCGGAACCCCGTGATGACCTCGTCGAATATCAGGAGCGACCCGTGCTCTTCGGTCACGTCGCGGAGGTGTTGGAGGTAGCCGTCGACGGGGTGGACGATACCCGTGTTCCCGAGGATGGGTTCCGTGAGGACGGCGGCGACGTCGTCGCCGTACTCCTCGAACACCTCGTCTATCGCCGCCTCGTCGTTGAACGGCACCGGAATCGTGTGTTCGGCGAACGACTCGGGGATGCCCTTCGTACTCGGCGCGGTGTCTCCGGGTTCGCCCTCGACGAGGGTGGACTCCTGTGCGCCGTGGTAGCCGCCCTTCATGACGACTATCTTGTCTCGACCGGTGTACCCGCGGGCGAGGCGGACGGCCGACACCGTCGCCTCGGTGCCGGAGTTGACGAACCGAATCTTCTCGACGGAGGGGACGTGTCGCGCGACGAACTCGGCGTGGTCTACCTCTATCTCCGTGGGCGCGCCGTACATCGGCCCGTCGGAGGCGTACGACTGGACCGCAGAGCGAACCGGGTCCGGCATGTCGTGTCCGTACAGGAGGGGTCCGTAGCCCATCACGTAGTCGGTGTAGCGGTTCCCGTCGGCGTCGATGACGTGCGCGCCGTCGCCGCGTTCGACGAAGAACGGGTACGGCCGAACTGCACGAACCGAGGAGTTGACCCCGCCGGGCATGACCGAGAGCGACCGGTCGTACAGGTCGCGGGACTCGTCGTGATTCATGGGCGGCGGTTCGACCGGCGGCAAAAAGAAGTACGGGGTTCGGCGGTCGAACCATCCCCCCTACCGAGGCGTATCCGTCCGGTCCGGACCCGACCGCCCCGTACCGCTACGGAACTGTCAATACGGGTATTATAAACGACTACTACGCGGCCGAAGCCACGCCCAACTGCCTCGTGGCGGACGACACGCGCGAACCGAATGTGGCGAGCAAGTGAGAATTCGCGCGTTCGGCGGGCGCGGCGACGGTCGGTGACGTCTCGGCGTCACCGCTCTCAGTCCAACCAGCGGACGACGGACGTCGGTTCCCCCGCTTCGTCTCCGTCCGCCCCCTCTCTGTCTCCGGGCGCGTACCGCCCCACCGCGAGCAACCCCACGGCGTCGTTGACGGCGTGGACGGCGACGAGGACGGGCAGGGACCGAAACCAAAGATAGAGAAGCGTCGTCAAAAGCGCCGGTTGGGCGATGCGGACGACGGCGTGTCGGTCCCACGTCTCGCCGTGGTGCCCGAGCGTGAACGCCAGAAACGAGACGAACCCCGCGAGCGGATAGCTTCCGGTCAGAGCGAGCAGTCGCTCGACGGCGTAGCCGTGGAACGCGAACTCCTCCGTCGCGCCCGCGGTGAACGCGACGAACAGTCGTTCCGGAACCGAGAGGGAGGCGAACGTCCGGATGCCTTCGAGGAGGCTCTCGCCGCCGTCGCCCACCCGCGCCCAGACGGGAGCCATGAGGAGGTTCGCGCCCAACATCACGGCGAGGCCGACGGCCACGTCTCCGAGGAACCCCCCGACGGTTCCGACGCGCCACCCGACGGACGCGAGTGTCTCTCCCTCCGCGGCGACGACGAGGAGGAGGGCGGCGGGGACGGCCCACTTCCAGACGTGGTCTCTGAGTTCGCCGCCGCCTGTCCACCCGAGGCACTCTCTCCCGCGATCGAGCAACTCGAACCCCGCGAGAGCGACGAGGAGTCCCCCGAGAGTGATCGGCGAGAGAGCCATACCGCTTCTCCGACGGACCCCGTCTTTGCTCTTTTCGTCTCCGACCCGGCGAGTCTCCCCCGCGTCGGCCCTCCGAACGACGACTCCTCGCGCCAGAGAGGACCGAGTCTCGGCGGCGACGAACGCGCGCAAAAACAGCGGAACCGCGTCGAAGACCGACTCAGACGGCGTCGCGGCCGGTCTTGCCCGTGCGGACCTGCACGGCGTCGTCGACGGGCATGATGAACACCTTGCCGTCGCCGGGTTCGCCCGTCCGCGCGGCGTCGGCGATCGCGTCCGCCACGTCCTCTGCGGGGATGTCGGCGACGAAGCACTCTATCTTGACCTTCTGGTGCAGGTCGACGGTGTACTCCTCGCCGCGCCACTGGCCTTTCTTGGCCGGTTGGGACCCGCGGCCGGAGACGTTCGTCACCGTCAGCGACGGCGCGCCGACTTCCGCGAGTGCTTGCTTTACGTCGCCGAGTTTGTCCGGTCGGACGACGGCCGTTACCAGTCGAATCTCTCCGTCGTTTGGAAGTTCGTCACTCATGATTACTCCTCACGCTCCGCGTCCGTGAACGCTCCGCCGTCCGCGCGGAGGCCGGTTTCCGACTCGGGGCGACCGAACTCGGGGTAGGTATCGACGCCGTGTTCGGAGGTATCGAGTCCCTCGCGTTCGTGTTCGCGGGTGACGCGGGCCTGTCCGGTCGAACGGAAGAGGCCGAAGACGGCGGCCGTCGCGACGAACGTCCAGACGCCGATGACCGCGACGCCGACGAGTTGCGGGACGGCCAGTTCGACGACCGATGCGCTGCCGTTCCAGACGCCCGTGGCGAAGACGGGGAACAGAACCGCGCCCAACACGCCCGCGGAGCCGTGAACCGGGAACACGGCACAGACGTCGTCTATCTTCAGGCGCTTCTCGACGAACGAGAAGACGAGGGGAAGTTGGACGCCGCAGAGGAGGCCGACGACGAGTGCGCCGGGCCAGACGATGGCGTCCGCGATGGCCGTGACGCCGACGAGGCCGGCGAGCAGGCCGTTTGCGACGTACAGCGTGTCCACCTTGCCGGTCTGGTACATGGCCATCCCGGCCGCGCCGATGGCTCCGGCGGCCATTCCGAGCGTCGTCACGAGGGCGACGCGGCCGACGTAGGCGAACGCGCCGAGCGTCACCTCACCGCTCTCGGTGAGAGCGAGGGGGGAGGCGGCGGTGCCGACGTTGAAGCCGTACCAGCCGAACGCGAGGATGAGCGTTCCGAGGACGGCGAACGTCATCGAGTGGCCGGGGATGACGTTCGCGCTTCCGTCGTCGTTGTAGCGGTCCATGCGCGGGCCGATGACCCACGCCGCGGTCAGACCGGCGATGCCGCCCATCCCGTGGACTATCATGCCGCCCGCGAAGTCGTGGAAGCCGAGCGTAGAGAGGAAGCCGCCCGCCCACGTGACCCCGACCACGACGGGGTAGATGACGCCCGCGAGGAGGACGGTGTAGCTGACGTACGCGCGGAGTCTCGCGCGTCCGGCCACCGCGCCGGAGACGATGGTGGCGGCGGTCATCGCGAACACCGCGCCGAACAGCCAATCGACCCACGCCGTCGTGGCCGCGGCCTCCGGTGCGTACACGTCCGCGAACGCCCCCGACACGGAGACGGGACCGCCGCCGGTCAGGCCGCCGACGATAGTCGAAACGGCCGCGCCGAGCAGGAAGTAGACGACCACTCCGACGCTCCACGTCAGGAGGTTCTTGGTCAGTTGGTTCGCGACGTTCTTCGAGCGAACCTGCCCCGCTTCGAGCATCGCGAACCCGGCGTGCATGAAGAAGATGAGGAACGTGACGGTCAGCACCCACACGAGGTTCACGCCCTCGACGACGGCCGCGAGGTCGGTCTGTAGGGGGGTTAGCATGCGATACCTCCGTCGAACGCTTTCGAGCCGAGATTGAATGGACGGTCGTTCATTATTTGGGTATATTCTCCAAGGTTTGTCTCGGAGTTCTCGTCAGTATCTGTGCTCGCGATTGCTTATAACGGTTAGCGTTAACAAACGTAAGTTTCCAAGCCGTATAATCGACGCTCGTCCGATATATATGCGTATACAAGCAATATAAGGTCGTAATGTGGTCGGTTGTCGAACAAATGTTGCCGAATTTTTCGACGTGCGTGTAACCGGGAGCTGAGGTGAACGTCGGGGCGAAGAGGGAACGGAGAGTTCGGCGCGCGAGAGACGCGGGCGGCGCAACGGGGCGAGAAAAGCAGTCGCTCGGCAGGAAGACGCGCGGGCCGCGAGCGGAGAGCCGACGGAAAAGAGCCGTTCGGAGGTGTCAGAGCGAGTCGGGTTCGAGGGACGGAGACTCAGACGGCGTCGACTCCCTCCTTGCCCGTGCGGACTTGGACCGCCGAGTCGACGGGGAGGACGAACACCTTGCCGTCGCCGGGTTCGCCCGTCTGTGCGGCGTCGATAATCGCGTCTACGACGTCCTCCGCGGGGATGTCCGCGACGAAGCACTCTATCTTGACCTTCTGGTGCAGGTCGATGGTGTACTCCTCGCCGCGCCACTGGCCCTTAGTCGCCGGTTGGGACCCGCGGCCGGAGACGTTCGTCACCGTCAGCGACGGCGCGCCGACTTCCGCCAGCGCCTGCTTTACGTCGCCGAGTCTGTCCGGTCGGATGACCGCCATCACGAGTTCGATACCGCCGTCCGTGGGTTCGGGTATGGATTCGTCACTCATCGTCGTTCTCCGTCGCAGATTCGGTCTGACCCGCCGCGCCGCCGTCGGTTCTGAGTTCGCCGCCGTCGGTCGTCATCGACCCGTCGCGAGCCCCGTCGGGCACGAACTCGGGGTAGACCGAGACGCCGTGTTCGCCGAGGTCGAGTCCCTCACGTTCTTCTTCTTCGGTCACGCGGAGGCCGACGACGGCGTCGATGACGCCGAGGACGACGGCCGACGCGATGACGGTCCACGCCGCGATGACGAGGACGCCGACGACCTGCAACAGTAGTTGGTTCACGCCGAGAAAGCCGTCCGCTCCGAAGACGGGAATGAGAGCCGTCCCCATCGCGCCGGCGACGCCGTGAACCGCGAAGACGCCGCAGACGTCGTCTACCTTCAGCGTGTCTACGGTGAACCGGTAGGCTGGCAGGACTATCAGTCCGCCGAGTCCCCCGAGGACGAGACCGCCCCACCACGTCACGTGCGGTACCGCGCCGGTGACCGCGACCAGACCCGCGAGCAGGCCGTTCGCGGTCCAAAGCGGGTCGGGCTTGCCCTGCAGGGACGCCGAGACGGCCATCGCGCCCGCGCCGCCGGCACCCATGCCGAGCGTCGTCACGAGGGCGACGCGGCCGAGTTCGGCTCCCATGAACGCGAGACTGCCGTCGTCGGCCACCACGAGAACGGTCGCCTGCGTGCCGACGTTGAAGCCGTACCAGCCGAACGCGAGCATGAACGTCCCGAGGACGGCGAGCAACATCGAGTGTCCCGGGATGGGGTTGCTGCTCCCGTCGGCGTCGAAGCGTCCCTTGCGCGGGCCGACCATCTTCGCGGCGACGAGACCGGCGATGCCGCCGCACATGTGAACCACGGTCGCACCGGCGAAGTCGAGGTAGCCGACACCGAGTGCGGCACCGACGAAGCCGTCGCCCGAGAGGAGGCCGCCACCCCACGTGAACCCGACGACGACGGGGTAGATGAACGCCGTCATCAGGACGGTAAAGAGCACGTACGCGTTGAACTCCATGCGTTCGGCCACCGCGCCGGAGACGATGGTGGCGGCGGTCATCGCGAACACCGCGCCGAACAGCCATCCGATCCACGCCGTCGGGTCGTTCACGTAGGCGAACGCCCCTCCGAACTCGCCGCCGGAGGTCAACGCCCCGGCGATAGTCACGACGCCCGCACCCACCACGAAGTAGACGAGGACGCCGAGAATCCAGTCGGTCATGTTCTTCATCAGGACGTTCCCCACGTTCTTCGCGCGAACCTGCCCCGCTTCGAGGAGGGCAAAGCCCGGTTGCATGAAGAAGATGAGGAACGTGACGACCAACACCCAGACGTTGTTGACGCCGCTTGCGACCGCGCTCGGATCCACCTGTATGGGAATCATCCCGTCACCACCTCAATATGTGACTGACTGTCCACCGTTTCTCCATATCCGTTCCGCTTCGTGTTCGAGTTCACGCGAGATGCTCACGGATAGGTAACATATAAAATTTGGAGTTAAAAATGTCAAGTTTTGGCTCGTGATTATAGACGACCGGACAATCTTGAGAACAATACTATGTGTATAAGGCCGTTTTCCGTCCACTTTTCTCGCCGATTCCGTCGCGTCTCTGGACGAACGTACAGGAGAATATTGCCGGACCGACGGCGTATCCTCGCGCGCGACACGGAAAGAGGTGGTACGTCTCGAAACGCTGGAAAACGGATTCCGGGCGCTCGCCGACGGCCGCGGACGGTCTCGACGCCGCTACAGGCCCGGCGCGACGTCCTCGGCGAAGTACGTCACGATGAGGTCGGCGCCCGCGCGTTTCATCGACAGAAGGGACTCGTGCGCCGTCGTTTCGAGGTCCATCCATCCCCTGTCCGCGGCGGCGTGCAGCATCGCGTACTCCCCGGAGACGTTGTACGCCGCCACCGGATGCTCGAACTCCTCGCGAACCGCCCGGACGATGTCGAGGTACGCGAGCGCCGGTTTCACCATCAGCACGTCCGCCCCCTGTTCGACGTCGAGTCGGACTTCGCGGAGGGCTTCCCGCGCGTTCGCCGGGTCCATCTGGTAGTGCCTCCGGTCGCCGAACGCCGGGGCACCGTCGGCGGCGTCGCGGAACGGGCCGTAGAACGCGCTCTCGTACTTTGCGGCGTAGGACATGATGGGGACGCCCTCGAACCCCGCGGCGTCTAACCCCCCGCGTATCGCGCCGACCATCCCGTCGGTCATCGAACTCGGTGCGACCATGTCCGCACCCGCCTCGGCGTGGGAGACGGCTATCTTCGAGAGGAGGTCGAGCGTCTCGTCGTTCTTCACGGTGAGCGTCGGGCTTTCGCGGGCGTCGTGTTCCAGGACGCCGCAGTGGCCGTGGCTCGTGTACTCACAGAGACAGACGTCCGTGATGACGTACGCGTCCGTCTCGGCGGTGATTCGGCGCGTCGCCTCCTGTACGACCCCGTCTTCGGCCCACGCGCGCGTCCCGCGTTCGTCCTTGGACCCGGGGATGCCGAACAGCATGACCGCCTCGACTCCCGTCTCCAGTACCTCTCTCGCGCGGGCGACGGCGTCCGAGAGAGGGACGCGTTCGTGACCCGGCATCGTCTCGATGGGGACGCGTTCGTCCGTCGTCGCGTCCACGAATATCGGCGCGACGAGGTCCGTCGCCTCCAGACGCGTCTCGCTGACGAGTGGGCGCACGCCGTCCGTACGGAGCCGTCGGGGTCGGTCGCTGAGAGTCATCGCCGGTGCTTGGGTCCGACCGGGAAAAATCGCATCGCTCTCGACGCGCGCGTCTCGGACGGTTCCCACCGCGTGCGGCGAGCGAAAAGCGTTTGCCCGCGACGGGGGTAGTCGAAGGCGATGGACGCCCTGCCGGTACAAGTCGCGCAGATGCCCGCCGAACTGCAGGCGCTTTTGAACTCGCGGTGGGCCTACGTGGCGCTGTTCTGCGTCTTCGTCTTAGAAGGCGCGATGCTGATGTACTTCATGCCGAGCGAACTCGTCGTCCCCGCGGCACTCGTTCTTCTCGGCCCCGACCAACTCGTCGGCGTCCTCGCCGTCGCCGTCGTCGGCGCGACGATCGGCCAGTACGCGCTCTTCAAAGTCGCCCAACGCGGCGGCCGGGAGTATCTACTCTCGAAGCGGTGGTTCAAGATAAGCGAGGGGAAACTCGACCGGTTCGACGGCTGGTTCGACAGGTGGGGTCCGATAGTCGTCCCCGTGAGCAACACCCTCCTGTTCACGCGCGGGATGATAACCGTCCCCGCGGGATTCGCCGAGATGAACGACAGGAAGTTCGTGGCGCTCTCGGCGATAGGGACACTCTCGTTCGAGTCGATTCTGGCCGCACTCTACGTCTACTTCGATACGATGCTGTGAGTCGGCGCGGGGACTCGCGAGGCGTGGGTCGTTCGACGGTCACTCGGTACCGGTCGTCTCCCGCGAGAGATAGCTCGCTCCGTGCGATCGATATCTACTCGATATTGACCGCGGGTTGTGACATGAAGGTCACTCGGTGCGATCGATATCTACTCGATATTGACCGCGGGTTGCGACATGAAGGTCACTCGGTGCGGTCGATATCGATCTGCTCTCTCAGGGCGGCGAGTTCTTCGGAGTCGGCGAGTTCTTCCACTCGTTCTCGGAAGTGCCGCTCGCAGAGACCCACCTTGATTCCGTCTTTTTCGGCGGCGTATGCGGCCTCGCGGTCGCAGTAGTGGCACTTCATACACGACCTTGGCTCTTCATCCGGTTTAACTCTACGCTCCCGGTTATCGGCGACGAGAGCTCGCGTCAGACGCCCGGCACGCACGCGGCGAACGCCTCGAACTCCGCTCGGGGCGGCCCTGCGACGCCGAGCGTCTTCTCGTGGGCGTCCGTTCCGCCGGTCGCGAGCAACTCGTTTCGTTCGACGTACTCGTCGAGGAGTTCCCCGTCCTCCCTCTCGGCACTCGCGCCGCCGTAGGGGTAGAACCGCTCGACTGCGTCGAGTTCGGACGTGAGTTCCAGCGCGGATTCGGGGTCGGGATACCGGAAGGGGTGTGCCAGTCCGACGACGGCACAGGAGTCGCGCAGGGCGGCGACGCCCGCCTCGAAGTCGGGGACCCACCGCGCGACGTAACAGGGGCCGTCGCTGCCGATGAGGTGGTCGAACGCGCCCTGATAGTCGAACGGTGCGTCGCTCTCCGCGACGGCCCGCGCGACGTTCGGTCGGCCGATTCCCTCGCCGAGTTCCACGTCCAAGGAGACGTCGAGACGCGACTCCACCCGGTCGACGATTCGCCGCCCGCGCTCTTTCCGGTCGCGTTGGATGCGTTCGGTCAGGTCACGGATGGCGGGCACGTCTTCGACGCCGTATCCGAGAAGGTCCACCCGTTGGTCGCCCGCGTCGACGCGGAGTTCGATGCCGCGGACGACGGTCACGCCGTCTAGCGTCGTCACGGGCGCGTCCAGGTCCGGGTGGACTCTGTCGTGGTCGGTGACGGCTATCGCGGCGACGCCGCCGTCGCGGGCCGCCGCCGGCAGTTCGGGCACGGTGAGCGTTCCGTCGGATGCGGTCGTGTGAAGATGCAGGTCTGCGACGGGCGTCTCCCCGTCGAACTCGCCGTTGCGGTCCCGTATCACGGGTCTTGCTCCGCGCGGACGCCGCAAATCGCTTGCGTCTGCGCTCCTCACCACGTCCATTAATGTTCATTAAGGAATCCAAGGAGACTTATGACCATCATGGAAAAACATTATAGTTCTCCTCCGATTCGCTTTGGGTGTAATGCGCCTGAACGGAACCGGCGACCTGATCGACGCCCACGAGTACCCCGCGACGACCGAAGAACTCGTCGAACAGTACGGCGAGCAGACTATCGAACTCCCGAACGGGTCCGAGACGCTCGCAGACGTACTCGAACGCATGGGCTCGGAAACCTACACCTGCGCGGCCGACGCGCGGAACGCGGTGTTCTGCGGCGTCGGCCACGAGGCCATCGGTCGGCGGTACTACAGCGACCGCGACGTCTACACGCTCGGCGAAAAAGGCTCTCAGGAAGTCTCCTTCTAGAACGGTAGTTCGAGGGGGACGCTCCCCTTCGTGTATCCGTCGGTGCGGCCGTCGGGCCGCGTCCGAAACACGACCGCCGGACGGTGGTGAACCTCCGGTTTCTCGCTTCTGACGGCCATCCAGTCGTCGTCCGGGAAGGAGGAGCAGTCGACGAACAGGACGACGCCGCCGCCGTGTTCCTGTAACTGCCCGACGGATTTCGTCTCTGCGGTGTCGCGGACGGCGGCGACGCCCGTGCCCGCGTTCCGTCGGTTCGGCGGCAACGGCCGCGTCACTTCGACGAGGGTTCCGGTGCCGTTCTTCTCGGCGCGGAAGTCGATTGCGTGTCCGGTTGAGACGGATATCTCCGGTTCGAGGGCGTATCCGGCGTCGTGGAGGACCCGCGCCGCGTTGAACTCGCCCATCGCCGCCGTCATCCGAGTGAGGTCCAGATACTCGGAGGTGCCGAGTTTCCCGGCCATGACCTCGCGTTCGTCGTCTAAGACCCCCGTTCGGAGGAACGAATCGAAGTACTCCAAGGCCTCCTCGGCCGTCGCGTCGGGGAACCCGGCGGCGTGTTCTCGGAAGAACGTCCGCGTCGTCTCTCGGCCGTCCTTCGAGAGAAACACCGGAAGAAAGTACCACGAGAGATGCGGGTACGGTTCGAGCCACGGCGACTCGTCGTGGAGTTGCGCCGTCAGTTCGCGCGTCGCCCACCGCGAGACGCCGTGCGGTACTTCGGTGAAGCCGTACTTTTCGGTGTTCCAGAGACACTTCGGCGTCTCGGTGTTTCCGAGCCAGTACGCCTCCTCGTCGTTCCACAGAAACAGCGCCACGTCGCCGTTGTCCATCTCGAATCGGTGCCCTTCGTAGCCGGGGGGCGTTTTGAACCACGGCGTAGTCATCGTCGCGCCGAGGTTCCGGTCGAGGTCGTCGTAGATGTCCCGGCGGACCTGATCTCGGGTCCATCGGCCGGGTGCGTGCCGAAAGCGAAGTGGGCGTGCCACACCACATCTATGCGGGCGTCGGGTTTATCCGTTCCGCGTCGGTCGCGAACCGCTCGGCGATAGTTATATATGACTCGGATTGCCAAAGGTATGTTGTACCATGTCAATGGGGGCATACGACGAAGACGAACACGAGCGCCGTGAGCGAAAGAACGGAACCGTCGACGCGGGGTTCGACGACGAGCGTACCGTCTATCAGGGTAAGGTAGAGTACGACTCCGGCAACTCCGCGGAGGCCCTCTTAGACCAGTTCCGGAAGATGAAAGACGAGTGAGCGCTCTTTTCTCGTCACCGAACTCGTAGCGACGCCGCCGCCACCGCCGACACGACGGAGACGGCGACGACGTGTCCGCCCACCGCCGCGAGCAACACCGGTCGGTCCGTGAGAAAGGGGAGTAAAGCCAGTTGGGAGAGGCCGAAGAGGACGTTCCACGCGTCCACGCGGCGCAACGCCGTCGCCGTCGATTCGTCGAACGCGTACCGCCGGGACCGCCACGCGGCGACGACGGCGGCCCACCACGAGGTGCCGATGCGGTAACAGAGGTCCCAAAGCACCAGAAGCATCAGGTAGACGACGACGATGGGCGGTTCCGTCCCGAAAAGCGACTCCACGAGAGGCGTCGCCTCCTGTCGCGGTTCGAAGACGAAAAGATGCGTCACGAGTGCGACGAACGCGAGGACGCCGAGGACGACTTCGATGCTCGACCCGAACAGCATCCGGCCGTACGCCTCCGGCAGGTCCAGACGGCGCGTCGTCCGACCCATCCGCAGCATCACGACGCTCCCGACGGCGGCGACGGCCACCGCGATGGTTCCGGGGAGGACGGCGCCCCACAGGTCGTACACCCACGCGAAGACGAACACTCCGAGTTGGAACAGGCCCAACTGGAGGGCTATCGCTTGGCCGTCGGTCAGTTCGATTCCCGGAAGCGCGCCGACGATGCTCTCGTACACCCACGCCTCGCCGTACTCCGTCTGTGCGGCCGGTCTCTCCTCTGGGGGGCCTCGTTGCATTCAGTCGTCCACCGCACTCGACCCCGCGCCCGCGTCCGAGTCGGCGGCCCGCGCCTCCCCGTCCTCGTTCTCGTCGGCGTCCTCGCCGAACGGCGGGACCACGCCCGACTCCTCGTCTGCCGTCTCGGCGGACGCGAGTGCGTTCTTCACCGCCTCGTCGAACGTCGTGAGGTCCACAGAGACGTGGTCTTTGATGCTGTCGTCGTGGACGACGACTTTGTTCTTCAGCCCCTCGATTAGCGGCCGCGCCACGGAGGCGGGGATATCCGTCACGAGTCCGACCCAGTACGACGAGAGGCCGGGCGACAGCACCGGTATCTCGATGAGTCGGGGCTTCCGACCCATCTGTTCGCCGACGCGAGCGAGCATCTCGCCGTAGGTCAGCACGTCTGGGCCGCCGATTTCGTACGTCTCGCCCGCCGTCTCCGGCGCGTCGAGGACGCCGACGAGGTACTGGACCACGTCTCCGATTGCGATGGGCTGACAGGGCGTATCGACCCACCGCGGCGTCAACATCACCGGCAGGCGGGCGGCCAACTGCCGCACCGTCTCGAACCCCGCGCTCCCGTCGCCGACGACGATTGCGGCCCGAAGCGTCGTCACCTCGTAGTCGCCGTCTTCGAGGATGAACTCGACCTCCCGCCGAGAGCGTAGGTGCGGCGACAGTTTGTCGCGTTCCTCGCCGAGGCCGCCGAGGTAGATGACTCGCTTTACTCCCGCCTCAGACGCCGCCCGAGCGAAGTTCCGGGCGCCGAGTCGGTCCTCTCGTTCGAAGTCGTCGCCCGAGGCCATCGAGTGAACGAGGTAGTACGCCGCGTCGACGTCGAGTGCCGACTCGAACGTCCCCGATTCGAGGACGTTCCCCTCGACGATGCGGACGCTCTCCGGGCCGTCGTAGTGGTCTGCATCCCGCGTGAGGACGGTCACGTCGTGGCCGGCATCGAGGAGGGCGGGGACGAGGTGGCTGCCGACGAACCCCGTCGCGCCCGTAACGAGTACGCGCATGTCCGTTCATGGGGCGTCGACGCTGTTAACGCTTCCCGCCGTCGTCTCCGTCGTCTCCGTCGTCTCCGGCGTCCCAACCGGGCGTCCCGGGCGCGCCGTACGACTCCTCTACGCCGTCGGGGGCGTCCGTCGCCGCCGCCCCGAGTTCGCCCGCCGCCGCCGTCCACGCCGCGACGGCGTCGCTCACCCACGAGGACGTCTCCTCGACTCTCTCGCGGGTCTCTTCGACTCGCGTCTCGGATATTTCGAGCGACCCCGGGCGCGACCCGGCGGCGACGGCGACGAACTCCGCGCGGTCCGCGGGCGTCAGGTCGCCCCGCCGCATCCGTTCGACCACGCCGTCGAGGCGACTCGGGTCGGGGTGGGCAAACACCTTCGAACCGACGGCGTGCGGGCCGAGAAGCAGTCCGCGCTGACCCGCCGGCACCTCGTCGTCGAGCAGTCTCTCGCCGCCGAAGGCGGATTCGACCCGTTCGCACTCGGTCCGCTGGCCGAGAGAGAGGTTGTGGCCGGGGTAGTCGGCGCACTCTTCGGGGTACTCGTCGTCGCCGTGGATTCGACACTGGAGCGTCTCGGGGTCCAAGAAGGCGCACGACCGGAGCCACGTCCGCGGGTGGCCGAACGGCGCGACCGGTTTCGGCGGCTTCCGGAGGCCGACGAAGAACGCCGGACGGCCGTCGATGGCGGCGACGTTCGCGCCGTCTATCTCGACTCCCTCCTCCGGTCTGGCCTCGGACGCGGCCCACATCCGCGGGGTCATCGCGTCGCCGACGCCGCGTTCGACGAACGCGACCACTTCGTCGCGGGTCACGGGGACGAGGTTGTAGACGTCGTCTAACGGCTCTCTCGGTCCTCGTCGTTCGTCGCCGCCGTCCGCGGGCGCTATCGGTCGCCAGTCGGGGCAGCATCCGGCGCAGCCTTCGCAGTCGACGCGCACGCCGACCCTCTATGCGACGTACTCTCATGAATCCTCGGTGCGTTCGCGCGTCGCGACGGTGGACGTTTACGTCTCGGGTGCCTCGCGTCGGCCATGACGACAGAACCGTGCGACGGGTGCGGGAAGGCGGTTCGCATCGCCGGCGGCATCGGGGACTTCTGGAGTTTCGAGACGAGTTCGACCGGCGGCATCACGCTCGAACTCGACGACGGCGGCGAGTTCTTCCTCTGTTACGACTGTATCGACCGACTCCCGGACGACAGAGTCGTGACGAGTTCCGACGTGTCTGCGCTGTAGGCCGTCTCGCTCGACGGCCCGTCTCCTCGGGCGGCAAGAGCACCTCGCTCGACCAACGGTTGGACTTCTATACCGTCCCGAATCCGGACTGGTGTGGTGTTTATCACTCTCTGCGGCCTCCGTACGACTGATGAGTGACCACGAGGAGGCCGCCGGCTCCGGTCCGCGGACGGAGCGAACGGAGGCGGAGGCGCTCCAGCACTACCGGACACTCGCGAACGCCGTCGACGACGGCATCTACCGGCTCGACGCCGAGAGCCGGTTCGTCGCCGTCAACGACGTCGTCGTCGAGAGACTGGGCTACGCCCGCGAGGAACTCCTCGGCGAGCCCGTCTCGACGATTCTGGCCGACGGCGACGCCGAACGCGTCGAAACGCTGATTCGCGACCTCCTGGCGTCCGACGAGGACGCTCGGACGGTCGAACTTCCGGTCCGGACCGCAGACGGCGGGCGCGTCGTCTGCGAGGTTCGCGTGAGCCTCCTCCGCGCGGACGGCGAGTTCAGCGGCACCGTCGGCGTCGCCCGCGACATCTCGGAGCGCACGGCGACCGAACGGCGATTCGAACGGAGAGCGAACGAGATAGAGCTCGAACGGTACAAACAGTACACGGACGACGTGTTGGACGCCGTCGACGACATCTTCTACATCCTCGACGAAGACGGCCACCTCAGACGGTGGAACGAGAGCCTCTGCGAGGTGTCGGGCTACGCAGACGACGAGGTTCGGTCGATGCACGCACTGGAGTTTTTCGACTCGGGCGCGGTCGATTCGGACGACGTCTCGGAGGCGATTCGGACGGGATTCGAGACGGGTCACACGCGTATCCAAGCGAACGTCCTGACCAAAGACGGCGATTCCGTCCCCTACGAGTTCTACGGCGCGTCGCTCGAAGACCCCGACGGGAACCCGGTCATCGCGGGCATCGGACGGGACGTCACGGAGCGAAAAGAGACGAAACGCCGGTTAGAGGAGTCCAACGAGCGGTTAGAGCAGTTCGCCTACGCCGCCTCCCACGACCTGCAGGAACCGCTCCGGATGGTATCCAGCTATCTCTCTCTCGTAGACCGGCGGTACGGAGAGGAGTTAGACGACGACGCCGCGGAGTTCATCGAGTACGCCGTCGACGGCGCAGAGCGGATGCGCGACATGATCGACGCGCTTCTGACGTACTCTCGGGTCGAGATGCGCGGCGACGACTTCGACCGCATCGACCTCGAAACTCTCCTCGAAGACGTGCAAAAGAACCTTGAACTAAAGATAGAGGAGACCGAAGCCGAGGTGACGGTGGAATCACTACCCCGCGTCCACGGCGACAGAGGACAACTGCAACAGGTGTTTCAGAACCTCCTGAGCAACGCGCTCGAATACAGCGGCGACGCCCGGCCGCGGGTCCACGTCTCGGCGACCCGACGCGGGTCCGAGTGGGCACTCACCGTTCGCGACGAAGGTATCGGCATCGACCCGAAACACGCAGACCGCATCTTCGAGGTGTTCCAACGCCTCCACACGCGCGACGAACATCCCGGAACGGGTATCGGTCTCGCACTCTGTCGCCGCATCGTCGAACGCCACGGCGGGCGCATCTGGGCCGATTCGGAATCGGGGGAGGGGTCGGCGTTCCGGTTCACCCTCCCCGCCGCGGAGGGACGCGATGACTGAGGGGTCCGGCGAGGGCCCGATAGACATCCTTCTCGTCGAGGACAACCCCGGCGACGTTCGCCTCGTACAGGAGGCGTTCAAGCGGGGGACGCTACGCACCGACCTGCGGGTCGTCCGCGACGGCGAGGCGGCCTTGGAGTACCTCCACCAACGCGGCGAGTACGCCGACGCGCCGCGTCCGGACTTCGTCCTCTTGGATCTGAATCTGCCGAAGGTAAACGGGATGGCGGTCCTCGACGAGGTCAAAAGCGACCCCTCCCTGCGGCGCATCCCCGTCGTCATCCTGACGGGCTCTGAGGCCGAAGAGGATATTGCCCGCGGTTACGAACTCCACTCTAACGCGTACCTTACAAAACCGGTCGACCCAGACGAGTTCATCGAACTCGTCCGGTCGTTCGAGGAGTTCTGGTTCAGACTCGCTCACCTTCCTCCGTCCGGAGAGACACAATGACAGACGACACGACGCTCACGGTCCTCCTCATAGAGGACAATCCCGGCGACGCACGCTACATCCGCGAGATTCTTCGCGATGCGACCGAACTCTCCGAACGGACGGCGGAGGCCGAATCCGGCGTCGCCGTCGAGCAGGTGCCGCGCCCGGAGACGGGCGAACCGTCCGTGATTCACGAGTCCCGCCTCGAACCCGGACTAGAGCGACTCCGAAGCGACCGACCGGACGTCGCCCTCCTCGATTTGGACCTCCCGGACAGCACCGGTCTCGACACGCTCCGGTCGGTCCTGCGAGAGGCGGGGACGACGCCCGTGGTCGTCCTCACCGGACTCCGCGACAGACAGACCGGGATGGAGGCGCTCAGACAGGGCGCAGACGAGTATCTCGTCAAGGACGAAATCAACGCCGACATCCTCACTCGCTCCATCTACCACACGATAGAGCGGAGCCAACAGGAACGGCAACTCGAACAACAGCGCGAACAACTCGCCGCGCTGAACCAGTTGAACAGCGTCGTCCAAGAGATTACGGGCGCTATCCTCCAGCAGTCTACCCGCGACGAGATAGAACAGTTGGTCTGTGAACGCTTGGCCGCCTCCGAGTCGTACCTGTTCTGTTGGATCGGCGACGCCGAACGCGGGAACTCCGACGTGACCATTCGCGTCGAGGCGGGCGTCGACGGCTACCTCGACGACATCGACGTCACGTACGACGACAGCGAAACGAGCAAAGGCCCCACCGGGAAAGCCATCCGGTCACAGGAGATGCAGGTGGCACAGAACATCCCCGAGAACCCCGACTTCGAACCGTGGCAGAATCACGTAGAGAAGTACGGTATCCAGTCGTCGGCGGCGATACCCATCGCGTACGAGGGTATCCTCTACGGCGTGTTGAACGTCTACTCGGCGCGGCCGGACGCCTTCGGCGGCCAGGAGGGCGACGTGCTCAGCAGACTCGGCGAAATCGTCGGCCACGCCATCGCCTCCATCGAACGGAAGGAAGCGCTGATGAGCGACGACGTCGTCGAGATAGAGTTCGAGATTCAGGACATCTTCGAATCTCTGGGTGGAGGGTCCGGGATGGGGACGATAACGCTCGACCGGACGATTCACCTCGACGACGAGCAGTATCTCACGTACGGGTCCGCGGACGAACAGGGACGAGAGACGCTCGACAAGGTCGTCGAGGCGCTTCCGTCGTGGGACGCCGTCTCCGAGGTGGGCCAACGGGACGGGATGACGCGCTTTGCGGTCCAACTCACCGACCCGCCGGTCGTGACGCAGGTCGCCTCGCAGGGCGGCCGCGTCCGGGCGGCGAAGATAGAGGACGGCGACTACCGGGTCGTCGTCCACCTGCCCCAGAGCGCCGACGTGCGCCGCATCGTCGACGGCGTCCAAGAGGCGTACCCCACGGCGAGAGTCATCGCCCAGCGACACGCCTCCCGGACCGACAACGACGCCGCGGCGCAGTCGACGAACGTCCTCGACCGCCTGACCGACCGTCAGCGGTCGGTGCTCGAAGCCGCCTTCTACGGGGGCTTTTTCGAGTGGCCGCGGGAGAGTTCCGGCAAGGAAGTGGCCGAATCGCTCGACATCTCCGCGCCGACGTTCACCCAGCACATGCGCGCCGCAGAGCAGAAGATAATCTCGGCGCTGTTGGGCGAGTAACGCGACCGACCGGAGGCGACCGACGAGTCATTCGAGACTGCCGAAAACGTGTCTCTAAAATCATAAGAGATATTCGAAGAAACTTCGACCTCCGACTATGTCCGACAGTCCCGCCGCTGATTCGTTTCGGTACGCGCTGAATCCCGAGCTGCTCAAACTCTACGGAGTGACCGTCCTCGGGTACTTCGTCACCGTCTCCTCGCAGAACGCGTTCCTCATCGTCGCCGACACCGAACCGTGGGAGAGTCTCGTTGAACTCCCCTTCGTCCTCTGCGGGTTGGCACTCTTCTTCGGCGGCCTCGTCGGCGTCGTCCACCGCGTCCTGACCGACGCGGCGTAGACGAAACGACGCCCTCCCGCGCACCGGTCGGTTCGCCGCCCTCGCTCTGCTCGCGGGTCGTTCCTCCCCGCTCGCATTTCGTTGCCTCACTCCGGAAGAACGGAGTTCTTCCGTGCTTCCGTTCGCCTTCGGCTCACGGAAACTCCGTTCGGCAACGCATAGAAGCTTTTTACCTCGGCGGGAAGCAGGGACGCACGTGGACCCCTCGCGTATCCTCCCCTCTTTCCCGGCCCCGAGTTACCGCGGAACCCAAGAGCAAGCGCTCCGCGACATCCGCGACGCGTTCGCCGCCGGAAACGACGTGGTGTTGGTGCGCGCGCCGACGGGAAGCGGGAAGTCGCTCCTCGCGCGTTCCATCGCGGGCGCGGCCCGGACCGTAGAGGAGGCGGCCCCCGCGGAGGCGACGGACGCGTACTACACGACGCCGCAGGTGTCGCAACTCGACGACGTGGCCGAAGACGAGTTACTCTCTGACCTGCAAGTCATCCGGGGCAAGCGAAACTACGACTGCATCATAAACGGCGAGGAGGACACGCCGGTGGACCGCGCACCCTGCGCCAGACAGAAGGGGTTCGACTGCACGGTCCGTCACCGCTGTCCGTACTTCTCGGACCGCGCCATCGCCTCGAACAGGCAGATAGCGGCGATGACGCTCGCGTACTTCATGCAGACCGCCGGGTCGGACGTGTTCCGAAAGCGCGACGTCGTGGTGATAGACGAAGCGCACGGACTCGCAGAGTGGGCGGAGATGTACGCGACCATCGACGTGAACCCGCGAACCGTCCCCGTCTGGGACGACGTGGGCGTCCCCGACGTGACGGCGGCGGACGACCCCGTCGAACGGGCGGTTCGGTTCGCGGACGCCCTGACGGGCATCTGTAAGCGCGCGAAAGACGAGTTGCTCACGAAACCCGAACTGACGCCCGAGGAGGCCGCGCGCCGCGACCGGTTGCAGGAACTCCGCTCGGAGTTGCAGTGGTTCGTAGAGGACTACCGCAACCCCGAGAGCGCGACGACGTGGGTGGTAGACCAACCCGACGGCGAGGGGATGAGCATCAAACCGCTCGACCCCGAGCGGTATCTCCACCACACCGTCTGGGACCGCGGAAACAAGTTCGCCCTGCTGTCTGCGACGATTCTCAACAAGGAGGCGTTCTGCCGCGGCGTGGGTCTCGACCCCGACGACGTGGCTCTCGTGGACGTCGAACACACGTTCCCCGTGGAGAACCGCCCCCTGTACGACGTGACGCAGGGGAAGATGACGTACGAACACCGCGACGAGACGCTTCCGAAGGTGGCGCGCGTCCTCGTCCGACTGCTGGCGCACCACCGCGAGGAGAAGGGTCTCGTCCACTGTCACTCCTACGCCATCCAGTCGGAACTGAAGCGCCGACTCGCCCAGTTGGGTCTCGGAAATCGAATCCGCGCTCACGACAGGGAGAACCGCGACGCCGAACTGGAGTCGTGGAAGGCGACGGACGACCCCGACGTGTTTCTCTCGGTGAAGATGGAGGAGGCGTTAGACCTGCGCGGCGACCTCTGTCGCTGGCAGGTCGTCTGTAAGGCCCCGTACCTCAACACGAACGACTCCCGCGTCGCGCGCCGCCTCGAAGACGGCCAGTGGCCGTGGTACCGCCGCGCCGCCCTCAGAACGGTCATCCAAGCGTGCGGGCGAGTCGTCCGCGCGCCCGACGACTACGGCGCGACGTATCTCGCGGATTCGAGCCTGCTCGACCTGTTCGAACGAACGCGTTCGGACATGCCCGCGTGGTTCCGCGAACAGGTAGACCGGACGACGGACCCCGACCTCCCGGAGTTCGACCCCGCGGCGGCGGGCGGACGGGCGGGGACTCGGTCGGGCGGAATATCGACGTCGAAGAGCGCACCAGCCTCGAAATCGACGCGGAACGGTCGCCCCGGCGGGAGTCGAGGAAACTCCTCGGGCGGTTCGGGCGGCGGTTCTCGGACCGACGCCGGGTCGAACTCGTCGTCGGAGTCGGGCGGCGCTACCGGACGGTCGAACCATCCGCTCTCGGACGTCTGGGGCGACGGTTAGGTAAAGAGGAAGCTGGCTCCGTAGGCGAACATCGACCCGACCATCAGGAAGACCAAGACGAGCGCCAGTATCTGCTGTCTGTCCATACGCCCTTTGACCTACCGAGGGGTTTCAATTCTTTCGCCCCGATTCTCGCGTCCGAGATTGGCAACTCTTACACGAACCCGAACGATGGCTCGCCAAATCATTAATGATTGTACATGCTGGTGTCCGAATGTGGCTTTTTTGACCGGATTAGATTCAAAAAGAATACGCTATAACTCGAATAGAAGCGTGGTCTGGCAAGCGTTCTCACGAAATAGTTAACACCCTCCGATTTGTTTGTAGGGTCGTAACCGGCCATGCACACACACGCCCTCACCACGGCGATGACACTGTACCAAAGCGGGACGCTCTCGCTCTCCGAGGCGGCCGCCCGCGCTGGCAGGTCCGAACGCGAACTGGTCGCCGCGCTGAAACAACACGGTATCCCCCTCCGAGACGACTCCGGTGCGGCGGTGTCCACCGGGACGGACTCGCCCGTCGGTGCCGACTGATTCGGGAGAAACTGTATTACTCTTCGTCCGACTCCACCGCGTCAGCGGGTAGTATGTGCAGTCCCGCCCGACTCTTCAGCACCGGCACCGTCGACTCGTCGGGGTCGAAGTACGAGGGCCGGGAGATGGTTTTCGACTCGTACGTCTCGGGGTCGAGCAGTTGGACCGCGTGTTCGTCCTCGACGGTAACGACGGTGGTCTCTTCTGCCTCCTCGACGGTTCCGAGCGTCCGGGCGTCCGGCGTCTCTCCCTCCTCGAACTGCGCTTCGTACTCCGCTCCGCTGTCGAGGCGGACGCCCTTCAGGTTGCCTTGGACGCTCCGGACGAGGACGGGTCCGTCGTCGTCGGGTTCGATGACCTCGCCGGGCGTGAACTTCGGCAGGCGAACGGCGTAGGTGACGCGGTACACCTCGTTGCCGTCGCCGTCCTCGGTGACGAGCGTCGGATACTCCTCGAAACTCCCGCCGAGTTCGCGGACGATACGCTTCGAGACGCCTCGGCCCATCTGGTTCGTCGATATCTTGATGTCGGGGCCCTCGGGCGTTTGGTTCACCTCGGTGATGAACGCGTCGCGGTCGCCCTTCTCCTCGCGCTTTGCGATGTACGTCTCCGCGATTTCTGTGGCCCGCGCCTGTTCCTCCGCGGTCGGCGTGCGTTCGTTCGCGCGTATCTGGACGGTACTGGAGTAGTACCCCCCAGCGATGCGCCCGCAGCGTTGACACGTCTCCCGGGAGATGCGCACCGGCACCGTCACCGTCTCTTCGAGGTACGTGCCGCGGACGAGACCCGAGAACGTACTGTGGATGCGGATGCTGTTTTCGTCCACCTGTTCGGCTTCGAGTCCCCACTGGACGTCCTCGGCTTTGAGGTGGACGCCGAGTGCGTCGCTCACCTCCTCTATGGCGATGTCGGTGTAGTCGCGAGCACCCACGTCCACCCAGCGGTTTCCACGGTGGACCGCCCCGCACTGCGCGCAGACGCGGACCTGAATCCGGTCGGGTGCGTCGACCAACTCGAAGTCCTCGAAGTAGCACTCGTCGCAGAGCACCGCGTCTCGTTCGCGGGGCATCCCGGGAAGCGGTTCCGCTCGCTTCGGAACCGGATCCCCACAGCGCGGACAGAAGTCGCCAGAACTCATCGTACGGCGTAGGCCGCGAGGACTTTTAAGATGCACGACAGGCGCGTCGGTCCCCTCTCACCCGCGTTCGGACGTCGGGAGTTCGACGCCGCCTCACCGCGTCACCGCGTCAGCGACGGTTCCGAGACGGACTCGGACTCGGCTTCGCGCCACGAGTGGCGGGGTTCCCAGTCGAGTTCTTCAGCGGCCTTCACCGTCGAGAGCGCCGATTCCTCACCGTCGACCGTCCAGTCGTCGGGGAGTCCGCCGAAGAACTCCGACACCGCTTCGGCGGTCGGTCGTCCGAGGTAGTTCTCCTCTGCGGCGGCGTGGAACGCCTCGTGGCCCTCGACGTCGCTATCGAGTGCCGCGGCGACGATACCCGCTACGTCGCGCACGTCGACGTAACTCCAGAAGTTGCCCGCGCCGCCCGACAGGTCGCCCGACTCGGCCACGTCTCGGCAGTTGTACTCGCCGGGGTACTGTATCCACGATGGCCGAATCGAGGCGACGGGGACGCCGTACTTGCGCGTGACCATCTTCGCCACCTCCTCGCCCGCGACTTTCGACGTTCCGTACGGGTCCTCCGGTCGCAACGGGTGCGACTCGGTGAGAGGCAACTCCTCGGGGAGCGTCTTCTCCTCGGCGAAGGCGAACCCGTAGGCGGATTCGCTCGACGCCCAGACGACCCGCGCCCCGGCGCGGCCCGCGCCGACGAGGACGTTGTACGTCGCGAGGGTGTTCGTCTCGAAGACGCGCCCGCCCGCGTGCCGCGTCGGCGACGGGAGGGCCGCCCAGTGAACGACCGCGTCGGGGTCTATCTCGCCGAGGAGGTCGAACGCCTCTCCCCTGTCCGTGAGGTCCGCCGCGCGGAAGTCCACGTTCTCGCGGGCGTCCGCCTCGAACCCCGGATGGTCGATATCGACGCAGACGACCTCGTACTCGTCCGCGAGAGCGTCCGCGATCCAGCGACCCGACCGCCCGCCCGCGCCGGTGACGACGACTGTGTCCATGCTCTCGACGACGGGCCTGCCCGCCATAATTCCCCGTTCTCCAACAGCGTTTATAACCGTGAGCACGAAGAGACAGTATGGAATGGAAACGGGACTGGGGACTACGAGGGCGCATGGCCCTCACGATGTTCCTGCTTTTCGCCCTCTACATCGTCTTCGTGGCGGTGTTAGTGCGAACCGGATACGTGGTCGCCCTCCCCTTCGTCGTGTTGTTCCTCGGCGCGCAGTTCTTCTTCAGCGACAAACTCGCGCTCTACAGCATGGGCGCAAAGACGGTCTCCGAAGAGGAGTACCCCGAACTGCACGCGACCGTATCGCGCCTCTCTCAGCAGGCCGACCTGCCGAAACCGAAGATCGCCGTCGCGGACTCGCGCGTCCCGAACGCCTTCGCGACCGGACGCTCGAAGAAGTCCTCGGCCGTCGCCGTCACCACCGGCCTCCTGCGGACGTTGGACCGCGACGAACTCGAAGGCGTCCTCGCGCACGAACTCGCGCACGTGAAGAACCGCGACGTGATGGTGATGACAATCGCGTCGTTCCTCTCGACTGTGGCGTTCATGGTCGTCCGCTGGGGGTTCTTCTTCGGCGGCGGGAACCGCGACAGACAGGGCGGCGGCGTCCTCGTGGCGGTGCTGGCCTCTCTCGTCGTCTGGATAATCTCGTTTTTCCTCATCCGCGCGCTCTCGCGCTACCGCGAGTACGCCGCGGACAGAGGGGCGGCGCTCATCACCGGCCGACCGGCCGCACTCGCCTCCGCCCTCCAGAAGATATCCGGCCGGATGGAGAGCGTCCCGAGCGACGACCTGCGGGAGCAATCGGAGATGAACGCCTTTTTCATCATCCCGATAAAGAGCGGCGTCGTCGGGAAACTGTTCTCGACGCACCCCTCCACCGAGAACCGCATCGAACGACTCCGCCAACTCGAACGCGAGATGGAGACGGCCTGACCGATGGGACTGTTCGACTCCCTGCGCTCCGTTCTCGGTATGAGCGCCGAGGCGGACGCGACGCGCGACGCGGACCCGGAGGACCTGTTCGGGATGAGCACCGCCTACATGACGATGGAGGCGGACTTGGGGTACGACCACGTCGGCGCGGCGGCGCTTTGCTTCTCCTCGGTCGATAGCACCGACTTCGCGGACACCGTAGACGAGGTGGAGGCCATCCTCCACGCCGGAAGCGAGGAGACGGGGACGACGTTCGAACTGTACGAAGACTCCCACGGGTGGGAGTGGGTCGTCCTCGAAGACGACGACCCCGAGGACCTCGTCACGAGCGTTCACTTCGCCGCGGACGAGTTCATCGAACAGGGCTACGGGTCGCGCCTCCTCGCGGCCGTCTTCGGGTTCGAGAAGGACGGCCAACGCGCCTACTGGATATACTCGTTCCGCCGCGGGGCGTACTACCCGTTCGCGCCGGAACGCGGCAAAGAACAGAACGAGCAGGTGCTCCACAAACTGGAGTCCGTCTTGGACGGCGAACTCGGACTCGAACCGGACAAAGAGTACTGGTACCCGATGTGGTCCGACCGGACCGGCGGCCACCCCTGGGAGTAGACCCCCCGTCGCCGCGGTGACGACGCCCTCTCTTTCGGCTTCCCACCTCTGAGTCGCTTCGCCCGACGTCGCCGCGGGAGGACTCGACGTCACTCCGACGTTCTCGCCACTTGAAAATTCACCGACCGGGTTCAGACGACCCGGCGCAGTCTTGCGATTACACTTTCACCACGCTGTTAACGAGCCTTTATGTGGGTATAGGCCCGAGGAGAGAGTACGATGGCAGAAGACGACTTAGAGAACCTCCCCGGCGTCGGCCCCGCGACAGCAGACAAACTCATCGATACGGGCTACGAGAGCTATCAGAGCATCGCGGTAGCCAGCCCCGGCGAACTCTCGAACAAAGCCGACATCGGAAGCAGCACGGCATCGGACATCATCAACGCGGCCCGCGACGCCGCGGACGTCGGCGGGTTCGAGACCGGTTCGGTGGTCCTCGAACGGCGCGAACAGATCGGCAAACTCAGTTGGCGCATCCCCGAGGCCGACGACTTACTCGGCGGCGGCTTGGAGACCCAGTCCATCACCGAGGTGTACGGCGAGTTCGGTGCCGGGAAGTCGCAGGTCACCCACCAGATGGCGGTCAACGTCCAACTGCCGAAGGAACACGGCGGCCTGCACGGCAGTTGTATCTTCATCGACTCCGAGGACACGTTCCGTCCCGAACGTATCGACGACATGGTCCGCGGACTCGACGACGAGGCCCTGCAGGCGACGATGGACGACCGAGAGATAGAGGGGACGCCGGACGACGAAGAGGCGATGCAGGAACTCCTCGAAGACATCCTCGACAAGATTCACGTCGCGAAGGCGTTCAACTCCAACCACCAGATTCTCCTCGCGGAGAAGGCGAAGGAAGTCGCCAGCGAACACGAAGACGACGACTTCCCGGTGCGTCTGGTCTGCGTGGACTCTCTGACCGCGCACTTCCGCGCGGAGTACGTCGGCCGCGGCGAACTCGCGGAACGACAGCAGAAACTCAACAAACATCTCCACGACCTGATGCGCCTCGGCGACCTGTACAACTCCATCGTCCTCGTGACGAATCAGGTGGCGTCGAACCCCGACTCGTACTTCGGCGACCCGACCCAGCCCATCGGTGGCAACATCCTCGGGCACACCTCGACGTTCCGCATCTACCTCCGCAAGTCGAAGGGCGACAAGCGTATCGTCCGCCTCGTGGACGCGCCGAACCTCGCCGACGGCGAGGCGGTCATGCGCGTGCAGGACGGCGGTCTGATGCCCGAGTAAGCGGCGTTCTGAACTCCGACGACGGTTCGACCCCTGCCGACGGGTGTTCGCCCTCGCGTCTCGCGATTCGGCGGTGACGCCCCGACCCGATACCCCGTCGCTGGTGATTTCTAGCCGATTAGTATTGCTCCATGTAGACAATAACAATGGGCGGGTGGTCCTCTTTCGACCTCTTGTATGCGGATAAAGGGTGGTTATTCGGAACGCGTTCTCACAATATTGGAATCAGGACGCACTATTATCATCGCTCCCTCCGAACGCTTACGTGCGACCACGAGGTGACCACGATGACCGAAGCTCTCTCCCCCGACGTGACGCTGGACGAACGCGGCGCTGGCTGTCCCGGCCCGCTGATGAGTCTGGTTGGCAAAGTAAAGGACGTCGACTCCGGAACCGTCGTCGAACTCCGCACGAGCGACAGGGGTTCGAAAGACGACGTACCGGAGTGGCTAGAGAAAGCCGGACACGAACTCCTCGGCGTCGAAGACCACGAGGGCTACTGGAGTATACACATCCGGAAATCGTAACGAACGGACAGAGAGACGCCGAACGGACCACCGAACGACCCGGCTATCGAACCCACACATGACCCAACGAATCGTAATCATCGGCGGCGGAACCGGAGGGTCGGTCCTCGCAAACCGACTGGCAGACGGTCTCGCGCCGGAAATAGACGAAGACGACGTCGAAGTGACGCTCGTGAACGACTCGACAGACCACGTCTACAAACCGGTCTGGCTGTACGTCGCCTTCGGACAACGCGACGTGGCCGACGGCGTCAGACCGCTCGCGGACCTCGTCGACTCTCGTGTCGACTTGGTGTACGACCGCGTCGAGGGAATCGACAAGGACGCAAAGCGCCTGACGCTTCGTCAGGGCGCTGCGCTCTCGTACGACTACCTCGTCCTCGCGACGGGGGCGACTATCACGCCCGAGGAGGTTCCCGGTCTGAAAGAGGGGGCGCACGACTTCTACAGCGCCGACGGAGCGGAGCGACTCCGCGACGAACTCGCGGAGTTCACCGAAGGACACCTCGTCTTGTCGGTGGTCGGATCGCCGCACATGTGCCCGGCGGCGCCCGTCGAGTTCGTCATGATGGCCGACGAGTGGTTCCGCGAACGAGGGCTGCGCGACCAGGTGGACATCACCTACACCTACCCCATACAGCGACTCCACGGTAAGGTTCCCATCCACGAGTGGGCCGAACCTCGGTTCGAAGAGCGCGGTATCGACACCGTGACGTTCTTCAACGCCGAGGAGGTCGACCCGGAGTCGGGCGTCATCCGTTCGATGGAGGGAGAGGAACTCGACTACGACCTCCTCGTCGGCATCCCGCCGCACCGCGGCGACCGACTCGTGACGGACTCCGGTCTCGGCGACGACGGCTGGGTCGAGGTGGACCAACACACCTTGGAGGCGGCGCGCGCCGACGACGTGTACGCCCTCGGAGACGCCAGCGACGTCTCGGCGCCGAAAGCCGGGAGCGCCGCCCACTACCAGGCATCGGTGGTGGCCGACCGAATCGCCAGCCAGGTCCGCGAACAGGTACCGACCGCGACGTACGACGGAAAGACCGTCTGCTTCATCGAAGCGGGCACGAACGAGGCGACGTTCGTCTCGTTCGACTACGAGAACGAACCGGTCGTGCGTCCCGAGTCGAAGTTCGTCCACTGGGCGAAACTCGCCTACAACGAATCGTACTGGCTCACCGCGCGAGGACTCCTGTGAGGTCGACTCATGAGTGACTCTGACACCGAAGTAGAGTTCGAGGCGGAAACGTCCGAACTCGCACACGCAATCGAGAAGAACCCCGAAGCGGTCGCCCGCTTCGTCGAACGACTCGACTTGGTGAACGAACTACTCGACGTGGCCGAACTCGGCACCGGCGCTCTCGAAGACGACATGGTCGTCGAACTCTCCGGCACGGCGGCGACGCTGGCGGAGGCGGGCGACGCCGCGGCCACTACGGAGACGGTCCGACTCGCGGAGTCGGTCGGCGAGAACGGCGACGAACTCGCGGCGGCGCTGCAGACGCTGGCCGAACTCCAGCGGACGGGCACGCTCGACGACCTGGTCTCGTTGGCCGACGTGGTCTCGCTCGCCTCCGGCGCACTCGAAGACGACATGGTGACCGAACTCGCCTCGACGGGGGCCGCACTCGGCGAAGTCGCCGACGAAGCGTCCGACCCGAACGCTGTCCGCGGTCTGACGACGCTCATGCGTGCACTCGGTGAGGCCAGCGACCCGGACGACCCGCCGAAGCCGACGGGCGTGCTCGACGTGTTTCGCGCGATTCGAGACCCGGACGTTCGAACCGGAATCAGCTACGTCGTCTCGCTCGCGAAAGCGCTCGGGGCGTCGCTGCGGCGACCGAAGTAGAGACGGAGAGACGCGGCGGCGAACGACTACTCTTCGGTCGTCGTCCGGTCGATTTCTTCGCCCTCGTGCAGTTTCGCGCCGTCCTGTGCGACTTTCTCCGCGAGGACGGCGCATTTGATCCGCATCGGCGAGATATCGACGCCGAGCATCTCCACCACGTCGTCGGTGTCCATCGCTTCGAGTTCCGACAGCGTCGTCCCCGGGAGGGTCTGTGAGAGCATGCTCGCGGAGGCCTGACTGATGGCGCATCCGTCGCCGGTGAAACTGACGAACTCGATGGTCTCGTCGTCGTCCTCCAAGCGCACGTTCATCGTGATGGTGTCGCCGCAGGAGGGGTTCTCCCCGGTGTGGGTGAACGTCGGGTCTTCCATCTCGCCCTTGTTCCGGGGGTTCTTGTAGTGGTCCAGAATCTGCTGTCGATACATGTCGGAACCCATTCCCATAGTTATCTTCGCTACGGCGGTGCGGCCAAAAAGGGTTCCGGGGCGGTCAGGCGGCGGCGTCCGCGAGCGTCGTCCACTTCTTTTCTACGTCGCGGTTCGCGACCACGACGGTGTCTCCGTCTTCGTTCTCGAAGCGCGTCTTCCGCAGTTCGATGGTCTGGACCGTCCCCGTCACCGGGTCCGCCTCTACCCGGTCGCCGGGGTTGAAATCGGGGTCACGGAGGAGATAGACGCCGGCGACGGTGTCGGCTATCATGTTCGAGAGAGCGTAGGAGACGCCGAGAGCGATGAACCCCGCCGCCGTCCCCAGACTCGCCGCTATCTCGCCCATCCCGAGGATGTCCAACAGCGTCAACGCGACGCCGAACCAAAGAAAGACACTCGCGGCGGTCACGCCCAACTCGACGACGAGGTCCTGTTCTTCCGGGTAGACCGCGTCCAACGACCGACGGAGGACGGCGAGCACGATTTTCACGCCGACGTACGCGATAGCGAGAAAGACGACTGCGGTGAGAACTCTCGGCGCCGCCGCACGAATCCCCTCGCCGAACGCGTCGAGGGTCCGCCAGACCGTCTCTGCGAGATATCGCGTGGCCGCTCGTGTCATACGCTCGGCTCGTCACTCTCTCACAAAATTCTTCGGGAGACGGGCGCGCCCGGCGACTCACGGCGCGGAGACGATTCGCCGGATTCGAGGCGGGGAACGACCGAACTCAGGCGAACAACTGCCGCGCGTCGTCGATGGCTTCGACCAGCTTGTCGATTTCTTCTCGGGTGTTATATATATAGAACGACGCGCGCGTGGAAGCCGGGACGCCGAGTTTGTCGTGAAGCGGTTGCGTGCAGTGGTCGCCCGCGCGGACGGCGACGGCGTGGTCGTTGAGGATGCTCGAGAGGTCGTGGGCGTGGACGCCCTCTACGTTGAACCCGACGAGGCCGCCTCTGTCGTCGCCGGGCGGGCCGTATATTTCGATGTCGTCGAACGCCGTCAGTTCGTCGTACGCGTACTCCGCGAGGTGTTCCTCGTGGGCTTGGACGTTCTCCATCCCGATGTCGTCGAGGTAGTCGATTGCGGCGTGCAGGGCGATGCCCTGCTCTATGACCGGCGTTCCGGCCTCGAACTTCCACGGGAGGTCCTCCCACGTCGAGTCCTCGTAGGTGACGCTTCGAATCATCGACCCGCCGTAGAGGTACGGGTCCATCTCTTCGAGGATCTCCTCTTTCCCGTAGAGGACGCCGATACCCGTCGGGCCGAGCATCTTGTGTCCCGAGAAGGCGAAGAAGTCCGCGTCGATGGCTTCGACGTCGACGGGCCGCGTCGGCACCGACTGCGCGGCGTCGACGAAGATGTACGCGCCCGCCTCGTGGGCTAGGTCGGCGAGTTCGGAGACGGGAACGACGGTGCCGAGCGTGTTCGAGACGTGGACTGCGCTCACCATCTTCGTCGAGTCGTCTACGAGTTCCGCGGCGTGTTCCATGTCGAGGTAGCCCTCGTCGGTGACTCGGATGTAGCGCACCTCCGCGCCCGTCTTCTTGGCTATCTGCTGCCAGGTAACGAGCGACGCGTGGTGTTCCATCTCGGTGAGAACGACGCTGTCGCCGGGGCCGAGTTCGTTCAGCCCCCACGCGTAGGCGACGAGGTTCATCGCCTCCGTCGTGTTCTTCGTGAACACGATTTCCTCGCGACCCGACGCGCCGATGAACTCCGCGACCCGGTCGTGGGCGTTCTCGTACGCGACGGACGCTTCCTGACTCAGGTGGTGGATGCCGCGGTGGACGTTCGAGTTGTAGCCGTAGTAGTAGTCGACGATGGCTTCGACGACCTGTTTCGGCGTCTGACTCGTGGCCGCGTTGTCGAGATAGACTAACGGCAGGGTGTCGTCCGGACCCTCGCCGGGCGTCGTGGTGTCGCCGCCGACGTTCCGTTCGAGGATGGGGAAGTCCTCGCGGATGCTCGCGACGTCAACTGGGTACGATTCCTGCGCTTCCATTGGAGGAACGTAGCGGGCACAGCACTAACACGTCTTCGGTCCGGGCGTCGGAGCGAAACGAGATTCGGTTACGACAGCGCGGTCAAGCCGTCGCTCCGGAGGTGAAAAACGCGCGGCGCGTCTCCGCGCCGAACCGAAGACGGCGAACGCGGGGCTACCGCATCCAGAGCAGTTGCGCGTGGCGCGTCTCGCCGACGTCGAGAACCGTCTCTTCGTCTACGATTCCCGCCTCGACGGCGACGCCGACGGCGCGTTCCCCGACGATGTTCGCGACGGTGGCGCGCGTGAGACTGTCGACGACGGCGTCTTCGTCCGCCTCGTCGGCCTCGGTGCCGCCGTAGAACTCCTCTGTCACTTCGAGCGACACCTCTCCGTTCTCGTACGTCTCGCCGAGGCAGTCGTCGTCGCAAACGGAGACGAGCAGTCCCTCCGGCGTCTGTCGTTCGCGCAGTAACATCACCGGTCCTCGATGAGTTGTTGTTCCTGTTCTTGCCGGAGTTCGTTGGCCTGCTCTTGGACGCGTTCGGCCTCCTCGCTCTCGCCGAGTTCCTCCAGTGCGCGGGCCTTCTCTTCGAGTACGTCCGCGCTCCGCATGCCGAGTCGGATGGCGTTGTCGAACGCGTTGACGGCGTCCTCGTTGAGGCCGCGTTCCTGCAGGAAGAAGCCGCGGTTGTACCACGCCTGCGGGGACCGCGAGTCGGCCTCGACTGCGCGTTCGGCGTGTTCGAGAGCCTCGTCGGTCTCGCCGAACTCCCAGAGGGCGTACGCCAGATTCGTGTGGGCGTCCGAATCGTACTCGGTCGCGTCCACGTGAAGCGCCTCGCGGTACGCGCCGATGGCCTCGTCGTACTCTTCGAGTTGGGCGTGTGCGGCGCCTTTGTTCACCCACGCCTCTTGGGCGTCCGACGAGTCCTCTTCGGCGAACTGCGCGGCGCGTCCGAGCGTCTCCGTGGCCTCCTCGAACCGGTTTATCTGCATGTACGAGAGGCCGACGTCGATGAGTTCCTGTACGTCGACTTGGTCGGATGCGATGTTTCGCTCGTCCAGCGTGTCGGTGATGACGCGCGTGTCCACCGGGTCCTCCTTCGTGGGGTCCATCTTCAACTCGGGCGGGTCGAGCGAGAACTCTTCGTAGTCCTCGTCGAACCCTTGTCCCTCGGAGAACTCGTGGGGACGGTCTCGCTCGCCGTCTTCTGCCATACGCCGCGATTGGGTACCGGGACGGTTAAGCACTACGTCACGGAGCGCAGCGGCCGCCCTCGCGGCGTCACCGACCGGTTTTTACTCCCCGCGGACCCCCCACCGAGAGTGAGCGCTCCGACCGAACCCACTCGCATCACCTTCGTCTGCCGCGCGGCGTCCTCGGGGACTCCGGGTCCGACGCGCACGCCCGGCCTCTCTCGACGCGGGCGACGCGACGCGGCGCGTCTGACCGCGCACCTCCTCGAACTCGAACCGGTCGACGTGGTCGTCGCGAGTCCGCGCCCGAGCGCACGACAGACGGTCGCGGGCGTCGCCGACGGCGCGGACGTTCCGCTCCTCACGGACGAACGGTTCAGAAAGCGCCGCCTCTCGGGGACGGCCGTCGCCGACAGAGCGGAGGCGAGAGACCGTCTGTGGGCCGACCCGACGGCGTCGAACCCCGGCGGCGAATCCCACCGCGAGGCGCAGAAACGGGCGGTCGCGGCTCTCGAACGAATCCTCGACGCCTACCCCGGCCGCCACGTCGTCGTCGGGACGCACGCGACGACGCTCGCTCTCGTCTTGAACGCGTTCGACCCGCGGTACGGACGGGCGTTTCGCGACGGCGTGGCGGAACCCGACGCCTATCAGGCGACGTTCGTCGAGGGGGACCTGTTCGGCGTCGGGCGCGTCTGGGCCGACGAACTCGCCACGAACGACGCCGACTCGGAGGCGCGCGCGGACGCGGACGACGAGACTGACGCGGACGACTGACCGCCCGGCGGACATTTACCTTCTCGGCGGACCGACTCGCGGTATGCGACTCTTCGTGAGCATCGACCTCCCCGACGCGTTGACGGAGGCCGTCTCGGCGGCGCAGGCGCGGTTCGCGGACGCCGAGGGTCTCCGCTTTACCGACCCCGGACAGGCGCACCTGACGCTGAAGTTCCTCGGGGACTGCGATTCGGACCGCGTCTCCGACATCGAGGCGGCGATGGAGTCCGCCGTCGCCGAGGCGGGCGTCGCCCCGTTCGACGCCGCGGTGGGCGGGTTCGGCGTCTTCCCCTCTCCGGACTACATCAGCGTCGTCTGGACCGGTATCCGCGACGGCGCGGGCGCGGCGGAGACGACGCGCCTCCACGAGGCACTCGAAGAGCAGACGACCGAACTCGGATTCGACCCCGAGAGCCACGAGTTCACGCCGCACGTCACCATCGCGCGGATGGACGACGCCCGGGGCAAGGAGTTGGTCCGACGGGTCGTCCGAGAGACCGACCCCGACGTGGGGACGTTTCGCGTCGAGGAGATTCGGCTGAAAGAGAGCACCCTCACGAATGAGGGGCCGCGGTACGACACGGTGGCGCGCGTGAAACTGTAAGTGTCCGCCTCAGTCCGCGTCGTTCGTTCCCACCCACCTACCGGTTCGCATCCGGCGGAGTTCGGCCCGAATCGCTCCGCGTTTCACGAGGACGAACCCGACGAATATCGACGCGAACCCGACGACGGTGGTCACGGTCAGCGTCTCGCCGAGGGCGACCCACCCGGCTATCGCGGCGAACACGGGGATGACGTACTCCAGAAGGCTCACCTCCACCGGGCCGATTCGGTCCAAGAGCCAAAAGTAAAGCAGGAAGCCGCCCGCGCCCGCGACGACGGAGAGGTACGCGAGTGCCGCGACGGCGTCGAGCGTCCACACCGCGTCGGCGTACGACTCCCACGGGAGCACGAACGTGGTGACGTGGAGGAAGACTGCGCCGACGAGCATCATCCACGCCTGCGTGGAGACGAGGGGAAGCGCCGACTTCGCGTCGTGGGTCAACACCGCGCCGAGAGCGAACGCCACCGCGGAGGCGAGAACCAAAGCGACGCCGTGGACGTCGGACCCAAAGAGGTTCGAAGGGTCCGGGTTCGCGATGACGACGACGCCGACGAAGCCGAACGTGACGCCGACTGCCCCGACTGGGGTCAGTCGCTCCGCCGACGCCGTGAGGCGCGTCAAAGCCGGGGTGATGACGGGGACGAGTCCGAGCAACACCGCGGCGACGGCGCTCTCTACGTACTGCTGACCGGTGAACAGGAACGCGTGGTGGACGCCGATGGTGAACACGCCGCCGGTCAGAATCGGCACCCACTCCGCCCGAGAGTGCGGGCGGAGTCTGTCGCTTCGGGCCGAAGCGAGTGCGAAGAGGAGTGCGGCCGCGAGCGTAAAGCGGACGGCGGCGAACAGCGCGGGGGGAAGAGACCTGAGGCCGACTTTCGTCGCCATGAACGCCGTCCCCCAGGCGGCGGAGACCAGAAGGAAGACGACAGTCGTTCGGTGACGCATCTATCGACCGGAGGAGGCGTCCCGCCCTGAATGGCTCGGTTCTCCGGCGGCGTTCGACCGCCGAACGCTAGATTCCGACTGCGAGCGCGTGGCACGGTGCCGGAACCGAAGGAACAAGATTTTATGCGGCCCAGAGAAAACATCGTCTACTATGAGTAAGAAGACGAAAGCGAAGAAGAAGCGGCTGGCCAAACTGGAGCGTCAGAACAGTCGCGTCCCCGCGTGGGTCATGCTGAAGACGGACATGAAGGTCACGCGCAACCCCAAGCGCCGCAACTGGCGGCGGAGCAACACGGACGAGTAACCGATGAGCGCAAGCGACTTCGAAGAACGCGTCATCACGGTACCGCTCCGCGACGTCAAGAACGCCCCCTCTCACGAGGCGGCCGGACGCGCCATGAAGCTCATCCGCCAGCACCTCGCGAAGCACTTCAAGGTCGACGAGGACGCAGTCCGCCTCGACCCCGCTATCAACGAGGGCATCTGGGCGCACGGCCGACAGAAACCGCCGAGCAAGTTCCGCGTTCGCGCGGCCCGCTTCGACGAGGACGGCGACCCCGTCGTCGAAGCAGAACCGGCAGAGTAAACGGTGCTTCGCGCCTCCTTCGCCGGTTCGTCGTACGTCGGCGTCTTCGCTCGCGCCACCGACGACGTGCTTCTCGTCCGCCCGGACGCGGACGAGGGCCTCGTCGAGTCGATGAGCGACGAACTCGGCGTTCCGGCCGTGAAGACGACCGTCGGCGGGTCGAGTACCGTCGGCGCACTCGCGATGGGCAACGAGAACGGCGTTCTCGTCTCAGCCCGCGCGACCGACCGCGAGAAGGAGGCCATCGCCGAAGCGGCAGACCTCCCGGTGACGGAACTCCCCGGTCGAATCAACGCCGCCGGAAACGTCGTGCTCGCGAACAACTACGGCGCGTGCGTCCACCCGGACCTCTCCGACGAGGCGGTCGAAGCGGTCGAAGAGGCCCTCGGAGTCCCCGTCGAACACGGTGACCTCGCGGACGTACGCACCATCGGCACCGCCGCCGTCGCGAACGACAGAGGCGTCCTCTGTCACCCGAAGTCCCGCGAACCCGAACTCGAAGCGCTCGAGGACCTCCTCGACGTTCGAGCGGATATCGGGACGGTCAACTACGGCGCACCCCTCGTCGGCTCCGGCCTCGTCGCGAACGACGCCGACTACGTCGTCGGCGAGGAGACGACCGGTCCCGAAATCGGGCGCGTCGAGGACGCACTCGACTACATCGACTGACCGCTCCGAGACGGCCGCGGCCGTTCCGACTCGGTCGTCGTTCTCGCGTCTTCTGCCGCCGCTCCGCCGCTTTCGTCCCCTCGCTTTTTGCCCTCGGACCGACGGTTCTCGTCGCCGTCTCGCGTTCGCTCGACCTGCGATTGGCCGCCGGATAGTGTCCCGAGTAGGAAGATACTTCCCCGCGCATCCACTCCCTCGGAGTATGAGCCAATTTACGGTGAGCGGTCGGTACCAAAGCCGCGACAGCTACCGTCAGTTCGAGACTGAGGTCGACGCGCCCAACGAGAACGTCGCCCGCGAACGAGTGTACGCCAACGTCGGGAGCCGACACGGCCTGAAGCGTACCCAGATCGACCTCGAGGAGGTGTCCGCCCAATGATGGGTGGCGGTCAGCAGCAACTCCAGCAGCTCTCTCAGGAACTGCAGGCTATCGACGAGGAGATCGAGGAGCTCGAAGGCGACATCGAGGATCTCGAAGTCGAACAAGACGAGATAGACGAGGCCGTCGAAGCCATCGAGACGCTCGAAACCGGCTCGACGGTTCAGGTTCCGCTCGGCGGCGGCGCGTACCTCCGCGCGGAAGTCCAAGACATAGACGAGGTCATCGTCGGACTCGGCAGCAACTACGCGGCCGAACAAGAGCAAGACGACGCCATCGACGCCCTGCGCACGAAGCAGGACGCGCTCGACGACCGCATCTCCGACCTCGAAGACGAAGTCGACGAACTCGAAGACGAGAGCAGCGAGCTCGAACAGCAGGCCCAGCAGATGCAACAGCAGATGCAGCAACAGCAGATGCAGCAGATGCAGCAGCAGGACGAAGACCAGTAAATCCCCTACCGTGACGCGGTAGCGTCGCGCCCCCCACCCTATCACGATGTTTGACGGACTGAAAAAGAAACTCCAGAGTTTCCGCGACGACGTCGAGGACACCGCCGAGGAGAAAGCAGAAGAGAGAGCCGAGGCGGCCGACGACGTCGAGGAGCCCTCGCCGACCGACGCCGAGACGGAGTCGGAAGCGCCCGGGACGACCGACCCCGAACCGGCGACGGCCGCGGACGCGTCGGCCGACGCAGCGTCGGACGTCGGTCCCGCGGGCGCGGAGGACGCGGCCCCCGCCGAGGAGGCCGCCGCGGACTCCGAGGCCGAAGACGCCGACTCGGAGGTCGAAGTCGAACCGAACGCGACGGCGGACGCGTCGCTTCACGCCGACCCCGAACCGACCGAGGAGGCTGAAAAACGGGTCCCCGACGCCGCGGACGCGTCGGCCGACGCGGAGACCGACGACTCCGTTCCCGACCTCGAAGACGTCGCCGAACGAGGGTCGGCGGGCCGCGAGACGGAGTCCCGCGACGCTACGGACGCGGATGCGGACGCAGACACGGACACCGACGACGCCGAATCCGAAGAGTACGAGTCTATCGCCTCGGACGCGGCGTCGGAGGCACTCGCGAAAGACGAGACGAAAAAGTCCGGCGCGGGCCGCCTGAAGCGCGCGGCGGCGTTCGCCACCGGGAAGATAATCATCGAGGAAGAGGACCTCGAAGACCCCCTGTGGGAACTGGAGATGGCGCTCTTAGAGAGCGACGTCGAGATGACCGTGGCAGAAGAGATTCTCGACACCATCCGCGAGAAGATGCTCGGCGAGACGCGCGCGCAGGTCGAAACCACGGGCGAACTCGTCTCGGAGGCGCTTCACGACGCCCTCTACGACGTGATAAGCGTCGGTCAGTTCGACTTCGACGAGCGAGTCCGCGAGGCGGACAAGCCGGTCACCATCATCTTCACCGGCGTCAACGGCGTCGGCAAGACCACGTCCATCGCGAAGATGGCGCGGTACTTCGAGGAACGCGGCCTCTCGACGGTGCTCGCGAACGGGGACACCTATCGTGCGGGTGCGAACGAGCAGATTCGCAAGCACGCCGACAACCTCGGCAAGGAACTCATCACCCACGAACAGGGCGGTGACCCGGCGGCCGTCCTCTACGACGGCGTTGAGTACGCGGAAGCCCACGACATAGACGTCGTCTTGGGAGACACCGCGGGCCGACTGCACACGTCGAACGACCTCATGTCGCAGTTAGAGAAGATAGACCGCGTCGTGGACCCGGATATGACGCTTTTCGTCGACGAAGCCGTCGCCGGACAGGACGCGGTCCAACGCTCGAAGAAGTTCGACGACGCCGCCGAGATAGACGGCACCATCCTCACCAAGGCCGACGCCGACTCCAACGGCGGTGCGGCCATCTCCATCGCCTACGTCACGGGCAAGCCCATCCTGTTTCTCGGCGTCGGACAGGGCTACGGTGACATCGAACGGTTCGACCCCGAACGGATGGTCAACCGACTGCTGGGCCGAGAAGACGCGGAGTAACCCCGCCGCTCTCTCGCGCCTGCGCCCCGATTCTCTCGTTTTGCCGGTAGTACCCGTAAGCGACGTGACCGGCGCCGAATCGGTGGGCGTGGCTCTCTGTCAGCGAGTGAAAAGTTATTACGCGCGTCGCACCGAACTACGGAGGTGAGAGAATGAAACTCGAACGACGCGACCGAGACGAAAGACGCTGGTTACATCGGCTCCTCGTCGTCCTCGCGCTCGTTCTGACCGGGATTCACCTCTATCTCGGTTTCGCGGCCCCGTTCGTGGCCGACTCCGATGCCGCGCGATTCATCGTCATCGCCGTACTGTTCGTCTCGGGCATCGTCGTCTACTTCACCTCCCTGTGGCGTCCCATCTACTACCTGGTGGGGACGGCTCTCGCTCTGTATCTCGGCCAACTCTGGTTGCTCGGAGGGATGCAGTACTTCCTCATCGGCGCGATTACGGGCGTCGTGTCGACGGCGTTCATGGTTCTGACGTTCTATCTGTTCTACCGAGAAGAGGAGTTCTTCGCCGACTGACTCGCAGGGTGCGTCCGCGAACGTCGCCCTCCGACGCCGACTCTGCGCGTTCACTCCAGAGCGACGCCGACGCCGAGTGCGACCATCACGCCGCCGCCGACCCAGTTGAGTCCGGACGAGAGGCGCGTCGATTCGAGTGCGTCTCCGGCGCGTCCGGACGCGAGAGCGACGACCGAGAGATACGCCGCCGTCAGGAGGGCGTACGTCGCGCCAAGAAGCGCCATCCTGACCCCGGTTCCGTCGCCCGAACCCGCAAATCCCGGGAGAAACGCGAGGAAGAAAAGCGCCACCTTCGGGTTCAGGGCGTTCACGAGGACGCCCCGACGGAAACTCCCTTCGGGGTCCGTCTCCACCTGCGGGTCGAACTCGTCGTCGCGGAGTGCGGTCACGCCGAGGTAGACGAGATACGCCGCGCCGACGTACTTCAGTAGTCGGTACGCCGTCGGGGCGGCGCGGAGGAGTGCGGCGAGACCCAACGTCGCCGCCGCGGTGTGGAGTAACACGCCCGCGGAGATGCCGAACGCCGACCGGACGCCCGCGCCGCGGCCCTGCATCCCGCGGGCGAGGACGTACATCGTGTCCGGACCGGGCGTGAGGACCAAAGCGAGGGCCGCGCCGCAGAACGCGAGATAGGTGGCGGTCGAGAGTCCGGCGACGGATGCCATACGCGTCGATTCGGGGTCGCGGTCAAAGAATCCCCGGACGGCGGGTCACGGGAGCACTTGGTTCTCTAACTCCTCGTAGGACCCGCTCTCTTCGATTCGTTCGACGTTCGACGCGAGGATGTCCGCCAGTCGCGTCCAGTAGTGGGGCGTGTATCCGGAGACGTGCGGCGTCAAGAGGACGTTCTCGAACTCCCAAAGCGGGTGGTCCGTCGGAAGCGGCTCCGGGTCCGTCACGTCGAGACCCGCCCCGCGTATCTTGTTCCGCCTGAGTTTCGCGACCAAGTCGTCGGTATCGACGACGGGGCCGCGGGCGACGTTGACGACGACGGCGTGGTCCGGAAGGGCGTTCAGGGCGTCGGCGTCGATGAGGCCCCGCGTCGCATCGGTGAGAGGACACGCGAGGACGACGTAATCTGCGTCGGTCAGCGCCGACTCTATCTCGTCGAAGCCGAACACCTCGTCGGTCGGTCCGCCCTTCTCGGGCGTGTAGCGCACCCCGACAGTATCGACGCCGAACGCGTCCAGTCGTTCGACGACGGCCTGTCCGATTGCCCCGAGTCCGACGACGGCGACGGTGGCGTCGCCCAACTCGCCGAACCCTTGGAAATGCCGCCACTCGCGGCGTCGTTGGCGGCGGATGCCCTCGTCGAGGCGGCGGGCGAAGACGAGAAGCCACCCGAGGACGTGTTCTGCGATGTTCGGGCCGTGAACGCCCGAGGCGTTCGTGACGGTGACGCCGCGTTCGTCCAGTTCGTCGAGGGGAAGGTGGCCGTACCCCGCCGACCCGCAGGCGAAAAGCCGGAGTTCCTCGGCGGCGTCGAGGACGTCGTCGGGGAGGCTGGTACCGGTGATAATCGGCACGTCCGCGGCCAGTTCGACCGCTCGGTCCGTCGTCTCCGCTAGGTGAACCGTCGCGTCGGGGAGTCGCTCTCTGAGGGTCTCTGCGTACTCGCTCGCGGGGACGCCGTGGGCCGACTGGTCGAGGACGAGAATCTCGGTCATCGAATCGAGAGTCGAGCGGATTCGTGTTATGCTTTGGCCTAGCGGACCGAAACGAGGCTATCGCCGCCGAACCGGAACGCCGTCGCCGGGAGACGGCGTCCGCCGGACGACCGGGGTCTCGCCTCGCCGCCGCCGGACCGACGGATAAAGCCTTTACACGTCCCCTCGCGTAGACTGTCTCAATGGTACTCGACAATCTCGGGAGTTCCCTTCGCGGCAGTCTCGACAAACTGCAGGGGAAGTCCCGTCTCAGCGAGGAGGACGTCGAGGAGATAGTCAAGGAGATTCAACGCTCCTTGCTCTCCGCCGACGTCGACGTGAGCCTCGTGATGGACCTCTCTTCGTCCATCAAAGAGCGCGCGACGGAGGAAGAACCGCCGGGCGGCACCTCCGCGCGCGATCACGTCCTCAAGATAGTGTACGAGGAACTCGTCGATCTCATCGGCGAGTCAACCGACATCCCCCTCGAACCGCAGACCATCATGCTCGCCGGTCTGCAGGGGTCCGGCAAGACCACCACCGCCGCGAAGATGGCGTGGTGGTTCTCGAAGAAGGGACTCCGTCCCGCGGTCATCCAGACGGACACGTTCCGCCCCGGCGCGTACGACCAAGCCAAACAGATGTGCGAACGCGCCGAGGTGGACTTCTACGGCGACCCAGAGGGCGAGGACCCGGTCCAAATCGCCCGCGACGGACTCGAAGCGACGGACGACGCCGACGTCCACATCGTGGACACGGCGGGTCGGCACGCCCTCGAAGACTCCCTCATCGACGAGATAGAGGAGATAGAGGGCGTCGTCCAACCGGACCTCTCGCTTCTCGTCCTCGACGCGGCCATCGGACAGGGCGCGAAAGAACAGGCCCGCGAGTTCGACGACTCCGTCGGCATCGGCGGCGTCGTCATCACGAAACTCGACGGGACGGCGAAAGGCGGCGGCGCGTTGACCGCGGTAAACGAGACGGACTCCTCTATCTCCTTCCTCGGTACCGGCGAGACGGTCCAAGACATCGAGCGATTCGAGCCGAACGGCTTCATCTCTCGGCTCCTCGGCATGGGCGACCTGAAGCAGTTGTCCGAACGGGTCGAACGCGCCATGGCGGAGACCCAAGAAGGGGACGACGACTGGGACCCCGAGGACATCATGAAGGGGTCGTTCACGCTGAAGGACATGCAAAAACAGATGGAGGCGATGAACAACATGGGTCCGTTGGACCAGGTCCTCGACATGATTCCGGGCCTCGGCGGCGGGTTGAAAGACCAGTTGCCGGACGACGCGATGGACGTCACCCAAGACCGGATGCGGTCGTTCGACGTCATCATGGACTCCATGACCGACGAGGAGTTGGAGAACCCGCGCATCATCGGCGCGGCGCGCGTCGAGCGCATCTCGAAGGGGTCCGGACAAGACGAGGAACTCGTCCGCGAACTGCTCCAACAGCACAAGATGATGGAGCGCACGCTGAAGCAGTTCCAAGGGATGGGCGACGGCGACATGCAGCGCATGATGAAGAAGATGCAGAACCAAGACGGCGGTGGCGGCGGCATGGGCGGCATGGGCGGACTCGGTCCGTTCGGCGACTGAAGCCACTCCGGGCGGGTCCACTCTCGTCGCCCCGGCGGTCACGGCATCGCCACCTCCGACCCGTCTCGCCCGCGAATCGGCGATAAGGGCGACGTTAAACGCCGGAATAGCCGACTGCCGGACCTGTGCTGACGGTCCGGCGACTCGGGCGCTCACCCCCCGTTTATCTAGGGTCTACTAATGCTCCGCACGGGGCTTTCTCAACCATGGACGTTGCAGACTGTTCGAGACAGTGCGAGATGATTCTCGACGAACTGTCGAACGCGGTCATCGCGGACCGCTCCGTCTTGGAATCGATACTCGTCGGGTATCTCTCGCGGGGTCACGTGCTCTTAGAGGACGTGCCCGGAACCGGAAAGACGCTCACCGCGCGGTCGTTCGCGACGGCGTTGGGGCTTTCGGCCTCGCGGATACAGTTCACGCCCGACTTGCTCCCCGCCGACGTGATGGGGACGCACGTCTACGACGAGCGAACCAGCACGTTCGACTTCCAAGCCGGGCCGGTGTTTGCGAACGTCGTCCTCGCAGACGAGATAAACCGCGCGTCGCCGAAGACGCAGTCCGCGCTGCTGGAAGCGATGGAGGAAGGACAGGTGACGGTGGACGGCGACACGTACGAACTGCCGAGTCCCTTCTTCGTCATCGCCACGCAGAACCCCGCCGAACAGGAGGGGACCTTCGAACTCCCCGAAGCCCAGAAAGACCGCTTTGCGGTCAAGACGAGTCTCGGCTTCCCCGACGAGGAGGGAGAACTCGAAATCCTCGACCGGCGGGCTGACCGGACGGCGCAGACGCCCTCGGCGAGTACGGTCTGTGCGCAGGGCGTCGCGGAGGCGATTCGGGACGCGCCCGAACGCGTCCACGTCGGCCGCGAGGTTCGGCGGTACGTCACGCAGGTGACGCGCGCGACGCGCGAGGACAGACGCGTTCGCTCCGGCGCGTCGCCGCGGGCGACCCAGCGACTGTTCGAGGCGAGTCGAGCAGTCGCCGCCGTCGGCGGGCGAGAGTACGCGACGCCGGACGACGTGAAGCGGATGGCCGGACCCGTGTTGGCGCACAGGCTCGTTCTCACGCCGGACGCGCGCGTCGAGAACGTCGACAGGCGCGACGTAATCGACGACATCCTCGATAGGCTCGACGTTCCGTCCGTCGAGAGACAGGTTCGACGGTAAGACGTCACGGCGTTCCGAGTGGGGCCGCGGCGAGAAAACGGGCGACCGCGGCGGGATGTGACGGTTGGGGGTTCGCTCTTCTCAGTTCGACAACGCGACGAGGAGCGCCACCGCGCCGCCGAGAAGCAAGAGTAGCGCCGTGAGGGGAACGTCCGTCACGTTCAACTCGGTGACGCCGAACGTCGCCGCGACGACGACGGTGCCGTACGACGCCGACGCGCCCGTGTGCCCGAGTTCGACGGGCCACGTCCGCGCGCGCCGCCCCACGTGTTCGCCCAGCGAGACGGCGTTCTCGCCCGCGTCCCACGCGACGACGACGGCGGCCATCGCGGACAGAAGCGAGAGCGAGCCCACCTCGGTCATCAGTCCGGCGAGGACGACGGCGACGACGAGGACGCCCGTGCCGACGCCGACGAGGTGGCGCGGTCGGACCGCGGGCGCCGGAGCGAGTCCCGCGCCGAGGAGACTCACGCCGAGGAGTCCGGCCGCGAGGACGATTCGCAGCGGTAACGTTTCCGCTTCGAGCGTTCCGAAACCCACGCCCGCGAGTGACAACCCGACGCCGACGACGAGGAGAACCGCCTCCAGCGACCGGTATCCGTCGTCGCCGCCGACGCCCGCGGCCGACGCCATCGCGAGCGTTCCGAGACAGACGAGGCCGACGGCGAGGCCCAGAGAGACGCCCGGTCCGCCGTCACCGCCGGACGCGACGAGGGCCACCGCGACGACGGCGAGGCCCAGAGAGAGGACGCTCCCGAACCGCGTCGGGTGCGAGACGAACGTCACAGGCCGCGCTCCTTCGCCCGGAGCAGTTCCGGACCGAGCGGTTCGCTCGGCGACCACGGGACGACGGTGACGCCGCCGCCTCGAAGTCGCCGGACTCTCTCCTCCCGTTCGACCGCCGCGAACCGACTGCCGGGCGTCTCGGCCGTCGTCACGTCCGGACAGACGACGGTGACCGCGGTTCGACTGTTCTCAAGTTCCAGCGCGAACGACGCCACCTCCTCGTCGGTCAACGGCGAGAAGAGGAACACCTGCGTCTGGTCCCCGAGACGGCGGCGTAGTTCGTCGAACTGCCCGCTCGGAGACCAGTCGGCGTCGACTGCGGGCGGCACCGTAGAGAACGTCCGGTGACTCGCGAGTAACTGCCGGGCGTCCGCGAGGTGGTCGGTGCCGCGTCCCGGTCGGTGCCAACAGAGTTCCCGGCCGACGGCGGCCAGACCGACCGCGTCCCGGCCGTTTCCGACCGCGGTCAGAAGTTGCGAGATGGCCTCCCGACTGCACGCGACGGCGTTGGGTTCGTCTTCGCTCGCGGCGCGGTAGGCGCACGCTCTCGCGTCGAGACAGAGAAGCACGGACGCCGGTCGCTCCTCTCTGAACTCGATGGTGGTGAGTTCGCCCGTCTTCGCCCGGCGCTTCCAGTCGATTCGGGACATCGGGTCGCCCGTGTTGTACTCGCGGGTCTTGTGGAACTCGATACCGCTTCCGCCGTCGGGCGTCAACACCCGACCGCTTCCGAGCGTCGTCTGCTCTCGAAGCGGAACCTCCGGAACGGCCGCCGCGCACTCGATTGCGGCGTCCGCCGAGACGGACGTCTCGACTTCGGTCGAGCCGGTTATATCGCGTGCGACGACCGTCGCGGGGTCGAACTGGTGGCGGCCGTGCGCGGCCTCCACGTCGTACTCGAACTCGGTCGTCGACCCCGGCCGCAGGAACGCCGCGTGCCGCGGCGTCCCGTTACTCACCGTCAGCATCGGCGGGACGCCGTCGACGATACGGAGGTCCGAGAGCGTCGAGTCGCCGACGTTGCGAACGCGGACGGTCACCGTCACGTCGTCGCCCGCCGCCGGGTCGGTCGGCGTCAGAGAGCGCGTCACGTCGAGTTCGACCGACGGCGGGGACCGAAGCCACGGGTACGCCGCGAATCCCGCGCCGACCGCACCGGCGAGCAACACCAGCGGTCTCGTCGCGAACACGCCGACTGCGCTCGCGAGCAAGGCGATGGCGACGACGCCCCGCCACCGGTGCGTCCGGCGAACGGCGGTCATCGCTCGCCTCCCGCGGTGCCCGCCGCACTCGCCGTACTCACGGCGGACTCGCTGTTCTCTCCACCGGTTCCTGTTCCGGGTTCGACGCCGCCGAGGCGGCAGACTTCGTCGGCCGCGCGCCGCGCGCCCGTCTGGAACCACGACCGCCGAGAGACGAGAGCGCGGAGGCGCGCCCCTATCCACGGCCGTCTGGCGTTGCTCAGAAACGTCGCCGCCGCGTCGTCGTCGGTCCACTCGCCGCTTTCGATCATCTCGCTGGCTCTCTCCTGAGAGACGTTTTCGCGGCGCATCACCTCCCGTTCGGCCGCCCGGCGAATCCGCGCTCGGAGCCGCTTTTCCTCCTCGGTCGGACGGTGCGGAAGCAGGTGGAGACGCTCCGTGACGGTCCGGTCGAACCGGACGCCGGGGTAGGCGGCGTGTTGGACCGTCTCCGGGTTCGGCATCGTCGCTTGGTCGACGCCGTCCAGTCCGCGACGAGCGACGACAGCAACGACGAACAGGATGGCGACGACGCCCACCGCGGCGGCCAGAACGTAGTCGCTCCCGACCGCTTCGACGAGCGCATCGGACGGGAACGCCTCGGAAACGGCCGGGACGGCGACGACGAGGAGAGCGAGAGACAGGACGCAAGCGCCCGCGATGCCGAGTGCGATTCGGAGGCGTCGTCTCATCGTCTCTCCTCGTTGTTTGCACGCCGATCCGACGACGTTCGCTCTGTCGCGTTTCGCTCGCCGCCGTCGGCCCGGACGTCGGTTCGCACGTCGAGACGCGCGAGGTTGCGGTGCACTTCGGCGCGGCGCGCCTCGGTCACCTCGCGTTCGCCGTACGTGACCTCCTCGAAGACGCGCCGGATGCGCTGGACCGCGTCGGGGTCGAGACCGCTCTCGACGGCCTCGTCCGCGCATTCGGCGGGCGTCTTCTTCCAGGGGTTCTCGACGCGCGTCGCGCCGAGGATATCGACCCACGCCCGTTCGACGTCGTTCTCGGGCGCGGGGACGCCGACCGGTTCTTCGGACGCGCGGTTCTCGGGCGGTTCGAGGAACGCGGCGACCCGGTCGCGGTACCGGACGAGAAGCGCCAACACGAGAACCGCTATCAGGAGCGGTATCCAACTCTGTCCGGGGTCGGGAACGTTCCCGAACCCGCCGAGAGACTGCTGGCTCTCCTCTTGTCCGGACCCGGACTGTCGGTTCTTCTCGGCGTCTTTTTGCTGTTGCCCGGAGCTTCCGTCGTCGCCGCTCCGTCGATTCCGCTCTTCGTCACCGCCGTCGTCGTCCCGCGTCGTCAACGACCCGTCCGACGACTTCTCCGCCGAGGTGTCTCCGGACCCGTCTCCGGCGGCGGTAATCGCCTCCTTCAACGTCCCGGTGTCGGACTGACTGATGGGGATGAGTTCGTGACCGACGTTTATGACCTCGTCCGGCGTCGACGAGAGCGACGATTCGAGCGTCGTGGAGGCGACGCCCACCGAGGTGACACAGGCGAACGCGACGACGAGTGTCGCGAGTGCGCGCGCGTTCATCTGACTCGCAGTCGTCGTGGTCTATCTCCGACTCGATCCGTTGTGACGACGGGACGTTCCGATACCGACATCTCCGTCGCCGCGACTGGCGAACAACTCACGTCGGTACGATTCGTCGGCTGTTCGGCGTAAGGCATTTTTTGGAGGTATCTGGTAATATCACAAAATACGACGCGTGGTTAGCGACCCCATTACGGGCGGACGGCGTCCGCAGACGCCCGACTTTTTACCTCCGGGTCCGTTCGTCTCCCCATGACACTGGGCGACGCCGCCGCGGAAGCGTACAGAGAGGCGCTTCCGGCACTCGTCGCCAGCCTCGTTGGTGGGCTCTTGGCCGGCGTCGTTCTCAGCGGGATGGACTCCGAACTCGAAGCGGTACCCGGACTGCTCGTCATCGTCCCGGCGCTTCTCGCGACGCGGGGGAACGTCTACGGCTCTCTCGGCGCGCGCATCGCCACCGCTCTCCACCAAGGCCTCATCGAACCTCGCGTCTCCGCGGCCGACGAACGACTCCGGGCCGCCGCCGCCGCGGCGTTGGCGAACGGCGTCCTCGCGTCGGTGTTCGCCTCCGTCGTCGCCTTCGCGCTTCTCAGTTTGCTCGGCCGCGACGTGGCGTCAGTGGGAGTGCTCGCGGCCGTCGCCTTCGTCGCGGGAGTCCTCTCGGGCCTCGCGCTCACCGTCGTCGTCGTAGTCGTCGTGTTCGCGGGCTACCGGCGGGGACACAACCCGGACACACTCGTGGGCCCTCTCGTCACCACCACCGGCGACGTGTTCGGCGTCCTCTTTTTGCTCGTCGCGGTCCGGGTCGTCCTGTTCGTCGGAGGTGTCGTCTGAATGCGGACCGAGTGGACGGTTCGAGCCATCACGCGGGCGATGCTCCCCGTTCTCCTCGTGTTGACGCTCGTGGAACTGGGGAGCGGACTCGTCCTCGGAAGCTTCGAGGCGCAACTCCTCCGGTTTCCCTCCCTCCTCGCTCTCGTTCCCGTCACCATCGGCACCGCGGGGAACCTCGGGAGCATCCTCGCCGCGCGCCTCTCGACGGCGCTTCACCTCGGGACGCTCTCGTTCGACCCGACGGACGAGGAACTGGCGGGCAACGCCCTCGCCACCATCGCGCTTTCGGTGACCGTCTTTCCGGTCATCGGCGTCGGCGCGTGGGGACTGACGGGGCTTCTCGGCGGCGTCCGACTCCCGGTTTCGACCGTCGTCGCCGTCGCCCTCCTCTCCGGCATCGCACTGGCGTTTCTCGCCGTCGCCGTCACCCTCGTCACCACGTACGCCGCGTACCGGTTCGAACTGGACCCCGACGACGTGGTCATCCCCGTGGTGACGAACACCTGCGACGTCCTCGGCGTGTTGGTGCTTTTCGCCTCCGTGCAGTTGCTCGTCTGAACTCGCACGCCGACGAACCGACGCCGATTAGGCCCGCCGCACCCGACCACCGAACGTGCAGTCCGTGCAGACGTTCGAGACGTTGTGGCCCGTTCTTCGGGAGGTCGTCCCGCGAGTCGCCAACATCGCCGTCCTCATCGCCGTCGGCGTGTTCCTCGCGAACGTCGCCGTCGGGTTCGGAGTGGTGGACTACGTGGCGGCCGTCTCGCGCTATCTGACGCGCCCCGCGAACCTCCCCGACGAGGTGGGCACGGCCATCTTCACCACCGCCGCCTCGACGACTGCGGGGTACGGGATGCTCGCGGAGTTCCGCGAGTCGGGGATGCTCGACGACAGGGCGACGCTCGTTGCCGTCACGATGAACACGTTCTTCGGGTTCGTCCAGCACATCTTCACGTTCTACGTGCCCGTCCTCGTTCCCATCCTCGGTGTGGAAGTCGGGGTGTTGTACGTCGGGACGCGGGCGGCGATTTCGTTGGCCATCACCGCCGTCGGCGTCCTCGCGGGGGCGGCGCTCCTTTCGGAGCGAAACGTCGATAGAACCGTCACGACTCAGGCGGACGGTGGCGTGGGCGACGAGGGCAGTGACTCGCGCCGAACCGTCGTCGCCGAGGCGGCGCGGAAGACGTGGCCGAAACTGAAGCGTATCGTCCCCCGATTGGTCGTCGTCTATCTCGTCGTGACGCTCGTCGTGCGGACGACGGACCTCGAATCGTTCACCGCGGCGGCCGACCCTCTCGCGACGTTCGTCGGCCTCCCCGGCGCGTCCATCCCCGTCATCGCCGTCTTCGCGTTCGATACGACGGCGGGCGCGGCGACTATCGCCCCCATGGTCGGAGAGGCGTTCACGCCGCGGACGGCGGTGGCGACGATGCTTCTGGGCGGTATCGTCTCGTTCGCCGTCTCGACGTTCAAACGCTCTATCCCCTTCCAGTACGGCATCTGGGGACCCCGGTTCGGGTCGAAAGTCGTCGCCGTCAACACCGCCTTGAAAGTCGCGTTCATCGGCGTCGCGTTGGTGTTCTTGCTGGCCGTTTGACTCTCTGCCTCCGGGCTCTCGTCCCCGCATCTCGGAGAGTATGATATATGTTCTGGCACAAGTATATTATAGCAACAGTCTCACAAACTGACATGGTCACGAGCGACGAGACTCCTCCCGAAGACGCCAACTGCGTGGCAGTCCACGCTCTGGGCGAGGAATCGGAGTCTGTGATAGGGGAGACGCTCCGAATTTTGGCCGACATGGAGGACGTTCCGGTCGATGACCTCGAACCGCTGTACCACCGAGTCGAGACGGACGCGGTAGTCAGCCTCCTCGCTCACGCCAGAGAGTCGAACTCCGCGGTCAGCGTCGAGTTCACCGTCGACGAGTACACCGTCGCCGTCTCCCACGATTACCGCGAGTCGCCGCGCGACGAGAGCCAAGTCGTCGTCGAAGTCGTCGACGGAACCTGATATCGAACTCCGCCGCGGGAGGTGGTTCTCGCGAGCGACGTCTCGTCTTCGCGTCTCCCCGACCCGACTCCGGTTCGGTCACACCGCCCCGTTCTGCGCGTTACCAACTACCATGGTACTGTGGTCCGTACACCCCCTATGGACAGCAGAACGTACGAGTTCGAGGGGAAGAAACCCGAGATTCACGAGGACGCGCGGGTGAGTCGGGACGCGACGCTGGTCGGAGACGTGACCGTCGGTGCGGATGCCAGCGTCTGGCCGGGCGTCGTCCTCCGCGGCGACGTGTCGTCGGTGCGAGTGCGACGTGAGTCCCACGTCGGCGACAACGCCGTGTTGCACGCCGCCACTCTCGGAGAACGGGTCATGGTCGGCCACGGTGCCGTGTTGAACGAGACGCACGTCGAAGACGGGGCGTTGGTCGGGTTCAACGCGACGGTCAACACCGACGTCGTGGTGGGCGCAGACAGCATCGTCGCGTCCGGAACCGTCGTCCCCGACGGGTACGAGATACCGCCCGAGTCGTTCGTCCGCGGCGTCCCCGCGCGCGTCACGCCGCTTTCGGAGACGGACGTGGACCCCGCGGAGACGTTCGAGGCGTACCACTCGGGGGCGTACACGGACTTGGCCTCTCGTCACGCGGACCTGTTCGACGGAGAGTAACGGGGCGGACGGTCCGGGGGCTAGCGGTCGAAATCCAGCGGTTTCCCGTCCTCGGTGGGCGGGGCGATGTGGTCGACGAACTCCTCTACGGACGGTTCGCGGACGGCGACGTGGACTTCGATGTCCCCGAGTTCGTCCGGGTTGCCGACGGCGAAGTTTATCACTCCCTTGAACGCCGCCTGTTTCTTCAGCGCGAACGAAAAGCCCTCGTCGTCGGCGCGTTTCTCGAACTCCCGGCGCGCGGTGTCGAGTATCTCCTGTTCGTGAAGTCGCTCCGAAAACCGGTCGAGCGAGTGCGTCTCACCGACCAACTGTCCGGCCTCGTATTCGAACTCGACGTTCGGAAAGAGGGTCCGGACGGCGTCTTCGACTCTGTCCGTCACTTCCGTCTCTCGGACGGGCGCGACGATTCGCGCCTCGATGCTGTGTATCATTCTCTCACCTCGCGTGTCGTCTGCAGTCCGTCGGGCCCCTCGCGCAGGAGCACAGACACCTGCTCGCGGAACCGTTCGAGCGTGTCGGTGTTCTCGATTCGGACGTCCGCGCGGTCCATCGCTTCGCCCATCCCGAACCCGAGCTCCCGCTTTTCGCGGTCTTTCAGCGCCTCTCTGTCGCTGTCGCTGTCGTCGCGCGCTCGGTCGAGAAGCCGTTCGGCGCGAACCTCGAAGGGCGCTTCGATGCTCGCGAGGACGAACTCGTCGCCGAACGCCATCTCGAAGCACTCGAGTTCGACGCCCGAGCGCAGACCGTCCACGAGGACGACGTCGGCGACTTCGAGTTTCTCCTCTACGAGCGGTATCGAGCGCTCGGCGATGGCCTCCGGGCCGTCCTCCTCGCGGAGCGCGGTGGCTATCTCGCCGTGGTGTTCCGCGGGGTCGAGTCCCCGCTTGCGACACTCCTCGCGGATGACGTCGCCCATCGTCACGACGGGGACGCCCTCCTCGCGGGCGACGGCGGCGGCCTCGCCTTTGCCGCTTCCCGGGAGGCCCACGGTTCCGATGACCTTCATCGTCGCCCGTTTCTCGTCTGTCGGACTTAGGGTTGCCGCTACACCTCCAGCTTTTTTCGCCCTCGGGTTCGCTTCGCTCACCGCTCGGGCAAAAAAGCTGGACCAAAAAAGGCCGCTCGCTTCCTCCGGTCGCTCGCGGCTCTATTCTTCAGACTGCTCTCCGAAGCTCTATTCGACGGCGCTTTCCCCCTCGGGCGACTTTCTTCGAGTATGAAAGACCGTTCCCTCCTCGTGCGCGCCCTCTGGTTCGTCCTCGTCGGGTGGTGGGCGACGCCCGTCGTCGTCAACCTCGCGTGGGCGCTGACTGTGACCGTCGTTCTCGCCCCGGTCGGAATCAAACTCGTCAACCTCGTCCCCGCGGTGTTGACCCTGAAAGAACCGCGCTCTCGGACCGTCCCCGACGCCGCCCGCGGCCAGCGTTCGCTCCTCGTGCGCGCCCTCTACTTCGTCCTCGTCGGGTGGTGGCTCGGATTCGTCTGGGCGAACGTGGCGTCGTTCCTCGCCGTCACCGTCGTCGGGCTTCCCGTCGCAATCTGGATGCTCAACCGACTCCCCGCGGTCACCTCGCTGTACCGATTCGACGGGTAGCGGACCGAACCCGCATCGCTTTTCATCTATCGGGGTTTGAGTGTAACCGAGGGCACGTAGCTCAGTCCGGAAAGAGCGTCGGACTTCTAATCCGACGGTCGTGGGTTCAAATCCCATCGTGCCCGTTCGGCCTCGTTTCACTCGGCCTCACGGCCACGACGTAGTCACGTTCGCTTCGCTCACGTGACTCCCATCGTGCCCGTTACTTCTCGGCGAACGAAGTGAGCCGCGAGTAACGGGTCCACGTGGGATTTGAATCAGGGAGCAGCTCCGCTGCGACCGAGGTTCAAATCCCATCGTGCCCGTTCGGCCTCGTTTCACTCGGCCTCACGGCCACGATGTAGTCACGTTCGCTTCGCTCACGTGACTCCCCTCGTGCCCGTTCGTACCGTCCCAAAGCCGTCACTTCACCGCTAACGACCGCCCGCACTCGGGGCACTCCTCCTCTACGATGGTCACCTGCGCGTCGCAGTCGGGACAGATCTCTCGGTAACACGCGGGGTCGCCCATGCTACGAGATACCGCGACACGAGGAAAGAGCGTTTCGCCCGGCTCGGAGGTTCGAACGAGGCCGTCGCTCTCGGAGTCAGCGGTCGAAAGAAAGCCGGATTCGGCGTGCGGGCCGACGTTCGAGAGGCGATTCGAGGCGAGAGGTCGGGGGTGGGTGGGGTTGTGTGAGCCTAGACGGAGTTCACATTGCGCCGCCCATACCGCCCATGCCGCCCATGCCGCCCATGCCGCCGCCCATGCCGCCGCCGGGCATGTCGTCGCCGTCGTCGTCGCCGCCCGTCTGGCCACCGGAGAGGTCGCCAGCGGCGATGACGTCGTCGATGCGGAGGATCATGACGGCCGCTTCCGTCGCGCTCTCGATGGCCTGCGTCTTGACTCGGAGGGGTTCGACGACGCCCTCGGCCTCCATGTCGATGACTTCGCCGGTGTAGGCGTCGAGGCCCGCGGCGAACTCGCCGCCGTCGTGGCGGGCGCGGAGGTCGACGAGCGAGTCGATGGGGTCGAGACCGGCGTTCTCAGCGAGGGTGCGCGGGATGACGTCGAGCGCCTCGGCGAACGCCTCGACTGCGAGCTGCTCGCGGCCGCCGACGGAGTCGGCGAACTCGCGGAGCTTCAGGGAGAGTTCGGTCTCCGGTGCGCCGCCGCCGGGGAGGACCTTCCCGTCTTCGAGCGTCGTGCGGACGACGCCGAGCGAGTCGTCGATAGCGCGCTCGACTTCGTCGACGACGTGGTCGGTGCCGCCGCGAAGGATGAGCGTGACGGACTTCGCGTCTTCGACGTCCTCGACGAAGATGCGCTCGTCGCCGCCGACGTCCTTCTGGGCGACGGAGCCGGCGAAGCCGAGGTCGGACTCCTCGATGTCGTCGAGGGAGCCGACGACGCTCGCGCCGGTCGCGCGGGCGAGTCGCTTGAGGTCGGAGGATTTCGCGCGGCGGACCGCGAGGATGCCCTCCTTCGCGAGGTAGTGCTGGGCCATGTCGTCGATGCCGTCGCCGACGAAGACGACGTCGGTGCCGACGTCGACGAGCTTGTCGACCATCTCCTTCAGCTGTTTTTCCTCTTGGTCGAGGAACTGCTGAAGCTGGTCGGGGTCGGTAACGTTGACTTCGGCGTCGATTTCGGTCTCGCGGACTTCGAGTGCGCCGTCGAACAGCGCGACGTCTGCGTCCTCGACCGCGTACGGCATGTTCTCGTCGACGCGCGTCTTGTCGATGATAGCGCCCTCGACGAGTTCGGAGTTGTCGATGGAACCGCCGACGACCTTCTCGACGGAGACGTTCTCCGTGTCGATGCCGTCGTCGTCCGCGACGGCCAGTACGGCGTCTACGACGAGGTCGGCGAGGAGGTCCTTCGCGGACTCCGCGCCCTTACCGGTCATCGCCGTGGCGGCGATTTTGACGAGCGTCTCGCGGTCCTCTTCGGACACTTCGATGGCGTTGTCGTCGAGAATCTCCTTTGCCTTCTCTGCGGCCTGACGGAAGCCCTGCGCGATGGTGGTCGCGTGGACGTCCTGTTCTATGAGTTCCTCGGCCTGGTCGAGAAGTTCGCCCGCGATGACGACGGCCGTCGTCGTCCCGTCGCCGACCTCGTCCTCTTGGGTCTCGGAGACTTCGACGATCATGTTCGCCGCGGGGTGGTCGATGTCCATCTCCTTGAGGATGGTCACACCGTCGTTCGTGACCACGACCTCGCCGGAGTTGTCGACCAGCATCTTGTCCATGCCCTTCGGACCCAGCGTGGTCCGGACGGACTCGGCCACGGCCTTGCCGGCCGTGATGTTCATCGATTGCGCGTCCTTCCCTTGTGTGCGCTGGGAGTCGTCGCCCAGAATGATCATGGGCTGTCCCTGCTGCATTCGCTGAGACATATTCAGTCGTGAGGTTGTTTGCGATTCTATAAAAACCTGTCGCACGAGTCTCTGTCAAACCGGCGCACGGTGGTGGGGTAAGATGTGGTACCACGACCCACGAAATCGGGGTGTTTATACGTATCGGTGCCGCTGGGAGGGACGGTGGTCGGGCAAGCGGGCGGTTCTCCGGTGTCGCGACTCACCGGTCGCAGTCGAGAGAAGACGCGTCGCGAAGGTGGGCGATGCGCGGCGTCGGTCGCGGCTATCCGGACTGTCGAACGTCGAACCCGTCGGTGAGTTCGTTGTGCTTCCGTTCGAGGAAGGAGTACACCGCGCCGTGGGGCGCGCCGTCGAGTATCATCCCCACCGCGCGACGGACCGCCTGCACCTCTTCGGGTTGGCCGATGACGCCGAGCGTCGATCCTTTGATGACGACTTCCGCGCCGGTGAGTTCCTCCATCAGTTGACGAGTGCGGCCGTTCTCGCCGATGAGTCGGCCTTTCTGTCGCTGGAGGTCGTTTTTGTTTCGAGTGTGATCGGAGAGGTCCACGAGTTCGAACGTTCGCATCTCGTGGTCCAGAAGCGACAGCGCGGATTCGGGAGTGAATCCGCGCCCGACCGCGCGGACGATGTCCGGCGCGACCAGTCCGCTGACCGGGTCGCCGACCGACTCTATCGCGACGGACCCCGACTCGGAGTCGATGTCGAGGCGAACCTCGGCTCTGCTTTCTATCTCGCGCATCGTCTCGCCGCCTTCGCCGATGAGGACGCCGATTCGGTCCTGCGGGACCTTCACGTGTTGCATGCCTCTCGCTACCCGGTGGAGCGGTTTAAGCGTTTGTTCGGCCGTCGCGGTCCGTGTCCGCGTCTCACGGCCCGGCGGCCGCCGAGGGGCAGACTCGGCCGCCTCCGAACCCGAGTCAGTCGTCTCGGGTTTCGGTCTCGGATTCGGCGTCGGCGTCGTCCTCGATTTTGGCGTCGGTCACCGCGGGGTCGTCGGGGTCGCCGGACGGGTCGGGCGTCGCCGCGGTCACGAACTCGTAGAGGTCGGCGGGGTCCGTCTCTAACCCCTGTCGCGAGAAGAACTTCGCCACGTTGGTGCAGTCTCGGCGGAGGAACTCGTCGGCGTTCGGGTGGTGGACGGTCACCGCCTGTCCGAGGTCTATGACGACGAGTTCCCCCTCGTGGATTATCATATTGTACTCCGAGAGGTCGCCGTGAACCAAGCCCGCGGCGTAGAGTCGCCGCATGTACTCGCGGACGACTTCGTAGGCGGTCTGGGGGTTCTCGACGTTCACCTCCGCGAGTCGCCGCGCCCGGTCTTCGACCAGTCCGACGAGTTCCATCACGAGGACGTTCCGTTCGACGGCGATTGGCTCTGGGACGCGGACGCCCGCCTGCCGCGCCCGCCGGAGGTTGGCGAACTCCTTTTGGGTCCACGCGAGGACGACCTGCTTTTTGTCGTGACCGATGCCCTCGAACCTCGGGTCGCCTTCGAGATACTCGCGCATCTGGCGGAAGTTCGAGGCGTTGATGCGGTATATCTTCGCCGCGACGTCCGTGTCCTCGTCGCCGAGGGCCTCGTAGACGTTGGCTTCCTTGCCCGTCGAGATGGGCCCGCCGAACGCCTCTATGTGGCCGTCTTGGACCAGTTTGTAGATGGCCGCGAACGTGGCGTCGTCGAACACCGACTGTTCGACCTTGAACTGGTCTGCGTCTTTCAGACGCTTTCGGAAGTCGCTGAACTCGCGGTCCCGACTGCGGGCGATGCGGTCCGCCTCCGTGTCGGAGACGTCTATCTCTTCCCACTCGTCGCCGGGCACGTCGACGGCGTCTGAGGCGATTAGGCCGAACTCCTCGCTCATCTACGACTCACTACGTGGCGGCGCGGTAAAAGCGTCACAGGTGTCGGACGTGCGCGTCCTCTCGAAAACGGTTACCGGATGTGTCCTTCGTCGCGGAGTTGGTCCGCCTCGGACTTCTCGTATCGCCAGGTGATGTCGCCTTTCTCGTCCTGCCAGTCCCACGGTTCGACGAGGACCACGTCGTCCTCGCGAATCCAGATTCGCTTCTGCATTCGACCCGGGATGCGCGCGGTCCGTTCGACGCCGTCGGCACATCGCACTTCGACTCGGTTCGCGCCGAGCATGTTCGTCACGACGGCGAAAACCTCGTCCTCCTCGGGCATCCGCAGGTCGCGACGCCCCTGATTTTCGTTGTCGTTCTTCGCCATACGTGGGCGATTGGTTGTCTTGTTGTTTAAACCCGCGGTTCCGTTCGGTCGGATTCTCACCGCTCACGACCGTTACCGGCGGTGTGACGCGGTTGCGTCAGCCGGTCTCGGCGTCGTCGGATAAACGGCACCCTTAGGTGACCGACGCCGCCACCGGGTGACATGCTCGACAAACTCGGTGCGAAGGGTATCGCTGGTCTCGTTTTCGTGGTCGCCGGATTCGCACTCGTCGCGTGGACTGCACCCGTCGTCGCCGCGGGCCTGGCCCTCGTCGTCGTCGGACTCGTCCTCGTCGCGGGCGGCCTCGCGCAGTCTGTGATGGGGATGCTCGGGATGGCCTGACTCGACTCAGAGCGACCGCCGGAGAAAGTCGAACACGTCCTCTCTGACTTCGGAGTACCAGTACGACGAGTGCAGGAACACGTGGTCCGCGCCGGGATACGTCCGCAGTTCGACCGTATCTCCCGCCGCCTCCATCGCTTCGGCGAGTGCCCGAGCGGACGCCGTCGGAACCACCTCGTCGTCCTCGCCGTGCAGGAGAGCAGTCGGCGGCGCGTCGCCGGAGACGTGCGTTATCGGTTGGGCCGCCTCGTAGCGGTCCGGCACCTCGGAGGGCGTCCCGCCGAGGAACCGTTCGACCACGTCGTCTCCGCTCTCGCTCTCGGTGTCGTAGACGTACGGACCGCTGATTCCGACGGCGGCGTCGACGGACGGACTCGCGGTTCCGAACTTCCCCTCCGGTGCGAGAGACGCGAGGAGGCCGAGATGCGCGCCCGCGGAGTGGCCGACGACGGCGATTCGGTCCGGGTCGCCGCCGAACGACTCGGCCTCCTCTCTCACCCACGCCAGTCCGGCGCGCACGTCGCGTATCTGCGCCGGAAACGTCGCCTCGTCGCTGAGGCGGTAGGAGAGTTCGACGGCCGTGAATCCCTCCGCCGCCGCGTCGTCGGATTCCGTCCGACTGCTCGCCGGAGTTCCTCCGGCGGCGTCCATCGCCCATCGGGCGAACTGTCCGCGCGCGCCGGACTCCCACGCGCCGCCGTAGAGAAAGACGACGACAGGTCGGTTCTCCGCGCCCTCGCGGCGGTAGGTGTCCGCGTACAGCGTTCGCTCCGGGCGGTCGGTCACGACGTGGTCGCGTTCGACGGTCAGAGAGGTGTCGGCGGTCACATCGGAGGGCGTCCCGCCGGTCACCTCAGCGTTTCGACCGGAGCGATATTCGAGAGCCGAAAACGCCGGTCAGGAGCGCTGCTCGGCTATCTTCTCGCGGCCCGGCGCGACGAGTTCGTCGAGGTAGTCCGCGAGTGCGCCCTTCGCGTCGGCGGGGTGGAGTTCGCCGGAGTCTACGTCGTCGGCGAGAGAGTCGTAGTCGTCGTACTCCAGGTCGCCCCCGTACTCCTCGGGGCGTTCGACGACGACGCTCTCGAACCGCGGGAACACGTGGTACTTGAATATCTGCAGCACGGGGTTCTCGCGTTCGTTGCCCTCCGCGTCGGGTTCGGGGTCCGCCGTCGGCGGGCAGAACGCCTTGTTCACCTTCTCGCGCAGGTCCGCTTCGGTGTCCTCCATCGAGATGGTGACGCCGTCGGAGGAGGACATCTTGCCGACGCCCGAGGTGAGGTCCGCGAGAATCGGCGTGTGGACCGCCGGCCGAACCTCGTAATCGAGGGTCGGAAGCACCTCGCGGGCCAGCATGTGGACCTTTCGCTGGTCGAGTCCGCCGACCGCGAGGTCCAAATCGAGGTACTCGATGTCGAGCGCCTGCATCAGGGGGTAGACCGCCTGCGACACCTTCGGGTTCGACCCGCGCTGAATCTCGGACATCGCGCGCTCGGCCCGCGAGAGCGTCGTTTCGAGTTCGAGGGCGTGGGTGTCGAGGACGTACTCCTCGTCGAGTTGGTAGTCCGAGCCGAGGACGAACTCCGTGTCGTCTTCGTCGAGGCCGTAGGCGACGAACTGTTCGCGCATGCGGTCCGCCGTCTCGCGAATCTCCTCGAACGTCCCTTTGTCGTTGAGGTAGGCGTGGACGTCCGCCAAGAGGATGACTATCTCGAAGCCAGCCTCCTGCAGGTCGATGAGTTTGTTGGCCGTCAGCATGTGGCCGATGTGGAGGACCCCCGAGGGTTCGTACCCGACGTACGCTCGCTTGCCGTCCGGGTCCTCGGCTAGCGCGCGTACCTCGTCCTCCGTGACCACCTCGGCCGCGTTCCGGGTGATCAGGTCGTAGTCGTCCATACCTGTGGGTGTCCGCGGTTCGGGATATGACTTCTGGAACCGCCCGCACCGACAAAGACTGATACCGTGCCGGTCGTAACTCCCTCCGATGGCAACCACTCGCTCGCCGATACTCATCCTCGTCGGCTTGGTCGCCGCCGCGTTCGTCCCCCTCGCGGCGATGTGGGCCGTCGTCGGCGACGTCGAACTCCTCGCGTACTTCCTCGGCTTTGCGGTGTACTTTCTGGTCTTCCACGTCGCGGTTCCCGGTCACGTCTACTTCGACTCCCGCGCCCGCGGCAGCAACTCGGTTCTGGCGTGGACCGCGCTCTCGTTTCTCCTCCCCGTCGTCGGCGCGGCCGTCTACTTCCTCGTCGGTCAGCGACGACTCGGCGAACCGGCCGGGTGAGACTCCGCGTCTCAGTAGAGGACGAAAAGAACCGTCACCGCCGCGAACCACGCGGCCCCGAGAGCGCACAGGACCGACCCCACGACACCGACTTCGCCGCGGACCTCTCTCGCCCGCGCAAAGAGGAACATGGCCCCGAACAGCGCAACCGACCCGCCGACGACGGCGGCGCTCAGTTCGTGGACGCTCGTGACCCCCGTCTTCCCCGGTTCGAGGCTGAACTGGACGTCGACGAGCGCTTCGTACGCGAGCGTTTCGAGCGTTCCCGCGGCGGCGACGACGAGGACGTAGTTCGGAACCCACTCGGGCGTCGGCCCCGCCTCGAACGCCGCGCGAACGCGGGCGGACGCGAGAAACGGGAGCGTCAGGACGCCGCCGAACAGGCCGATAGCCGCGCCGAACGCGGCGAGGAGGACGGACGAGAGGAGAGCTCCGACGAGAGCGGAGAGTGCCATCGCCCTCTCTCGTCACCGAACCGTCGATAAAGTTACCGTCCGCGTTCGACCGTCGTCCGAACGACCCGTCCGACCCTCACCGACTCTCGCTCCTCGTATCCGCGCGGTGTTCGCTGATTATCTGGTCCATCATCCGCTCTTTCTTCTCTTTGCGGCGTTCCTCCGCGCGGTCTTCCCAGTCGTCTACGACCGCCGCGACGTCCGCCTCCCGCGCGACGGCGAGTTCGTCCACCTCCTGCATCCGCACGTCCTCGGCGGGGCCGACGGCTATCTCGTGGTCGAACAACACCTCGTCGGCCTCCGCCGAGAGGCCGCCGCTACCGCGGAGGACGACGCGCGGGTCCGTCTCGGCCAGTCGCTCGGCCGTCGCCCGGCCCGCCCCGGAGGCGTCGCGGAGGAACACCACGTCGCCGGAAGCGAGTCCGTACCGGTCGTCCGCGCGTTCGACGGCGTCCGTGGTGAACTGCTCGACGACTTTCACCGGCACGAGGTCTTTCTCGGTGTTCACGTCCGCGAAGTTCGAGTGGTCGAGTTTCCACAGCGTCTTCAACCGCTCCAGTTTCCGGTCGAGCGTCTCGTTTTCCGATTCGAGCGACTCCACCTTCCGTTCGAGACGCCCGTTCTCGCGTTCGAGCCGTTGGACCTCACGACGCTCTCTGGCCTCGCGGCGCTCTTTTCGCTTCGCGTCCGACAGTTCGTCTTTGTACTCCTCGATGGTGTCGTCTTTCTCCTCTATGGTCTCTTTGAGGTCGTCGACGTGCGATTCGAGGCGTTCGACGCGCCGTTCCAACCGGCGTATCTCCTTTTCGTCGTCGGTGAGTTCTCGCTGTTCCTGCGTCGACTCGTCGTCTTCGTCCGGCGCGTCGTCGTCCAAGTCGCGGAGGACCGCCTCGACGGACTCCTCACCGGCGACGACGCGGGCGATGACCGTTCCCCGTTCGACGTCCGGCGGCACCTTCCGAGTGATGCGTTCGAACTGGTCTTCGTGGTCGTCGAAGGCGAACAGCGCGGCCGCCAACGCGTCTCTCTGGTGGTCGTTCTCGTACTCCTCGTCGCGGGCGCGGTGGAGTTTCTCGTCCACCGGGAGGTCGGAGTTCGGCACCCACGCGGCGGCGTCGAAACTCCGCCGGAACTTCTCTACGGTCTCCGGCATCGGCGTCACGTCGGCGGCGACGATGACGGGCCGCCCGCGTTCGATGAGCCACTCGATTATCTCCGCGGTGTCGGCCGTCCGCGTCGAACGCACGTCGAGGACGTGACCGTCTAAGTCGACGACCGCCGCCGCGGTGGTCGTCCCGGGGTCGATTCCGACGATGACGTGGTCGCGGCGCTTGACGAGGGGTTCGAACTCGATGCCGTCGAGGCGTTCGCGCTCTATCTCCACGCGCGTGTCGCCGGCGCGCCCGGCGGAGACGGGGATGTCCGCGGGTCGCGCCTCGACCAGAAACGTCGCGTTCGAGTACCCTCCGTACTTCTCGGTCACGTCCATCTCGTACTCTAACCCGGCCTTCTTCAGCCGACTCTCGACCTCGCGAGCGCGCCGCTTTACCGACCCGTGGATGCGGCGGGTGTAGCGGTCCTGACTCCACCCGCCCTTCCCGGTCGAACGGCCGCGAGAGACTTTCACCGTCGTCGTGTTCGTGAAGGCCGACACCTCCACGCCGACGTTCGCGGCGGCGAGGCGGGCGGCCGCCTCCGCCTCTTTCATCGGCTTCTTGCCGTAGGGGACGCCGTGACGGGACGCGACTCGCGAGAGCGGTTCCGGTCGCTCCGCGCCGGTCACCTGCACCAGTCGCGTCTCGGAGGGAAGCGACCGGAGAAACCGCACCAGGTCGTCTTTGTCCGCCGCCAACTCGTACATGTTGTCTGTGGCGACGAGAGCCGGTCGCTCGCGTTCGATGAGGCGTCTCAGTTTCCGGTGGGAGACTACGTCGCGGTCGATGTTCTCTCCGTCGAAGGCGACGACGGCGTACGACGGCGAATCGCCGCGTACGTCGCCGCTCTGGATGTCCACGCCGAAGACGAGGGAATCGAGCGCGCTCGTCCGGTCGTTCACACGCTAGGTTGGTCCGAGACGAATATATACCCCACGCCGGTGACCGGCGCCCCGTCCGCCACGCGGTGCATCCGGGGATTCTCGCTCCCGGACGTGATTCGCAACATACATATCGAGCGGAAATAACTTCAAGATGTTTCGTATGGACATCCCTCCACCCTCTACGTCCGCCGCGTCGTTGACGCGGATGGTCCTCGTCGCTGGTCTCGCCCTCCTCCTCGTCGCCGCCCCCATCACGGGCCTCCTCGCGTGGGAGCCGGTCCAAGAGGGGAACGTCAAGGTAGTGAAAAAGTGGGGTGCGACGACCGGTGAGGTGTTCGAACCCGGCGCGCACTTCATCAACCCCGTCGCACAGTCCACGGTCCCGATTTCGGTCCGGCCCCAGTCGTACACGATGTCCTCGACACAGGGCGAAGGAAGCGTCAAGTCGAGAGACGACGCCATCACGGTGCTGACAGAAGACGGTCTGCGTGCGGACATCGACGTGACCGTTCGGTACCGCGTCGACGCCGCGAACGCCGTCACGTTCCACCGCGAGTACCGGACGCTCGGAACCGCAGAAGAGCGTCTCATCCGCCCGTCGATTCGCTCCGCGCTCCGGACCGAAGCCGGTCGGCTCCCGGTCACGGTCATCTACACCGGCGAGGGACAGACCCAACTGAAGACGGCCGCAGAGGACGCGCTTGCCGACGAGTTCGGCAACGCGGGACTCATCCTCGAAGCGGTGCAGGTCCGCAACGTCGAACTTCCCGACGAGTACGCCCAAGCCGTCGAACAAAAGGAGATAACCGAGCAACGACGTCAGCAGAAACAAGACGAGTTGGCCGTCGAAAAACTCGAAGCGGACCGAAAGCGAATCGAGGCGCGGGGCGAAGCCGACTCGAACCGCATCATCTCGCAATCGCTCGACCAACGGGTTCTCGCCCAGAAGTACATCGACAAACTCGACGAGACGGACACCGTCTACATCCCCGTCGGCGACGGCGGCTATCCGCAGTTCGTCCAATCGCTCGACGCCGCGGGCGCGCCGAGCAGTCAGTCGAGCCCGAACGTGACGGTCACCGCCGACACGTCTCCGGACGCCGACGAACGCTCGAACGCGACGGCGACGCCCTCCGCGAACGCCTGACCGTGCGACTCGCGCGCGAACTCGCCGTCGTCGTGAGCCTCCTCGTCGTGGTCGGCGCACTCGTCCGGACGCCGGTCGGTCGGGTGGTTCTCCCGGCCGTCTCCGTCGCCGTCCTCGCGGCACTCGCGTGGGTGCTCTCGAAACCGGCGGCGTACCCGCGAACCGCCGTCGGCGTCCGCACTCGCGTCGTCGAATCCGCGGCGGACGGGGCAGAGAGCGGTGCCTCGCCGTCGTGCGTCGAGTGCGGAGACGCGGCGACGACTCGCCGCCGGTACGTGCGGGAGGGCGTCGTCCTCGGCGTCCCCCTTGTCCTCTTCGACGACGGCGAGAACGCCTACTGCGAGGACTGTCTCCGCTCGCTTTCGCGGGGTTGACGGTCGCTCTCGGATGCTACAGGAGAGTCACCGTCGGGACGGTGACGACGCGCCGCCCTCGACGGCCGCTAGTCGGTTCCCGGCGAACCGACGGTCCGCGAACGCGTCCGCGAGGTGGACCTAATTGCCGTCGCTCGTGTGAGCGGATGCGACGGCGTCGTTCAAAATATCACGCGGCGTACGGTACTGTTCGCCACGGAGTACCCGCCGCCCCCACGGCGGGCAGAGGTAGGTGGCGAACACGGGCCGCAAAGGTCGGTCGGAAATCCCCCGGTCGGCAGGTCACCGGGTCATCGGGCGCCTCACGGCGTGACGGTGACGGTGCCCGTACTTTTCACCTCGACTCGGTAGCCGCAGTACGAGAACGCGACCCAGTACTCGTCTCCCACCTCCGAACGAGCGACTGCTTCGAGAACGTCGGGGTCTATCGTACCGTACAGCGGCGGCAGGTCGAGAGGGTCCCGACCCTCTTCCTGCGCGACGGCCGTGACCACGGCCACGGTCGCTTCTTCGTCTCCCACCTCGTATCTGTTGTGCGGTGATTCGTTGGACTCCATCCTCTACGACACGAGATGTACGCTGCCCCCATACTATCGACTTCTATCATGAGAGTGTCCCGGCGCACCGAGACTATCCATCTAGTATGTGCGCTCGCGGTCGGAATCCGACTCTTATACCCCTCGCGGCCGACTAGCAGTCGGGCGATGTCGGACGAGTTCGCCCTCTGTTACTCTCCGCGGCCGTCTCTCTCGTCGGGGAACGGCAGTTCGATCTTCTGTCCGTCGTCCGGGACGAACACCTCCCCGCCGCCGAACGCCTCGCGGGCCTCGTTCAGAATCGGTCCGGGGTCCCCCGCGTACCGCGAGGAGATGTGGGTGAGAGCGAGTCGCCGCGCGCCCGCCCGTGCCGCTATCTCGGCGGCCTCCCGCCCGGTCGAGTGACCGGTCGAACGCGCCCGGTCTGCCCACTCGTCGCCGAACGTGGCGTCGTGGACGAGGAGGTCGGGTCGGTCCACCGCCGCGACGGTTTCGTCGACGGGTCGGGTGTCGCCGGTGTAGACGACCGCGCGCCCGGGGCGCGGGTCGCCGACGACCTGTTCGGGGTCGACGACGGTTCCGTCGTCCAGTTCGACCGACTCCCCGGAGTGGAGGCGGCCGAACGCGGGGCCGACGGGGACGCCGAGTTCCTCGGCCCGTTCGCGATCGAACCGACCGGGTCTGTCGTCTTCGACGAGGGCGTACCCCATAGAGCGGACGTTGCGGTGTTCGGTCTCGAACGTCCGAACCTCGTACCCGTCGCCCGAGAGTGCGACGCTCCCCGGTCGGACCTCGTGGATGTTCACCGGGTAGCCCGGTTGGTACCCGCCCGCGTTCACGAGACTCCGGAGGTGTCGCTTCGCGCCCGGCGGCGCGTGGATGGCGATCGGGTCCTCGCGGTCGTTGAAGTCCCACGTCTGTATCAGCCCGGGAATCCCGAGAATGTGGTCGCCGTGGAGATGCGTGACGAAGAGGTGAGAGACGGTGAACCCGGTTCCGTAGCGCATCATCTGCCGTTGGGTCCCCTCGCCGCAGTCGAACAGCAGTCGCTCCCCCTCGCGGTTGACGAGGAGGGCACTCGGTCCCCGTTCCGTCGTCGGCACGGCGCCACCGGTCCCGAGAAACGTCACGCGCATCGACATGCTCGGTGTTCAGATACGGTGGCGGTAAACCGTGTCGAATCGGCGATGCGGCCGTTCCGGCCTCGACCGGGGAGGGGGCATTTATTCCGTCAGCCGTCCTACCTCTCCGACATGAACGACCGGCACGAGAGGTCCCGCGACGGCGCCGAGGGAGCCTCGGCGGGCCGTCGGACGCAATCCGACGACGACGGCGAAGCGTGGTGGGACGGCGACGACTGGTGGGACGACTGGGACGAGGACGACGGCGAGTGGGCCGGTATCGCCTCCCTCCTCGTTCTCGGCCTCGGTCTCGCGTCGCTTTTCGGTCTCGTTCCCGTCGGTCCGTTCTGGGCCATCTTCGCCATCGGCTTCGCCGTCGTCGTCCCGTTGGTGGCCATCCTCGAACAGCGATACCGCGAGTCTCGCGCGTCCGCGGTGCCGCCCGAGTCAGAATCCCGACGCGAAGAGACCGACCGCTCCGACGGCGGCGAGTTCGACGACGCCCTCGCCAGAATCCGCGACCGGTACGCCCGCGGCGAACTCTCAGAGGAGCAGTTCGAGCGGAAACTCGAACTGCTGTTGGAGACGGAGACGCCGGAGGACGCCCGCGAACGCGTTCGACGCGTCCGAGAGGAACGCGCTCGGCGAGAGGCCGAGGCGGAGACGGAGTCTGAGTCGTAGGGTTTCTTACCGTCCGACCGCTACCACCGACCGATGGACGCGCCCCTGTGGACGGAGACGCACGCCCCGTCGCTGTCCGACCTCCCGCAGGCGGAGGTTCGCGAGCGATTGGGCCGAACGGTCGACGAACCGATGAACCTCGTACTGCAGGGGCCCCCGGGCGTCGGAAAGACCGCCGCGGTGCGGGCGGTGGCCCGCGAGGCCCACGACGACCCGGACAACGACTTAGTGGAGATAAACGTGGCCGACTTCTTCGGCCGCACGAAGAAACAGATTCGCGAAGACCCCCGGTTCGAGCAGTTTCTCACCGGTCGGAGCCGGATGGCGAAACGCGACATGATAAACCGCGTGCTGAAAGAGTCCGCTGGCTACGCACCCGTCTCCGGCGACTACAAGACGATTCTCTTAGACAACGCCGAGGCCATCCGCGAGGACTTCCAGCAGGCGCTTCGCCGCGTGATGGAAAAGCACCACCGGACGACGCAGTTCGTCATCACGACGCGGCAACCGACGAAACTCATCCCGCCGATTCGCTCGCGGTGTTTCCCCGTCCCCGTCCGCGCGCCGACGAACGAGGAGACGAAAGCCGTCGTCCGCGATATCGCCGACGCCGAGGGCGTCTCCTACGAGGAGATGGCTCTCGACATCGTCGCCTCGAAGGCCAACGGCAACCTCCGGTACGCGATTCTCGCCGCACAGGACGCCGCAATCGAGGGCGACGGCGAGATAACGACGGCGTCAGCACAGGAGGCGCTCTCGTCCGCCGGCCACGACGACGACCTGAAGGACGTCTTAGAGACGGCCCGAGAGGGCGAGATTCGAGACGCCAGAAAGACGCTCACGACGCTCATAGACGACGAGGGGTACGGCGGACAGGAACTCCTTTCTGATCTCCTCCGCGTCGCCGACACGTATCCCGAGGAGTTCGGAGACGGGAACCTGATCCGACTGCACCGCCTCGCCGGGAGCGTCGATTTGGACCTGGCGGAGGGACTCGACGCCCGCCTCCACCTCTCGCATCTCCTCTCTGCGTGGGCCGCCGGACAGACCGAACTCGACGAGGGGTCGCCGGCGTAGATGCGCTTTGCACCCGGCGTCCGGCGGTTCGGCCTCCCGGCGTTCGTCGCCGCCGCCCTCCTCTCGTTCGTCGCACCGCCCGCCGCCGTCGTCGCCCTCGCCGCCGGCGCGTTCACCCTCTGGTTCTTCCGCGACCCTGAGCGCCAGCCATCGACGTGGGGCGTCGTCTCCCCCGCCGACGGCCGCGTCTCCGTCGTCCGCGAGGAGGGCGAGCAGATTCGGCTCGGCGTGTTCATGAACGTCACCGACGTGCACGTCAACCGCGCGCCGTTCGACGGCACCGTCGAACGCGTGACGCACAGACCGGGTGCCCACCGCCCGGCGTTCTCGAAGGAGTCGGAGCGAAACGAACGCGTAGACGTGGACGTGACCACCGAGGACGGCCCGGCGGAACTGTCGCTCATCGCCGGCGCGTTCGCCCGCAGAATCCACCCGTACGTCGAGGAGGGAGACGACCTGACGCGCGCCCAGCGAATCGGGCACATCGACTTCGGGAGTCGCGCCGACGTCCTCTTGCCGCCCGTCTACGACCGCGAGGACGTGTTGGTCGAGGTTGGCGACACCGTCCGGGCCGGCGAGTCCGTCGTCGCGCGGCGCGAGGAGTAACCTCCTCGGGGCGGTGCTTGCGCCCGCTCTCGTCGTTTCGGTGCCTTCGCTCTCGTACTACCTCTCTCGGCGGCACGAACGCATCGGGTCGCCGTAGCCGCGTCTCACTCCCGAGAGAGCACGTGAACGTGGCGGACCAGAGAGCCGTGAACCCGCCGTTCGAACCGCTCTTCGACGCGCAAGCCGGCGTCTTCTGCGGCCTCCTCCCACGACCGGTCCGCCACGAGGACCGCCGAGGGTGCGACCCGAGCGACTTCCGAGAGCGCGCCCCCCACGAGGTCAGAGAGTTCGTGGCGCGCAATCTTCGACTGCCGACCGTACGGCGCGTCGAAGACGACGGCGTCCGCCGCGTCGTCGCGGAACGGCAGGTCCGTGGCGTCGCCGCGGACGACGTCCCAGTCGTCGGTCGGAAGGAGCGCAGAGAGGTTCTCCCGCGCCCCGCGGGCCATCTTCCACTGCGCGTCGCTTCCGAGGGCGCGCGCACCGACGAGGCCCGCCTCGACGAGGATGCCGCCGGTGCCGCACATCGGGTCCAGAACCGTCGCGTCCGGAAGCGCCCGGCCCGCGGCGACGTTGACGTACGCGCGGGCGTCGAGGGGGGCCATGCTCCCCGGTTGGAAGAACGGCCGGTCGGTGGGTCGCCTCTGGCCGAAGTCGCGGACGCTCGCGGCCACCTCCCACCCGAGAAAGCAGTCCTCGCCGGAGAAGACGGCCCGGAGTTCGTGGTCCGGGTCGTCTAAGTCCACCGAGAACCCCCGGTCTACGAGAACGCCACCGAGGGCGCGTTCGGCCTCGCTGGTGCTCGCGTCGGCCGTCGAACGGACGTTTCGGCCTCGGACGGCCACCGACCCCTCGCGGTCTATCGACGCCGCCTCCAACAGGGCGACGGCGCTCTCGACGCTCGCGTCCGTCCGACCGACGAGTTCGGCGACGCGGTGGGTGTACGCGAGGTGGCGAACGCGTTCGGTCCGAACGCCGCGGGCGGTGGCGACGCCCGGCGCGACGACGGAGACGGCGTCCGCGGCGGCGCGGCGCGCTTCGAGTGCGGCGAACGCCTCGTCGTCGGCGTCGCCTGCGAGTTCGAGGCAGTACACGGTCTGACCTGTCCGGCGGCGGCCATGAGAGTGTCGATGCGGTACGACTCGGGAGGCGCGACGCCCGACTCGCCCGCACGTCGAGGCGAGGGAGAACACCGAAGGCGTCCGACGGAGTGTACCCGGACGATGCCGTCTTCCGCCCTCCACGCCGCGCTCTCTTCTCTTCCCGCGCCGTCTCCGCTCGAACTGGCTCTCTGGGCTCTCGCCGTCGTGTTCTACGGCGTCGGCGACTACGCGACGACCGTCGCGGCGGCGTCGCGTCCCGGGGCCAGAGAGCGGAATCCGATTCTCAGACGACTGTTCGCGGGCCGACTCTCACCGCTTGTCTCCTTCGCCCTCGTGAAAGCCGCCGCGTTCTGTCTCTTCTTCGCGGGCTACCTGTTCGTCGGCGTGCGGCCGATTCGCACCGCCATCCCCGGCGCCGTCGCAGTCGTCGGTATCGTCGTCACGGTACAGAATATCCGCGTGCTTCGGCGGTGACCTGATCTGTCAGGCTCCGCACCAACCTTTTTAAAGGTTAAATACGTCGTTTAAGTTGTCACATGACCGACCCCAAGGACACGATCAATATCGAGAACGTCGTAGCCTCGACCGGAATCGGTCAGGAACTCGACCTGCAGAGCGTCGCGATGGACCTCGAAGGTGCGGATTACGACCCGGAACAGTTCCCGGGCTTGGTGTACCGCACGCAGAACCCGAAATCCGCCGCGCTCATCTTTCGCTCCGGCAAAATCGTCTGTACGGGCGCGAAATCGACGGACGACGTGCACGAGAGTCTCCACCTCGTCTTCGACAAACTCCGTGACCTCCAGATACCGGTCGACGAGGAACCGGACATCACGGTCCAAAACATCGTCACCTCCGCGGACTTGGGCCGGAATCTGAACCTCAACGCCATCGCCATCGGTCTCGGGTTGGAGAACATCGAGTACGAACCCGAGCAGTTCCCCGGTCTGGTGTACAGACTCGACGAACCGAGCGTCGTCGCACTGCTTTTCGGGTCGGGCAAACTCGTCATCACGGGCGGCAAGCACCCCTCGGACGCCGAAGAGGCGGTCGACGAAATCGTCTCGCGACTGGGCGAACTCGGTCTGTTAGACGGCTGAATCGCGAACCTGTCGTTCGACCGGCGTCGCATCGAAGTGTACGTGCCTAAGTTCCCGGCGTCCGTCGTCGCACACATGTCTCACCGCGCCGTGGTCCTGCAGTCCGGGTCCGCAGCAAGCGCAGTCGCCGTCGCCGGAACGCTCGCATCGTTGGCGCTGTTTCTCTCTCTCACCGCGTTCATCGCCGCCAGAAACGTCCTCGGCGACGACGCATCGGTTCGCAAATCGCTCGTCGTCGGCCCGATTCCCGCGGCCATCGCCGTCGTCTTCACCACCTACGAACTGAACTCGTTCGCCGGCGTGGCCCTCGCTCTCGCCGTCGTCGCGGCGACGGTGAAACTGCTCTACGGACGGTCGAACGGCCTCACCGCCTACGTGACGCTGCTTCACTTCGTCGTCACGGTCATCCTCGGGGCGGTGCTTTTCGCCGGTCTCACCCTCCTCTCTTCGGCCCCCGCGTAGACGCCCCCGCAGACCGGCGGTCACAGGCTTCAACCTCCCAGCGACACATCTCCCCGCATGCGCATCCGCTCTGTCGTCTGGAACGCCCGCGAACGGCGGCCTCGGGCCCCGGTTCGATTACTGCTCGCGGTCGTTCTCGTCCTCGCGTCTCTCGTTCTGTTCAGCGTCGCCTTCAACGCCGTTGCGCCGGTGAACCCCTCGCTTCCCGCCCTCGTCGTCCTCGCGGCGGGCGGGTCGGCGATGCCCGGTCTGGCGGTCCTCGCGGCGGCGCGACTGCTCGACCGGCGGACGGTCGCGGATTTGGGGCTCGGTTTCGACGGTGACTGGTGGATAGACCTCGCGTTCGGCCTCCTCCTCGGGGCCGGACTGATGACCGCAATCTTCCTGGTCGCGCTTCTCGCCGGGTGGGTTCGCGTCGACGGCACGTTCGCGACGGGGCCGACGGTCGGCAGTTTCGCCGTCGGCATGGCCGTCCTCACCCTCCAGTTCGTCGTCGTCGGATTCGCCGAGGAACTGGTCGCTCGGGGCTATCTGCTCACGAACGTCGCCGAGGGACTCGAAGCGTACCTCTCGGACCGGGCCGCCGTCGCCGTCGCCGTCGTCGTCTCCTCTCTCGTGTTCGGCGTCGCCCACCTCAGCAACCCGAACGCGACGCTTCTCAGTACGCTCGGCATCTCGCTCGCGGGCGTGTTCCTCGCGTCGGGCTACGTCCTCACCGGCGAACTCGCCATCCCCGTCGGCCTCCACATCACGTGGAACCTGTTTCAGGGAGGCGTCTACGGCTTCTCGGTCAGCGGTCTCGGCATCGACACAAGCGTCGTCGCCACGACCGAGACCGGTCCGGACGCCGTCACCGGCGGCGCGTTCGGCCCGGAAGCGGGCGCTCTCGGCGTCGGAGCGGTTCTCCTCGGGACGGCCCTCGTCGTCTCCTACGTCCGCGTTCGGTACGGCTCTGCGGGCGTCTCGTCGGCGCTTCTCAGACCGGACCTCAGGTGGCGCGAGGAGGCAACGAGCGCGGAGACGGCGGAGAGTGCAGAGCAGGATGAGAGCGCGGAGGACGCGACCGGTGAGAGACGGCCCGCGGACGCACCGGTCACGGACGCGCCGGACGAGGACCGCCGGTGAGCCGGTTCGCTACTCGACCAACCGCTCTATCTCGGTGACGAGGATGTCGGACGCGCCGATGGCCTTCAGGTCGTTGACCACCTCGAACACGTCGCGTTCGTCGACGACGACGTGAACCGCCACGTCGTCGCTTCCCGCGATGTCCATCACCGTCGGCCCGCCGAGGCCCGGGATGACCTCGCGCACGTCGTCGAGTCTGTCCTCCGGCGCGTTCATCATCAGATACCGCTTGTCCTCCGCGGCGCGGACGGACTCGAACGCCGTCGCCAACTGCGTCACTTTCGGGTCGTCGGCCGCGTCCGGGCGGGCGAACAGTCGAACCGACGAGTCGAGAACGTCGTCCACGATGGCGAGGCGGTTCACTCGGAGCGTCGTCCCCGTCGAGGTGATGTCGATGATGGCGTCGGCCATCTCGACGTGCGGCGTCAGTTCAGTCGCGCCCGACACTTCGACCACGTCGGCGTCGACGCCCTTCTCGGCGAAGTACTCCCGCGCGATGTGTGGGAACTCCGTCGCCACCGTCTTGCCCGCCACGTCCGTCACCGTCTCGATGTCGCCGTCTTCGGGGGCCGCGAGGACGAGGCGACAGGAGCCGAACTCCAAGTCGACCAGTTCGGTCAGGTCGTGGCCCGACTCTCGAACCTGGTCGAGTCCGGTAATTCCGACTTCCGCCGCCCCGTCGCGGACGTACTCGGGGATATCCGCGGCGCGGGCGAAAAGCACCGTCACCTCGGGGTCGACCGTATCAGCGTACAGTTTCCGGTCGGTCCCGTCCTCGATGTGGAGTCCGGCGCGTTCGAGGAGTTCGACGGTCGGGTCGTGGAGACGGCCCTTGTTGGGCACGGCGATGCGCATACCTCGGAGTTATCGCCCGCCGACGTGTGCCTTTCGCTCGCTCGGGACGGACGAGCCGCCGCTAGGGTTTTGTCCGTGGCACTCTTTCGCACGCCCATGGTCGCAGATGGGGTTCACGTCCTCGTCGCGCTGGCTCTCGTGTTATCGATTTTCCGCTCGGAACGCCCGGAAGCGTATCTCGTCGCGGCCCTCGCCGCCGCGTTCCCCGACATCGACTCTTACATCTTCCCCACTCTCGTCGATTTGGGGGTCGTCCACGGGGCCGTCTGGACTCACCGGGGGATGACGCACTCGCTTTTCGTCGGCGTCGTCGTCGTCCTCGCTCTCTCGTACTTCGGCCCGTGGCGGGCCGCGGCGGTCGGATTCCTCTCGCACGTCACCTTGGACTTCGTCACCGGCGGCGTCCTCCTCGTCGCGCCCGTGACCGCCGTCCGGTACGGCGTCTCGGCGGGGTGGCTGCTTTTGAACATGGTCGCGTCCGTCGTCTCGGTGGCCGTGCTCCTGGTCGGGTCGCGGTATCTGTGGGTAGAAACGAGCCTCGACCGGTCGTCGTCGGACGCCGCGACCGGCGTCTTCGAGCGGTTCGGCTGACCGGCGACGGCGACGCCGATGCGGCGGGTCACCCCTCTAACAGCGAATCGACGAGGCGGGCGAAGCGGTCCACGAACCGTTCCGGGAGCGACGGCGACACGCGCGCGAGGAGTTCGGCCGTCTCGTCGGGATGTTCGAGGACGAGAGTCACGCGGTTTCGGATATCTCTCTCCTTGCGGACGATATCCTGTTCGACGAGGTGGTCGAGATGCCACTCCAAGGTGCTCCGGGCGATTTCGAGTTCCTCGGCCACCGCGTCCGGTCGGGCGGTTTCCTCCCGGAGGAGGACCCCGAGGACGTCGCGGGCCGTCTCGCGGCGAAACAGCGCCAGCGTCGCGCGTTCCCACTCGTCGAACTCCGGCGGGTAGTAGTGGGTTCTGCCGTAGTACTCCGACCTGTGTACCGTGCCGTCGCCGACGAGGCGGCGGATGTGGTGCTGTGCCTGTCCCGGGGCGAGGTCCAGCGAGCGGACGAGCTCGTTGAAGTGGATGCCCGGGTGAGAGCCGATGTGCTCCGTGATTCGTGTGCGTGTCTCGTTCATCTCTTTTCTCCTTTTGCGGCGCGCTCGGTCCGTCGCGCGTAGTAGACGGCCGCGATGACGAGTCCGGCCATGACGACGTCGAGGCCGTGTTCCAACAGGTGGTGCGCCGACGTATCCACCATCCCGGCCATCGTCGCTCCGGCGACTGCCGTCCGCGCCGCCAGCGTCACCAGCGCGAGCGCCACGAGGAGGAACGAGCGCGACCGTCTGCGGACGAGTGCGCCCACCGCGAGGCCCGCCACGACGAGCGACCCGACTCCGGCGAGTAACAACACCGCCGCGAGCGGTCCGTCGAACCCGCCGTGGGCACCCGCGTGTGCTGGTGACAACATGAGTAGATTGTTGGCACCCGGCCCTAAGAAGCCCGACGATTCTCGCGGTTCGGGAAACGCACTAGTCGGCGGCTCGAACCCCGTACTCTTCGGTCTCGCCTCGCTGGGCCGCGTCCGATGGAGTGATACGCCAGAGCGCGGAAACGGTCGCACATGACGAACACGCTGTTGGTCGCGGGCGGGCGGGTACTCGGCCCCGACATGACCGTCGAACGGGCGGACGTCGTCGCGGACCGAGAGACGGGAAGAATCGAAGCCGTCGGCCCCGACGCGGCCGACGAGTACGACGCAGACGAGACGCTCGACGCCGAGGGCTGTCTGGTGATGCCCGGACTCGTCAACGCCCACACGCACGCCGCGATGACGCTCCTCCGCGGATACGCCGACGACAAACCGCTCGGCCCGTGGCTTCGCGAGGATATCTGGCCCGCCGAGGCCGCCCTCGAACCCGAGGACGTGCGCGCCGGGACGGAACTCGGCGTCGTGGAGATGATTCGCTCGGGGACGACGGCCTTCGCGGACATGTACTTCGACGTGGACGAAGTCGTCGCCGCAGTCGAGGCGGCGGGCGTCCGCGCCCGCGTCGGTCACGGCGTCGTCACCGTCGCCAAAGACGACGAAGACGCCGCCGCGGACGTCGAAGAGAGTCTCCGCGTCGCCCGCGAGTTCGACGGCGCGGCCGACGGGCGCGTCTCGACGGCGTTCATGCCGCACTCGCTCACCACCGTCGGCGAGGAGTTCCTCCGCGAGGGCGTCGAAACGGCGCGACAGGAGGGGATTCCGGTCCACATCCACGCCAACGAGACGACCGAGGAGGTGGAGCCGATAGTCGAGGAACGCGGCGAACGCCCCCTCTCGTACGCCGACGACGTGGGACTGCTCGACGAGGCGAACTTCCTCGCGCACGGCGTCCACACCGACGACGAGGAGATTTCGCTCTTGGCCGAACGCGGCGCGGCGGTCGTCCACTGCCCGGCGTCGAACACGAAACTCGCCTCGGGCATCGCGCCGGTCCAGAAGATGCTCGACGCGGGCGTCACCGTCGGCATCGGAACCGACGGCGCGGCGTCGAACAACGACCTCGACATGTTCGACGAACTCCGCGACGCCGCGATGATAGGGAAACTCGGCGCGGACGACGCCGCGGCGGTTCCCGCGGCGGCGGCGGTGGAGGCGGCCACCGCCGGAAGCGCAACAGCCATCGGCATCGACGCCGGTCGAATCGAAACCGGGGCGTTGGCCGACCTCGCGGTCGTGGAGTTCGACGCGCCGCACCTCGCGCCGACGCACGACTACGTGAGTCACCTCGCGTACGCCGTCCGCGGGTCGGACGTTCGCCACACGGTCTGTGACGGGCGGGTCCTCATGCGGGACCGAGAGATTCTGACGCTCGACGAGGAACGCGTCGTCGCCGAGGCGCGCGAACGCGCCGAGCATCTGGTCGAACGCGCCGAGAGCTAAGAGAGCAACTGCACGACGACGCCGTCGTCGGTCATCTTGATTTCGATGGTGTCGAACGTGCGGACGTACTGCGCGACGTGTTTTCCCCGATTGGGGTCGAGCCGAACCCGTTCGTCGAGGAGGTTCGCGTCCGCGAGGCGGTTCACCTCGCGGTACGCGGTCGAGAGCGGAATCTCGGCGAACTGGTGTATCTCCTTGACCGTCATCGGCTCCGTGACCGTCCGAAGTATCGCGTTCGCGGCGTCCGAACCCATGAGGGTGAGCAGTTCGGCGTCGGACGCGTCGATATCAGCCTCGGTGCGGGTGACCAGCATCGCTTCCCTGTATCTCCGCGGAGTCGGGATTTGAATCTATCTCCCGCGGACGACCGGCGGCCGTCCGCACTCGCGGACCCCGTCTCGTCTCCGTCTTCGGTAGGATTTTCCCCGCCCTCTCCGAAGCCAGTCGCATGAGCGAATCTACCTACGCTCCGATAAGCGACCACCTCGACGACGTCGAGGCGGCGCGCGCGGACGGCCGACGGAAGATGGACTGGGCGCTTCAGCACATGCCCATCCTGCAGGAACTCCGCGAGCAGTTCGAGGAGTCGAAACCGTTCGACGGGCGGGTCATCGGGATGGCGATGCACGTCGAAGCGAAGACGGCGAACCTCGTCGAACTGCTCGCCCTCGGCGGCGCGGACGTCGCCATCACCGGCTGTAACCCCCTCTCGACGCACAACGACGTGAGCGCCGCACTCGACGCGCACGACAGCATCACCTCGTACGCAAAGCGCGGCGTCGACGAAGACGAGTACTACGACGCGATGCACGCCGTCGTCTCGCACGACCCGGACGTCACCGTCGACGACGGGATGGACCTCGTCTTCCTCGTCCACGAGGAGTACCCCGAACTCGTAGACACCATCCTCGGCGGCGCAGAAGAGACGACGACGGGCGTCCACCGCCTCCGCGCGATGGACGAGGACGGCGAACTGAACTACCCCGTCTTCGCCGTCAACGACACGCCGATGAAGCGCCTGTTCGACAACGTCCACGGCACCGGCGAGTCCTCTCTCGCCAACATCGCCATGACGACGAACCTCTCGTGGGCGTCGAAGAACGTCGTCGTCGCCGGATACGGCTACTGCGGGAAGGGCGTCGCGAAGAAGGCCGCAGGGCAGAACGCGAACGTCATCGTCACGGAAGTCGAACCGCGCCGCGCCCTCGAAGCCCACATGGAGGGGTACGACGTGATGCCGATGAACGAGGCGGCGGAAGTCGGCGATGTGTTCCTCACGACGACGGGCAACCGCGACGTCGTCACCCGCGAGGATTTCGAGGTGATGCAGGACGGGGCCGTCCTCGCGAACGCCGGTCACTTCGACATCGAAATCGACCTCGACGCTCTCTCCGACCTCGCGGTCGACGAGTACGAGGCCCGAGACGGAATCGACGCCTACGAGATGGACGACGGCCGCCGCATCAACGTCCTCGCGGAGGGCCGACTCGTCAATCTCGCGTCGCCCATCGCCCTCGGCCACCCGGTGGAGGTCATGGACCAGTCGTTCGGCGTGCAGGCCGTCTGCGTCCGCGAACTCGTCGAGAACGCCGACGACTACGGCCCCGGCGTCCACGACGTGCCGGACGAACTCGACGTGGAAGTCGCCGAGATAAAACTCGCCGCCGAGGGCGTCGACATCGACGCTCTCACCGACACGCAAGAAGAGTACATGGGCAGTTGGAGCCACGGGACGTAAGACGCCCGGAGAACGGCCACTCCTATTTCGCCCGCTGAACGTTCTTTTCACCGACTGCGACCCCCGCCGCAATCGGACAGATTCATACGTCTCTCGCCCTCAGACCCGCGCATGACCTACTCGGCGACCGACGGCCCGTACGACGCGTACGTCTTCGACGTCGACGGCGTCCTCGTGGAACTGCCGAGTCGGGACGCCCTCGGAGAGGCGGCCGCGCGCACGTTCTCGCGGTTCGGCCTCGAATCGCCCTCCCGGGACGGCGTCCGCGCTCTCGTCACCGGCGACGTCGAACGCATCACCGACCTCTGTCGCTCCGCGGGCGTGGACCGAAGCGCGTTCTGCACGCGGGCGGCCCGAGAGACCTACCGCGCGCAGAAGCGCGAACTCGAACAGGGACTCCGCACGCTGTACGACGACGTGAGCGCTCTCTCCGACCTCTCCGCGCCGAGTGCGCTCGTGAGCAACAACCTCCGTCGCGTCGTCGAGGAAGTCGTAGACCGGTTCGACCTGCGGACCCGTCTCGGCGTCGAGTCCGTCCGCGCGCCCGCGTTCACGCCCGAGGACCTCGCGCGGACGAAACCCGACCCGCACTACCTCCGCGCGGCGTGCGAAGACGTCGGCGTCGAACCCGAGCGAACGCTGTACGTCGGCGACGAACCCGTGGACGTTGCGGCGGCGACTCGCGCGGGCGCGGACTCGGCGCTCCTCCGGCGCGAGAGCCGAGACGAGGACGCCGCACGCTCGACGCCCGACGACTTCGACGCGGGCGAACCGACGTACGTCGTCGAGAGTCTCCGCGAGTTGGTGGCGTAATCGAACCCGTCGCTCGTTCGGTTCTTCCGCGCCCTCTTCGTCCCGTTTAAGGGCACGAACGACCGAGAACGGACAATGTCTTCGAACCGAAAAGGGGACCACCGGAGCACTCGCTTCGCTCGCGCTCCGGGCCCTCGTTCACTCCGTTCACGAGGACGCCGCGAACGGGAACTCGTCTCTCAGGTTCGGCCGACTTAAGGGCACGAACGACCGAGAACGGACAATGTCTTCGAACCGAAAAGGGGACCGCCGCGAACGGGAACTCGTCAACAAACTCGACGAGGCCGGATTCGCGGTGATGCGGGCGCCCGCGTCCGGAAGCGCGACCGAACGCGAACTGCCGGACGTTCTCGCGGGTAACGGCGAGGTGTTCTACGCCATCGAGGCAAAGTCCAGTTCCGGGAACCCCATCTACCTCACCGGCGAGGAAGTCGAGGCTCTCATCTACTTCGCACAGAACTTCGGCGCGAAATCCCGCATCGCCGTCCGATTCGACCGGGAGGACTGGTACTTCTTTCACCCCGGCGACCTGTACGTGACCGACGGCGGCAACTACCGCGTGAAAAAAGAGACGGCCCTCGCGGAGGGCGAGGCGTTCGACTCGTTCGTCGGCGGCCCCTCACAGAGTCGGTTGACGGACGTCGCAGACGACGAGACGGGGGCGTAACCGCGGCGTTCGTTCGATTACGGTTCGATCAGCCGAGTGTCGCCTGCGTCGTCCGGGACTCGCCGCCGGGGAGAGACCCGGCCAGCGTCCGGCGCACTTGCTCTCTCGCGAACCCGGATTCGACGGGGACGAGACGCGACGCGGGGAACAGATACCGCTTTTTGGCTCTCAGTTCCGCCACGTCCTCGACCAACGGGACCGAATCCACGTAGACGGCCTCGAAGACGGGTTCGTGAGAGCCGTAGTCGGCGTTCGTCTCGTACTCCGCGACGGGGCGGTCCGACTCGGTCCGCGACCGGTCTGCTCTGTCACCCGTCGCCCGAAGGACGACGAGCAGACTCTTCGTCTCTCTGTCGCGCACCAAGTCGCCCGGCGCGTGGTCGTGGCGGTCACAGAGGACGGGGCCGGACTCGAACCGCGGCACGTACGTCCGACCGCCGCAGACGGCACAGACCGACGCGCGTTCGTCGGGGGCCGGAATCAGGCCGTCGGCTATCTCGATTCTGACCCGTCGGAGGTGTTTGCACTCGGCGTCGCGAATCGCGCTGTCGGGACAGGTGCAGGTGTCGGCTTCGGTGTCTACCACGTAGGTCCCACCGTCCGTCTCGACGACGTACCGGCCGTCGCGGAGGGGACGGACGGCCATCGGGTTCTCGCGGGCGCGGCGGGCGCGCCCGACGAACCCGGACGCCGGGAGCGTCGTCTTCTGTCTGACCGCGCGGCGGCGGGGGCGAGACTTCGTGTTAGACGCGGGTGTATTTCGTGTGTGCGTCATTGTTTTGGAGGCTTCTGAGGGCCGTTCCCTCGTCACTTCTCTCTACGTTCCGAACGAACCTAAGCCTTGGTTTCGGGTGGACGAACGCCCCGAAACGCCCATCGAAGGCCTTTTAGAACGGCCGCGGGTAGGCGGGTGCATGACAATCGAAGCGGAGATGCGTCGTAAGATAGTCGCCTCCGTCGTCGCGGTCGGGTTCTTCGTCGCACTCATCATCGGCGTCGGCGTGACGTTCGACAACTTGACCTCGGGTACGGGTGGCCTCGCTCTCATCGGTGCAATCTCTCTTTTCATCGTCTCGATGGGCGTCCTCGGCCTCTGGCTGGACCGGTAGAGTTCACTCGCCTTCCGCGACCGTCTCGCGCCAGTCGCGGACGTCGCCAGCGTCTCTGACCGCGCTCTCGTAGTACGAGAGCGGATGCGAAATCGTCTCGCAGCGCTCGTCGGGGTCCGTGCAGTCGTCGTACGCCTTCAGCGTCGCACAGGTCGGCGGCGCGAACTGCGACCCGTCCGCGTCCGCGAGGTACGCCACGCGCGTCTCCAGTCTGTCTGCCGTCTCCGCGTCGTCGGCGTCTAAGAGCGTCGTCACCTCCGTCTCGTCCATCCCGACGCCGACGAGAAACGAGACGAGAGAGAACTCCGAGTGCGGCGCGAGCGTCTCGCCCTCGCGAACCCGTCGTACGAGCGTCTTCATGCAGGGCGGAAAGAGGTCCGGAACCACCGCCTCTACCGCCGCGCTCCCGGCGGCGTCGTGGTCGTTCAGCAGGTCGCGGAGTTCCGCCACCTCCTCGTCGAGTGCGTCGGCTATCTCCTCGCCCGCCGGACTGCCGCGCACCTCGAACGGGAGGCCCTCGGCGACCCGTCGGCGCACCGCCTCTTCGAGCGTCCGGTGGAGTTCGTCTCTCGTCACCCGGACCGACCCGTCGGCCACCTCGCGGTTGACGAGACGCCAGCGCTCGCCCCAGTCGGCGTCCGCGAGCGTCAGATACGACCCGAGGGCGACCCAGTAGTGCGTCGGGTCGCGCCCGCGGCGTTCGCCGTCTCGTTCGGGTCGGACGTCGCCCGAGAGACCGAACTCTTCGAGGACGCTTTCGAGCGACGCCCGGCGCGTCCGCATGCTCTGTAACTCGTCGTCGTCGGCCTCGAAGTCGGTGAGAAACCGGGTCTGGGCGGTGGCGGCTTCCGCCGCGGCGTACTTCTCGACGGCCGCCGGGGTGTCGACCAAGGAGACGAGGATGCGGGCGATGGGGTACGAGAGGAGTTCCTCGCGTTCGTCCCACCGGTGCGGCTCATCGGCTTCGACGGTGCCCTCCATGAGGGCGCGTTCGACCCGCTCTAACCCGCGCTCTACTGCGGGTGCGTCTTCGGCGATGAGGGCCGCCGGAGAGATGTCTGTCTCCCGAACGGCGTCGCGCGCGCCGCCGAAGAACGGGTAGCGCGCGTGGAGCGGGTCCATCGGCATCGGCTCTGGTTTGCGAGTGGCTCCGAATAAACACGGCGATTGACGCGGGCCGCGCCGAACCGTTCGGGGGAGACCACATCACCTAAGACGACTTACGCCCTCCGTCGTGCCGTGCCGCAGTTCGACTACCCGTGCCCCGACTGCCGGGCCACGAACAGCCTCCACGACGCCGACTGCCGGTTCGAGGGGACGCCGTGGCCCGACGTCGAGAAGGCGTACACAGACGTGGTCGCGCATCTCTCGGCGGAACCGACCGACGAGGACGACCTTCAGAGCCTCGTCCACGGCGGTTGGGGCCCGCTTCACCGCGCGGCAGTGGAACGACTGAAGCGCGACGGCCGCGTCGACGAAGCCAACGGCGTCCTCCGCCTTCTGACCGCAGCGGAGTTCCGCGAGGAGGTGTCCGTCCCGGGCCGAGAACCGATGAAGACGCTCTACCGCCACGGCAGTTACCCCGGCTGTCACGACAACGCCGTCTTCGCGATGATAGCGTGGTACGAGATGGTCGGCCTCTCGTGGTCGGAGACGCGCGAGAACGTCGCAGACTGGCTCCGCGAGAGCGGTTCGTGGGACCGCGGCGGGTTCGAGGAGGCGACGCCCGAACAGTTGGTAGACAAGAAACGGCACGTCTACGAGGCGGGTTACGGCTGGAAGGAGAAAGCCGAGTCCGCAAAGCGCGTCATCGACCGCCACCGGTAGGTTCTGGCTGTCCCGAAAACGGTCGGAACGGTTACGTTTCTTCCGACGGTCTCAGTAGGGGTGAGTACACCGGAGAGTGCGTCCGCCGGGACGGACCCGGCCGACGTTCCGCCGGAGGCGTCGGTGGACGCGCCGAAACGCGCCCTCGCGATAGTTATCGGCATCGTCTTCGTCGACTTGCTCGGATTCGGCGTCGTCATCCCCGTCCTCCCCTTTTACGTCCGGAGCTTCGCCGTCAGCGACGTGTTCATCGGTCTGCTCGCCGCCTCCTACTCGGCGATGCAGTTCCTCTCTGCGCCGCTTCTCGGCCGCCTCTCGGACTCCCGCGGCCGCCGCCGCGTGTTGATGCTGTCGCTCGCCGGCAACACCGTCGCGTGGACGGTGTTCGGGTTGGGAACCGAGGTGGGCGTCCTGTTCGGCACTCTGCCCGCGCTGGCGACGATATTCGCCTCGCGGATGCTCGCGGGGGCGATGGGCGGCAACATCGCCACCGCGCAGGCGTACATCGCGGACGTGACGCCCGCGGACCGGCGCGCCGCGGCGCTCGGACTCGTCGGCGCGGCGTTCGGCCTCGGGTTCGTCTTCGGCCCGGCCATCGGCGGCGTGTTCGCGAGCGAGGAGGTAGTCGCGACGGCGCGTGCGGTTCTCCCCGGGTTCGTCCCGGCGACGCGTTTCTCGCTGCCGAGTTTCGTCGCCGCGTCGCTCAGTCTGGTCGCACTCGTCGCCGCCGCGGCGTTCCTCCCGGAACCCGACCGAATTCGACCCGCCGCGAACCGGACGACGCTCGTCGGGCAGTTCACCGACGCCCTCGCGGACCCGTCGATTCGCGGCTTCGTCGCCTCCTTCTTTCTCGTCTCCGTCGCGTTCTCGGGGGTGCAGGTCATGTTCATCCCCTACGCCGCGGACCTGTACGGGTACGACGAGACGCAGACGGCGCTCCTGTTGGCGTACATCGGCGTTCTCAGTATCCTGAATCAGGGCGTCCTCGTGGGCCACCTCTCCCGCCGGTACGGCGAACGCCGAACCGCCGTCGCGGGCGCGTCGATTCTCGCCGTCGCACTCGCGGTGCTCCCGTTCTCGCCCGCTCTCGGGTCGGCCGTTCCGGGCGTCGGCGGCCCCGCGTGGTTCACCGGGCCGGTTCTCGCCTTGCTCCTCTCCTTGGCGGCTCTCTCGCTCGGAAACAGCCTGTTGAACGTCGCCCTCTCCGCACTCGTCTCGCGGGCCGCGTCCGCGGACACGCAGGGCACCGCCTTCGGCGTCACGCAGGGCGCGGGGAGTCTCGGGCGGACGGTCGGTCCGCCCTCGATGGCGTTGCTCTACGTCGTCGCGTACTGGTCGCCGTTCGTCGCGGGCGCGGTACTCGTCGTTCCGGTCGTCGCGATACTCGCCGCACGAGTCACTCGCGGGCGGTAGCGTCGACTCGGTGCGGGACGGAGAGAAGAGAAACGTCGCGAGTCAGTCGCTCTGAATGCGCGGCGCGAGCATGTAGGTGACGTTCCCCTGCCCTTCGGCGACGCGGTAGTGGAGTTTGACGGGGAACTCCTGACCGAGTTCGACGGTGACCTCGGCGTCCTTCGGGATGGCCTTGTTCATGTCCTTGAGGTAGTCCAGGGAGAAAAGCGAGTCCGCCTCTCCGGCGGTGAGGTCGATGAGGTCACCGGCGTCGAGTTGGAAGTCCACGTCGTCCGTGTCGCCCTGCGCTTGGATGTGGAACGCCTCTTCTGCGTCGTCGACGCGGAGGCGGACGTGGTCCGAGACCATGTCCGCGGCCTTGATACCGCGGTCGAGTTGCGCGCCTTCGAGGACGATTTCGGCGGCCAAATCGAGGTCAGGGATGTCGGGTTCCTGACGGATGGAGTCCGGGTCGATGAGCGCCAGCGTCGAGGAGAGCCCCTCGATGCGGATGTTGAGCTTTCGCGTCTCCTCGTCGAGTTCGAGTTCGACGAGTTGGCTCGAATCCGCCATGCCGACGAAATCTTCGAGTTTCGACAGGTTGACGCCGATGACGCCGCCGTCGGCTTCGTAGGACTCGAACGCCGCCGCGTCGAGAGACAGGTCGACCATGCCGACGTTCGCGGGGTCCACGGCGCGAATCGCGAGTCCGTCCTCGTTGAGTCGTATCTTACACTCGTCGACGAGTACGCTCACCGAATCCAGCGCGTCCCGGAGCGTGGAGGCACTGACGATGGCCTTGAACATATGGACGGTGGTACGATAGCGGGCTTAAAAATCCCGCCGATTTACCGATACGATAGTACGATAGAGTGTTCCCGTACGTCGGGCGCGACTGCGCGCGCGACTGCTCTCGAACGCGGCGGACTACCCCTCGCATCCGTGCGGGACGCCCGCCAACACGACTCCGCCACAGTCGTCGCACTGACGTATCTCCCGTCCGACTTTGGCCCCCGCTACTGTCCACTTCTGCGACCCCGAAGAGAGATGCGCGCCGGACCGTCCGCACGACGGGCAGTTCGACTGCTCGAACGTGTACGTATACCACAAACAGTGGTCGTTCACGCAGTAATATGGCGACATAAGCTCGTGATGTGGCTCGATTACTGTAATTGCATCGACACGTGGCCACTTTCTAACCCGTCTCAGAGTCGAGAGTCGATTCCGGGTTCCGAGGACCCGAGGCGGGAGCGACAGTCGGATAACGGTGCGCCGACAACCTGTCCGTAATCAGATGGCGCGCAAGGACCAGTACTACAACAAAGCGAAACAGGAGGGGTACAGAGCCCGTTCGGCGTACAAACTGAAACAGTTAGACGAGGACGCGGGTCTGTTCGGCCCGGGAAACACCGTGGTGGACTTGGGTGCGGCCCCCGGCGGATGGTTACAGGTCGCCGCCGAGGAAGTCGGCCCGCAGGGACAGGTCGTCGGCGTCGACCTCCAGCGAATCCGCGACTTGGAGTCGGACGTCGTCGAGACCATCCGCGGCGACATGACCGACGAGGAGACGAAAGACGAACTCCGCGAGCGAATCGGCGAGGAGGGCGCGGACGTGGTCATCTCCGACATGGCCCCGAACATGACGGGCGAGTACTCGCTGGACCACGCTCGCTCCGTCCACCTCGCCCGGCAGGCCTTCGAGGTCGCCCTCGAACTGCTCCCGGCGGGCGGTGACCTCGCGGTCAAGGTGTTCGACGGCCCGGACGTCTCCGACCTCCGCGCCGACATGGACGAGGAGTTCCAGTACGTCCGCTCCATCCGTCCGGAGGCCTCCCGAGACTCCTCCTCGGAGCAGTATCTCGTCGGCAAACACCGCATCACCGCGCCCGTCGCCCTCGACGACGTGGTGGAGGTGACAATCGACGACGTGGGGAGCGAAGGCGACGGCGTCGCGAAGGTGGACGGCTACACGCTTTTCGTCTCGGATACGGAGGCGGGCGACGACGTCCGCGTCCGCGTCACCGACCTGAAGCCGAACTTCGGGTTCGCAGAAGTCGTCGAGGAGTGAGGACCGGTCACTCGGCGGTCCACGCGTCGTCCGACGCGCCCGTGCGACCGCCGCCGAACAGGCCGACGACGCCGTAGACGAACGGCGTATCGACGAGTGCGATGAGGAGTTTGAGGAGGTACTGCCCGACGACCAAAGCGAAAATCGCCTGCATCGGAAGCGCGTCGCCGATGCCGAGTACCGCGGGCGCGACGAGGAAGGCGACGGCGACGAAGATGATCGTATCTATCGCCTGACTCGTGGCCGTCGACGCGATGTTGCGAAGCCAAAGCATCGACCCGTCGGTCGCCTCTCGGATGCGGTGGAAGACGACGACGTCCCAGTTTTGGCTCACCAGGTACGCCAGCAGACTCCCCACGACGATGTTCGTCCCCGGCGCGATGACGCTTCGGAACTGCGCGCCGAACTCGGGGTCCGCGGCGGGCGCGAAGATAGTCCCCCACACCAACCCGAGGAGGACGAAGTTCATCGCGAATCCGACGTTGACCATCACCTGCGCCGCCCGCCGCCCGTACAGTTCCGAGTAGCAGTCCGAGGCGAAGAAGGTGACCGCGTAGGCCAACGCCGCCCCCGGAAGGATGATGCTCTCGCCCGTCACCGGAAGCGAGAGGGGCAGACCGAACGCGAGCAGTTTCGACGCCGTCAACTGCGCCGTGACCAACGCCGTGACGAACAACGCGAGTAGGACGACCTGTCCGGTCGCCGGTCCTCTCTCACTCATCCTCGAGTCGTCCGTGACGCTGATCTATCTCGTCTAGCACGTCCAACGTCTTGCGAACCGACGCCCGGATGGCGTCGCTTCGGTTGACGAACTTCCCGCCGTCTCCGACGTGTTCGTCTAAGTCAGCGAGCAGTTCGTCGGGCATCTCGACGCTTATCTTGGCCATATCAGGGAGTATGGGCATCACCTCCGTATTAAGGACTCGGTCTTCTCACCGGGAGATGGCCGTGAGAATATCGCTTCGTCGCGGATGCGTTCGGTCCGCACCTCCGAACTACTACGGTGCAGTCGCGGTGCGGTTTTTCCTCCAGGTTTTGTCGGGTGGGCGAAGCCCGCCCGAGAAAAAGTGGGTTTTAGACATCCGCGCCGCGGGCGGGAGCGAGGTTGCGTCGCCCGCCGAGTGTCACCACGAAGAGGACGCCGAGTCCGACGCCGTACGCGGCCATGAGGGGAACGGTGACGAGGAACATCGTCATGATTCCGGCGGGCGTGAAGACGGCGGCGAACGCGAGGATACCGACCGTCACCTCGCGCCACCGGCCCCGCATCGACTGGTAGGAGATGCCCGTGCTGTTCAAAAGCACCATCAGGACCGGAACGTCCGCGAGGAGACCGATTCCGGCCGTGGTGAAGAAGATGAGCCAAAAGAAGTTGGTGATGCGGTAGGCGATTATCATCTTCGCCTGCACCGCGTCGTTCACCAACCACGAGATGACCGCCGGCGCGATGTAGGTGTAGCCGAGGACGAACCCGCCGAGCAGTCCCACCGTGAGTGCGCCCGTCCAAAGGAAGACGGAGCGGCGACGCTGGTTGACGATGTTGCGCTCTCTGAGCGCCGGCCACGCGTAGTAGGCGACGATGGGGAGGGTGACGAGAGCGGCGATGAGCGTCGAGAACTTCACCTCGAAGATGAGCGCCTCCACGGGGTGGAGGGCGACGACGTTTATGACCTCGCTCGGGGTCACCGCGGCGGGCAACTGAGCCAAGAACCCCTCGTAGACGTCCTTGATGCCGCCCGTGTAGAGCCACCCGAACGTCCCCGCGAGGACGAGCATGAAGACGACGACGATGCGGAACGTCTTCGACGTTATCGAGTCGAGGATGAACGCCAGGTCGGTGTAGTACCCCCCGATGTCGTCTTCGCCCGTCTCGCCGTCGGTCAACTCTTCGAGGAACGTCCCGCCGGCGCGCGTCGCCCGGTCCTCTATGGTGTCGTCGTCCTCGGTCTCGCCTTCCTCGCGTTGCTCTTCTGTCTCGTCGAACCTGTCGAGGATGGCTTGGGCTTTCTCGTGGTTCCCTTCGTCGACGGCGTCGCCCGCGACGGCCATCGCCTCCTCCTCGCTCAGACCGCCGAACGCCTCCGGCGGTGCCGCGCGGACGCCCGCGGCGTCGAGTCGGGAGATGTCGAGTTGGGTCGGGTCGCCGCGGCCGGGTTCGGTTGGGTCGGCCGCCTCGACTATCGCGCCGTAGACGACGTACGCGAGGGTTCCGAGGACGAAGACGGCCGCGCCGAGTGCCGCCCACACGGCGAGAGAAACCTCGGGCGAGAGCCCGAGCGTCGAGCCCGGTTCGAGGATGCGGTAGTCGCTCCCCGTGCGGGCGAGGAGGCCGTTGAACCCGGCCTGACCGCCGCGTTCGTAGAACAGGTAGACGGCGAGTCCGCCGAGAACCGCGCTCCCGGCGAGGACGTTCCACCGTCGGCGCGCGACGGCGGGGACGCTTACGCGTTCGCTCCCGCGCCTCGCGGTGACGACTACCTTCGCGAGATAGAGACTCCCCCCGTAGAGGAAAAGCAACGGGAGCGCCCACATAATCTGCGTGAAGGGGTCCGGCGGCGAGAACAACGCGCCGAACACGAAGATGGCCACGACGGCGTATCGCCACTTGTCGCGGAACGTCTCGTACGGGACGATTTCGGCGTACGAGAGGCCGGTGATGGCAAGCGGCATCTGCGCCGCGAGACCGAACGAGACGGTGAGAAGGAAGATGAACTGCGCCCACATGACGATGGAGTAGGTGGGCGCGAACCCGGCGCTGATGGCGTTCCCGGCGAGGAACGCGAACATGAACGGGAAGAACACGAAGTAGCCGTAGGCGATTCCGGCGACGAACAGAAGCGCGGTGGTGACCGCGATGAACGCGAGTTTCCACGGCGCGACCGGCGACTGGGGCCACGCGCCGCGTTCTCGGAGGGCGTCACGCGAAAAGTAGACGAAGATGGGCGCGGCGAGGATTATCCCGCTCACGAGTCCGATTTTCGCCTGCAACAGGATGACGTCGAACGGAGTCTGGGCGATGATGTCGTAGTTGCCCTGAATGTGAGCCGACATCTGCGCTTCCGTGACGCTTTTCAGAAAGTCCCACACCACCAACCGAAGCGCGTAGAACGTGCCGAGAAAACCGACGAGGAAGACGATGAACACCTTTTGGAGGTCTTTCTGCGCCGCCCGAAGCATCGCTCCGGCGGTGTCGCGTCCCGCCGCGAGCGTCTGTTGGGTGTCCTCGTCGAGCGCGCTGGACATACGTACTGAAAACCCTCTCGCGGTTATCAATCTTTTTCACCGCGGTCGGCGGTTATCCGTCGCAAAACCTCGGCCCGATGCGGAAAGGCCTATAAGAACCGGGTGGTGAATTTCAGGTGAATGGCCGACGATTCGGAGACCGACGAGGGACGACCCCCCGACGAACCCGAGTCCGAGTCGGGGGCCGACCCTACGCCTACCGACGAGGAGGTCCCCGAAACGGGCGACGCAGACAGCGACGGTGCCGGCGATAGCGACGCCGACGCAGGTGCGGATGCCGACGCAGACGCGGATGCCGACGCAGACATCGATGCGGATTCGGACGCCGACGCCGACGTATCCGATTCGTCCGATGCGGACGCCGACGCGGACATCGACGCCGACGCCGACGCGGAAGACGAGACTCCCGGCGACGGCGATACGGATCTGTGGCCCGAGGCCGACTACACGCCCGACGACAGCGACGACCCGGCGGCGGACGCCGACTCTCCCGAACCCGACGCCGACGACGCGAGCGAGGGGTCGGTCGAGGCCGGAACGGACGGCGGCGAAGTCGCCTCCGCGGACGCCTCGGTGCCGTCTCGACACTCCGAAGCGGGATACCCTGACGACGACGGAATCGTCGGCGAGGGTCCCGAGAGCGACCAGGAAATGCCGCTCGCGGACCACATCGAAGAGATGGTCCGCCGACTCGCGGTGGTGTTCGCCGTCGGCGGCATCATCACGCTGATCATGTTCCCCGGCGGGGAACTCGTAAACTCCGCGTTCGGATTCAACCTGACGAGTGCGACGGAAGTGATCAACTTCCTTTGGAACCGTCACATCCCCGGCGCGCCGGAACTCGCGGACCGTCGCCCCCGGGTGTACGGACCGCTCGAACTCATCCTGACCGAACTGAAGGTCGCCGGTCTCGCCGGCCTCTTGATCGGTCTCCCGGTGTTCGTCTACGAGACGTACCTGTTCATGCGACCCGGTCTGTACCAGCGAGAGCGACGTTACTACCTCGCGGCCGTCCCGACGAGCCTCGTCCTCGCGGTCGTCGGGATGGCGTTCGCGCATTTCGTCGTCCTCCCCGCCATCTTCGCGTATTTCACGTCGTACACCACCGGAACGGCCACCGTCGCGTTCGGCCTCAAAGAGACGTTCAACCTGATACTGCTGTTGATGGGGTACATGGCCATCGTCTTCCAGATTCCGCTTTTCGTCATGCTCGCGATCATGATGAACCTCGTCACGCGGCGGTGGCTCGCCTCGCGACGCCTGATCTTCTGGGGCGCGTTCCTCGGTCTCTCGTTCCTCGTCAGCCCCGACCCGACCGGGATGGCCCCCATCATCATCGCCGCGACGATGATCACGCTGTTCGAGGGGACGCTGTTTCTCCTCCGGTGGACGCGAATGGAGTGACGACGCCGTCGGCCTCTGCCAGCACCTTCCACACCGTCTCGGGCGGTCGATAGAGACCGACGCACCGAGTTCCCGCACCCGCCGCTACCCGTCGCGTAACGCTGTGAACGAGTCGGAACCGTCGGCGTCTCACCGCCGCAGAATCGAGCCTGTCGATTACTCGCCGGTCGGGTACTCAGTCGAGAACACGTCTTCGACGAGCGGTTCGTCTCCGCTTTCGGTCCTCTCGCCTTCGTCGTCTTCGGGGCTGACGCTCCCGGTTTTGTAACCGTGCATGTCGAGCGTCACGTGGTCGAACCCGAGGTCGGTCAGGTGGTCGCGGGCGGCCTCCACGAAGTCGATGTCGAGGGCCGCCTCCAGTTCGTCGCGAGAGACTTCGATGCGGGCGAGGCCGTCGTGGTCGCGGACGCGGAACTGCGAGAATCCCCACGTCCGCAGGACGCGTTCGGCCTTCTCGACGCGAGTGAGGCGCTCTTCCGTGACTTCGAGACCGGTCGGGATTCGCGAGGAGAGACACGCCATCGACGGTTTGTCGGCGACCGAGAGGTCGTAGTCGTCGGCGATGGCTCTGACGTCGTCTTTGGTGACGTCGTGGGCCAAAAGCGGCGAGAACACCTCTAACTCCTCGACGGCGCGGAGTCCCGGTCGGTGCCCCTCGCCGGGGTCCGAGGCGTTCGTACCGTCGCAGACGGTGTCGATGTCGAGTTCGCGCGCCGTCTCGTACATCCGTCCGAGACGCATCGTCCGGCAGTGATAACACCGGTCGCCGTCGTTCGCGACGAAGTCAGGGTTGTCCAGTTCGGAGAACTCGACGACTTCGTGTCTGATCCCTATCTCTTCTGCGACGCGGCGCGCTTCGTCGAGTTCCGACTCGGGGAGCGTCTCCGACCGGGCCGTACAGGCCACCGCCCGGTCGCCGAGAGCGTCGCGCGCGAGGGCCGCGACGACGGAGGAGTCCACGCCGCCGGAGAAGGCGACGACGACGCCGTCTCGTTCCCCGAGGGAGGTCCGGACCGCCTCGGCTTTCTGTGCGGCCGAGCGAGTTCCCTCGTCCGTCGACGAATCCACGTCGGGTTGCATGGCACGAACTTCACCGCGGAGCGTCAAAAGCGCGTTGTCCTCGGCGGCGACTACCCGTAACGTTTTGTCGGGTGGGGCGATACTCCACGGCGAAATGGACTTCGAGACCATCCCGGGCGTCGGCGAGAAGACGGCCGCCGCGCTGTCGGAACTCGACGACCCCGCGCGGGCCCTCGAAGCGGGCGACGTGGCGGAACTCGCCCGTGCACCCGGCATCACGGAGGGGCGCGCCGCGGCCATCGCGCGGGCCGCTATCCGCCGCCGCCACGACGACGACGGCGACTTTCTCGCCACCGACCGCGCCCGGGAGGTGTACCGCGACGTGCTCTCGTTGCTCCGCGAGCGAACCGTCACCGCCTACGCCGGAAAGCGCGTCGAGACGCTGTTTCCCACCTCGTCGGCCTCGCGCATCGACGAGGTCAGAGAGTTCGCCCGAGAGGCGGTCGAGCGGACGCCCGAATCCGACGTTCTCGCCGCCTTAGAGGGCGTCGAACCCCTCGAACCGGCGTCCGGGCTCCGCGTCCGAGAGCGCTGTCTCGCCACCCTCGACGCCGAACGCTACGCCGCGGCGAAAGACGCGTTCCCGGAACTGTCCGTCGAGATAGTCGAGGACGCGCGCGACTTGGCGGAACTCGCGCGGTCGTACTCCACCGTCGTCGCACTCGACGAGACGTTCGCGGGCGTGGACGTCGAGGGCGACGTTCGAGTTCGCCCCGACGCCGCCGAGAACCCCGACGAAATCGTCCCCGAGAGAGTGCTCGCCTTCTTCGCGGGCAACCGCGGACGCGTGCAGGCGGCGGCGGACGTCCACGAGGCGGCGGGCCTCGACGCGCCCTGTGACCTCGACGCCCTGCGAGACGCCCTGAGTCGGGTAGACGAGGACGGAACCGTCGTCGGCGACGAGGAACTCGACCGCCTCGCCGCGGCCGTAGACGACCTCGACACCGCCGTCTCGGCGGCCGAGTCGGTCGCGAACGACCGCCTCCGCGACGCCATCCGCGAACGCGACGTGACCATCGAGGGGACGGACTTTCTCTCCTTGGTCGAACAGGGCGCGCGCGTCGATTCGCTGCTGTCTCGGGAACTCGAAGACGAGTACGACGCGGCGGTCGAAGCGGCGAGAGACCACCTCGTCGAGACGCTGAACCTCGAACCCGAGGAGGCGGACGTCGCCGTCCGCGCGTTCACCGACGACGCCGCCTTTCCGGTCGAACGCGACGAGGAGATGGTCTCGCGCCTCCGGACGGAGTTGAAGGCCGGACGCGACAGGCGCGCCGCGCGACTCAAACGCGACCTCGCCGCCGACTTGGCGACTCTGCGCGCCCCCGCCGAGGAGATGGTCGATTCCGCCCTCGAACTCGACGTGGAACTGGCCGTCTCGCGCTTCGCCCGCGACTTCGACTGCGTCGTCCCCGAGTTCGACGGCGAGGGGTTCGTCGTCGAGGGCGGCCGGTCGCCCCTCCTCGACGTGGCGTTCGAGGCGGTCGAACCGGTCGATTACGGCGTCTCGGGGGTCACCCTGCTCTCGGGCGTCAACTCCGGCGGGAAGACGTCCACGCTCGATTTGGTCGCCCTCGTCGTCGTGTTGGCACACATGGGACTTCCCGTCCCGGCCGAACGCGTCGAACTCGAACGCGTCTCCGAACTGCACTACTACGCCAAGACGCAGGGAACCCTCGACGCGGGCGCGTTCGAGAGCACGCTTCGGGACTTCCGCGAACTCGCCGACGGCGAGGCGAACCGACTCGTCCTCGTCGACGAACTGGAGAGCATCACCGAACCGGGGGCGTCGGCGAAGATCATCGCGGGCATCCTCGAAGCGTTGGACGAACAGTCGGCGACGGCGGTGTTCGTCTCTCACCTCGCCGGGGAGATACGCGAGGCGTCGTCGTTCGAGGTGGCCGTAGACGGTATCGAAGCCGTCGGACTGCGGGACGGTGAACTGCAGGTAAACCGCTCTCCGGTCAAAGACCACCTCGCGCGTTCGACGCCGGAACTCATCGTCGAGAAACTCGCGGGCGAGGACGGGTCGGGGTTCTACGACCGACTTTTAGAGAAGTTCTGACCGGATTTATGTCGGTCAGTTTCGACGTATCGGACATGGTCCCCGACCCCACCGATTCCGACTCGTCCGGCGCAGACTCCCCGGACGACCCTTCCGACGCGACGTACGACGTGGTGTACCGCGCGACGAGAGACGCTATTTGGGACGTCGTCGGCACGGCGACGCTGATTCTATTCTACCTCGCTCTCGCCGGAATCGCTCTGTCTATCGCCGTCGCCGGAATCAGTCAGTTCCTCTCGGGTTCGGGGTCGATGACCCTCGGCGTCGTCGGCGTCGGAGCCCTCTCCGTCGGCCTGTTCGCGGCCTATCGCATCTACGCGCTTGCGACGGAGTGAGGCGGGCCGACGCGCCCGTCCGCCCGGCGTCGTCGGCGCAAATCCGACCGAACGTCCCCGTCAGTACCGACCTGCGATTCCGGACGGTTCAGCCTCCCTCCGTTTCGGCTTCACTTTCACTCCGCCACTGGGGAACCGTTAAGTAGACTGCTATTCGTAATCGAACCGATGAGGGACGACCCCGAAGAGGGGATGCTATCGTGGGACGAGACGGTGTTCCGCGACGAACACGTCTTCGAGATAGATTACGTTCCGGAGACGTTCGACCACCGGGAGACGCAGCTTCAGAGCCTGAAGTACGCGCTCCGCCCCGCGGTTCGCGGCTCTCGTCCCCTCAACACGACGGTCCGCGGTCCGCCCGGCACCGGGAAGACGACCGCCGTTCAGAAACTGTTCGGCGAACTCGGCGCCCAAAGCGGCGTCCGGACGGTCAGAGTGAACTGTCAGGTCGATTCGACGCGGTACGCCGTCTTCTCTCGCATCTTCGAGCACATCTTCGAGTACGAACCCCCGTCGTCCGGCATCTCGTTCAAGAAACTGTTCGGCCAGATAACCGACCGACTCGTCGAGGAAGACGAGGTGTTGGCCGTCGCCTTAGACGACGTGAACTACCTGTTCTACGAGAACGAGGCGTCGGACACGCTCTACTCGTTGCTCCGGGCCCACGAGACGCACTCGGGCGCGAAAATCGGCGTCATCATCGTCTCGTCGGACCTCTCTTTGGACGTCATCGACGAACTCGACGGCCGCGTCCAGAGCGTCTTCCGCCCCGAGGAGGTGTACTTTCCCGTCTACGACGTCGAGGAGATTGTCGGCATCCTCCGCGAACGCGCCCGACGGGGGTTCCGCGAGGACGTCGTCGGGGCCCCGGAACTCGACAGAGTCGCGGAACTCACCGCAGACAGCGGTGACCTGCGCGTCGGCATCGACTTGCTGCGCCGCGCGGGACTCCACGCGGAGATGCGCGCCAGTCAGTCCGTCGAACTCGAAGATATCGAGGCGGCCTACGACAAATCGAAGTACGTCCACCTCTCGCGGGTCCTCCGCGGCCTCTCGGACTCCGAACGCGCCCTCGTGCGGGTCGTCGCCGAGTACGACGGCGAACAGGCGGGAACCGTCTACGACGCCTTCCGCGAGGAGACCGACCTCGGATACACGCGGTACTCGGAGATAACGAACAAACTCGACCAACTCGGCGTCATCGAGGCCGAATACACGGAGATTGAGGGCCGAGGGCGCTCCCGGTCGCTCTCGCTGTCGTACGACTCGGAGGCCGTCTTGGACCGCCTCTGAGTCGCGTCGTCCCGTCTCGGTTCTTTCTCGCCGCGCGGTCGTCTGTCGCCGACGGCGACTCCCCGCCGGCCCGGTCCCGTTCGAAGGCTTTTCGCCGTGCCTCTCGGAGTAACGCGTATGAAGACGACGGGCGGCACGGACGACCAGAAGCGTCGCGCCGGCGAACGCGCGGCGGAACTCGTGACGGACGGAACGACGGTCGGACTCGGAACCGGCAGTACCGCGGCGTTCGCCGTGCGCGCTATCGCCCGCGCCGTCGACGATGGACTCGACGTTCGCGGCGTCCCCACCTCCTTTGCGACGCGCGAACTCGCCCGAGAGGAGGGCGTCCCCCTCGTCGCCTTGGACGAGGTGGAGACGCTCGACCTCGCGATAGACGGCGCGGACCAGGTGGACGACGACCTGAACGCCATCAAGGGCGGCGGCGCGGCGCACACGAGAGAGAAGGTGGTAGACGCCGCGGCCGACCGGTTCGTCGTCGTCGCGGACCCCTCGAAGACGGCGACGACGCTGGACCGGGCGGTGGCGGTGGAAGTGCTGCCGGACGCGCGGACGACCGTCGCCGCCCGACTCCGAGAACTCGGCGGCGACCCGACGCTCAGACGCGCAGAACGGAAGGACGGCCCCGTAGTGACCGACAACGGGAACCTCGTCTTCGACTGCGAGTTCGGACCCATCGACGACCCCGCGACGCTCTCGTCCGACCTCTCCGCGATTCCGGGCTGTGTCGAACACGGCCTGTTCGTCGGGATGGTAGACGAGGTGTACGTCGGGACGGACGACGGCGTCGAGGTCAGAACGCGAGGCTGACGCTCGGAGGACGGCCGTCGCTGTCGGACTCGCAGCGTCGAAAAAATCGGGGTCGAATCGGGAACCGAATTACAGGTCGCGGGGCTGGACCGTCTTCCGGTCGTTCTGTTCTGCGCGGCGGGCGGCGTCTTCGAGCAGTTCGTTGACTTCCTCGTCGAGCGCGTCGTAGAAGTCCGAAGCGACGTTCTTGTCGTTGAGCGCTTCCTTGACGGCTGCCTTGACAATAAGGTCTGCCATACAACCCTCCTTTCAGAGTCCTACTTAATAAGATTTCGCAAATCTGCCGCCTCTACGCCCCTACCGGAAGGTTATGGGCTTTCAGAGGGAACGGATTTATATAGTGGGAGGTGTGATAAGGAAAGTTCGCCCGGCGAGGTCTCTCTCGGAGCTAAAACGACACGTACGTGGGGGAGCAACCTGAACGAGCGCACATGCGAGATATATTGGAGGCGGTGGCGGCGGGCGACCTCTCACCGGCGGCCGCCGAGACGCGGCTATCGGGGTACGCGACGACGGACGCCGGGCGGTTCGACGCCGCCCGCGAGACGCGCCGCGGCGTCCCCGAAGCCATCCTCGCGGACGTGAAGACGCCCGGGGAGACGGCGACGCTGGCGGCCGCCGCCGTCGATTCCACCGGTCACGCGATACTCACGCGCGCGTCGCAGGCGCACGTTGATGCCGTCGCCGCGGAACTGGACGCGGAGGTCGAACTCGAACGGGACGAACGGGCGCGGACGCTCGTCGCCCACGCGCCGGACTTCGAACCGCCGGTTCTCGACGCGACGGTGGGCATCGTCACCGGCGGCACCTCGGACGCCGAGGCGGCGGGCGAGGCGGCCGTCATCGTCCGCGAGATGGGCGCGTCCCTCACGCGCGTCGAAGACGTGGGCGTCGCCCACCTCGGACGCGTTCTCGACCACCTCGACGACCTGCGGGCCGCCGACGTTCTCGTCGTCGCCGCCGGACGCGAGGGGGCGCTTCCCACCGTCGTCGCCGGGTTGGTCGACACGCCCGTCGTCGGTCTCCCCGTCTCGACAGGATACGGCCACGGCGGCGAGGGCGACGCGGCGCTCTCGGGGATGTTACAGTCCTGTACCGTCATCTCGACTGTCAACATCGACGCCGGGTTCGTCGCCGGGGCGCAGGCCGGACTCGTCGCCCGCGCCGTATCGGACGCGAGAGAGGCCGGTTCGGGGGACGGTCCCGAATCCGACTCGAACTGACCCTCCGACGACGCGCCGACGTTCGTGTGGTACTCTCGCACGTGTGCGAAGCGGTATTATGGCTGGGGCGCGTACGGACTGTACCGGCACTGTGGTGGCTGCCGGACTCAACCATGCCAACCTGCGACCATTGCGGGTCGCACGTCTCAGAACACTTCGCGCGCGTGTTCGCCGACGAACGAGGGCGAGTTCTCGCCTGTCCAAACTGTTCGGCGAACGCGGGTATCGCGGAGGTTGCGCGGCGACGCACCCGCACTGCATGACCACTGAAGCGGCGAAAGACCACCACGCGAAGCCGATTTCTGCGCTGCGGCGGACGATACTCGACGAGCGACGGCCTCTCTGTGGCGGAAGTCGGACACGACGCCGGAGAGACCGAAGAAAAACGGATGCTGAGTGCCGTTCCGGCTCCGGGCTACGAAGCGAGCCGAAGAGTCACGGCCGAACGGCACCGGTCACGAACGCGACGAGGGGGACGGCGACTGCGACGTGGTAGACGACCAAGACGACCTGTCCGGCGGTGGTGACGCCGAACGTCGGGGCGACGGTGACCACCGGAACGAGCATCGCCGCGAAGACGACGGCCGACGCCGCGACGAAACTGCGAACCGGTCGGTCGGTCAGCCTCACCGACGCGGCGTAGGCGACGGCCGCCCCGACGCCGGCGAAGACGGCACTTCCGAACAGGGGTCCGAGAGCGAACGGGCTCGTCGCCCCCGTCGCGCCGAGTTCGACGCCGAGGAGGGTGACGACGCCCCGAGCGAACAGCAGTGCGACGACGGCGACGAGGACGCCGAGCGTCGTTCGTCGGGCGAGTTCTCCCGCGTCGGCGGGGACTGCGTATCGAGTAGTGGTGGTTGCCATACGCCGTAGTACGCTCGTTGCGGAGATAAGCTAGTATCTCGGCCGCCCGTTCGGGTCACGTCGCACCGATACGCGCGCCCCGTCTCGGCTGTGGTGCAAAGAATCATTGTCCCCGCTGCTACTACCTCACTCATGGCTGCCGAGGGACTCGACGAAACCGACTTAGGTATACTTCATCTCCTCCAGAAAGACGCGCGGAACAACACCCCGGTCGATATCGCCAGAGAGCTTCCGGTGTCGGACCAGACCGTTCGCAACCGCATCCAGAAGATGGAGCGGATGGGCGTCCTCGAAGGGTACGTTCCCGTGATAAATTACCGGAACGCCGGATTCTCTATCCGGCTCGAATTCTGCTGTACCGCACCCATCCAACGGCGCGAGGAACTCGCTCAGGCGGCGTTAGAACTCCCGCACGTCGTCCGCGTCGAAGAGATGCTGAGCGCCCACGAGAACGTCCGCGTCTTGGCCGTCTCGAACGACTCGGACGAGATACACCAAATCGCCACGGAGATAGACGAGTTGGGGCTCACTATCGTCAGCGAACGACTCAGACGCTGCGCGTACGTGCAGCCGTTCAACCATTTCGGGAAGGGAGTCGTCTCCGACGAGTAATGAATTCTCCAGTTGATCTTTGAAATATAAAGGTAGAGGCGATACGATTAATCCGTAATCAATGACGGCCGAAATTATTTTTACATGGCCAAACCCAGCTCTATCCGATGGGAGTGTGTGACAATCGGGTACTCGGTCGTGGGGACGGGGTGTTGGTGACGAGCATGGTCTCGGTCGTTTCGTCGGCGAGCGATTACCGAGAACCGCGAGTCAGAGTCGAGAGCGACGGGCGCGCCGCCGTCGGAGGGAAGGGACGTGGCGAGTAGCGTCTATCGGTGTGCGTGTCGAAACTGCAGAGAAGAGCAACTCTTCGACGACTACGACACCGCACAGGAGTTCTTCGGAGAACACGTGTCGAGGGGACACGAGGTGGAGTTGCTCAACCTCGCGGCAAAGACCGGGGAGGGGCCGGTTCGACTCCCCGAAGATGAGTGAACGGGCGCGCCCGAGTCCGTCGGTCGGACGCGCCGCGGACGGACTCGCCCGTTCACTCGGTTGATGCCCGTGAACGTCGTCTGCGACGCCTGTAGCGTCGTCCTTCTCGGACTCCGATCGATCGGTCCGAAGCCCGTCGGCCGAGAGGACTGCCCGAAGTGCGGCGGGACGGAGTTTTCGTACACCGACTGAGTTCACCGGGCGCGTTCGAGCGGGTTTTTTGCCGTCCGACGCCGACCTCCCGGCGTGCCCGAACACTACGTCTACGTCGTCCAGTGCGCCGACGAATCGCTGTACACCGGGTACACCACGGACGTCGAACGGCGCGTCGCCGAACACGACGCGGGCGAGGGCGCGAAGTACACTCGCGGCCGGACGCCGGTCGAACTCGTCCACGTCGAGTCGTTCGACTCGAAGTCCGCGGCGATGTCTCGCGAGTACGAGGTAAAGCAGTTCTCGCGGCGGCGCAAAGAGCGATTGGTCGGATTGACCGAGTAGACGCGGAACGGCCCGTCTCGGGACGGGTTCTCTGCGGTGGCGCGGACCGAGCCGACTCGACAGGACCCTCAGTCGCAGTCGGCGGCGGCGACCGGTTCGCAGTCGAGTCGGACGGCGTGGTCGAACACCGCCTCGCCGAGAGAGACGAGTCGGTCTTCGATATCCTCGTCGACGAGTTCGTCGCCCTCGAACTTGTCGTACCCCTTTCTGATTCCGACCTGCTGCGGGACGACGTAGCCGTGGACGCCGCGGACGGTGCTTCGCATGTGTTCGAGCGTCGCGCCGTATGAGCCTCCACCGGCGACGGCGACGAGTCCGACGGCGGTGTCCTCGTAGTCGTCGAACGAGCAGTAGTCGTGGAAGTTGCGGAACGTAGAGGAGTACGACCCGTGATAGACGGGCGACCCGAGGACGACGCCGTCCGCCTCTCGGACCAGTCGGGTCAGGTGGGCGGACTCGCCTTGTTCGTCCTCGTCGGGGTGATAGAGCGGTAACTCCGCGCGACCGAGGTCCAGCATCTCCGTCTCGGCACCCGCCTCGCGCGCGGCGTCGAGGACGGTGCGAAGGGCTTTCAGGGTGTGGCTTCCGTCGCGCCTGCTTCCGCAGACGGCGATAACCTTCGTCATCGTTAGCGAACTGGACCCATCCGCTGAAAAGCCCGTCGGCAGCCAGTACGGAACGTCTACCGTCTCCGCGCCGTACCTTTTTGACGGACGCAACAGAGATTCACGTATGGACCAAATCTCCTTCGGAACCGACGGCTGGCGTGCGACGCTCGACACGTTCACCGACGACAGACTCAGAGTGGTCGGACAGGCGGTGGCGGACTACCTCTCGGACGAGGGGTACGACGCGCCGGTGTTCGTCGGGTACGACGCCCGCGAGACGTCGCCCGGGTTCGCCGAGTCGCTCGCGGAGGTGCTCGCGGGCAACGGCTTCGACGTTCTCCTCCCCGACCGGGACCGACCGACACCGCTCGTCGCCTACGCCATCGTCGAACGGGGACTCTCCGGTGCGCTCATGGTCACGGCGTCGCACAACCCCGCCGAGTACAACGGCGTGAAGTTCATCCCCTCGGACGGCGCGCCCGCCCTCCCCGACGTGACCGAAGCCATCGTCGAACGCCTCGCGGAACCGGACCTACTTCCCGAGGACGAACGCGGGACGATAGAGGAAGTGGACATCGTCTCCCCGCACGCGAAGCACGCGCGGGAACTCGTGGACGCCGACCTCTCGGGTCTCACCGTCGTCTACGACGCCATGCACGGGTCGGGCCGCGGCGTCACGGACGCCCTCCTCGAATCGGCGGGCGCGGAGGTCATCAGCATCCGCGACGAACAGGACCCGGACTTCGGCGGCAGTCCGCCGGAACCGAGCGCTGAAAATCTCGAACGGTTGGTCGAAACCGTCCGCGAGGAGGATGCCGACTTGGGCGTCGCGAACGACGGCGACTCGGACCGGGTGGCGTTCGTCACTCCCGAACGCGGCCACTTGGACGAGAACCTCTTTTTCGCCGCCGCCTACGACTACCTGCTCGAATCCGATAGCGGTCCCGCCGTCCGCACCGTCTCCACGACGTTCCTCATCGACCGCATCGCAGAAGCCCACGGCCAAGAGGTGTTCGAGACGCCGGTCGGCTTCAAGTGGGTCGCGGACGCCATGAAGGACCACGACGCCCTGATGGGCGGCGAAGAATCGGGCGGGTTCTCCGTCCGCGGACACGTCCGCGAGAAAGACGGCGTCCTGATGGGTCTTCTCGGCGCGGCGGCCACCGCCGCGGAACCGATGGACGAACGCGTCGACCGCCTCCTCTCGGAACACGGCGACATCGTCGCGGACAAGATAGGGCTCGAATGTCCCGACTCCGAGAAGGACCGCGTCATAGACGACTTAGACGGCGACCTCCCCGATCAGGTGGCCGGACGCGACATCGCGAAAGTCGTCACGCTCGACGGTTTCAAACTCCTCTTAGAAGACGGGTCGTGGCTGCTCGTGCGCCCCTCGGGGACGGAGCCGATGATGCGCGTCTACGCCGAGGCGTCGAGTCGGGAGGACGTCGATACCCTGCTGGAAGCGGGCCGCGAACTGGTCGCACCGCTCATCTGAGGACGCCCCGAAAGCGCCCCTCGGTTTCCGCCTCGCGCACCTCGAACCCGAGCGAGTCGTAGAACGGCCTCACGCTCTCGCGGAACTCCGCGGTCAGTTCGCCGTCGACCCGCGAATCGACCGCTTCGACCAACGCGGTTCCGACGCCCCGGCCGCGACGCTCTCGGCGGACCGCTATCTGTTCGATTTCGCGCCCGTCGAGGACGCAGACGCCGACCACGCGGCCGTCGGGGTCGCCCCCCGCGACGGCCACGAACACCGACCCCGCGTCGATTCGGCGGCGGACCGCCTCGGCGTCGGCGTCGAGCATCGCGCCGTCGAGGAGGAACATCGCGCTCCCGTGGTCGTCGAGGGTCGCCGCCCTGACCGCGAGCCCCATCTATCCGCCCTTGATTAGCCTGAGAACCTTCAGCTCTGACGATTCGACGGGCTGGTCCTCGGGGACGGGAGCGCCGTCGACGAGGACGGACACCTCGTGCGGGCTGAGGTCCACCGCGCGGACCACGTCGGCGTACGTCCCGCCGTCGCCCACCTCCACCTCGCGCGTCTCCTCCCCGACGACTTCGACGGTCACCTGCATGGCCGTGGCTCCGCCCGCCGCGGGTTTCAGGGTTTCTCTCCGTCCCTCGGGCGGTCTCTTCCGGCGTCGCTCGCACGCAACGCGGGTTCTTTATCAGTCGGGGGGACCGTGTGGGGCGTATGAGCGAGGCCGCAGACTCGGAGTCCACGCCGGCGGGCCGAGAGATATGGATAGAGAAGTACCGCCCGCAGACGTTGGACGACGTGTACGGGCAAGAGGACATCGTGGACCGTCTGAAGTCGTACATCGAGCAAGACGACCTCCCCCACCTCCTCTTTGCCGGACCGGCGGGCATCGGGAAGACGACCTGTGCGACGGCCATCGCGCGCGCCATCTACGGCGACGACTGGCGCGGCAACTTCCTCGAACTGAACGCGTCGGACCAACGCGGCATCGACGTGGTCCGCGACCGAATCAAGAACTTCGCGCGTTCGTCGTTCGGCGGGTACGACTACCGCGTCATCTTCTTGGACGAGGCCGACTCCCTCACGTCGGACGCGCAGTCCGCGCTCCGCCGAACGATGGAGCAGTTCTCCGACAACACTCGCTTCATCCTCTCGTGTAACTACTCTTCGAAGATCATCGACCCCATCCAGTCGCGGTGCGCCGTCTTCCGCTTTTCTCCGCTCTCCGACGACGCCGTCGGAGCGCAGGTCGAAGATATCGCGGAGACCGAGGGAATCGAACTCACCGAGGACGGACTCGACGCCCTCGTCTACGCGGCGGGCGGGGACATGCGCCGCGCCATCAACTCCCTGCAGGCCGCGGCGACGACGGGCGACGTGGTGGACGAGGAGGCGGTGTACATGATAACCTCCACCGCCCGCCCCGAGGACATAGAGGAGATGGTCGTCGCGGCCATCGACGGCGACTTCCTCGGCGCGCGGTCGAAGTTGGAGACGCTCCTCGTCGATACGGGGATGGCGGGCGGCGACATCATCGACCAACTCCACCGGTCGGTGTGGGACTTCGACCTGGACGAACGAGCGACCGTCCGCCTGATGGAACGCATCGGCGAGGCGGACTACAGAATCACCGAGGGCGCGAACGAACAGGTGCAACTCGAAGCGTTGCTGGCGTCTCTCGCGGGCGCGTCGGACGAGTAGCCTCGACTCCCCGTCTCTTCTCGTTTACTCGGTCCCGGTGAACTCGAAGCGCGCCCCGCCGGTCGCCGACTCGCACAGCGTCACCGACCAGTCGTGCGCCTCGGCGATTCGGCGGACGATGGGGAGGCCGTAGCCGATTCCGTCGCCGCCCGTCGTCTCGCCCGGTTCGAACACCGCGTCGCGGCGGTCGGGGGCGATGCCGGGGCCGTCGTCTTCGACGTAGAACCCGTCTGCCGACGCCAACGGACCGACGGTGACCGTCACCGCAGACTCTCGTTCCCGGGTAGCGCCGTGCTCTACGGCGTTCCGAAAGAGGTTCCCGAGGAGTTCGTCGAGTCGGTCACCGTCTGCGACCACCGTCGCGGTCGCCGGAACCGAGAGCGTCGCGTCGGGGGCGTCGACGGTCTGCCACGCCCGACACGCGACCTCTCCGAGGTCGACCGGTTCGGGGTCGCCGACGACCGCGCCCTGCCGCGCCAACGAGAGCAGGTCGTCGATGAGCGTCTCCATCCGAACGAGCGCCTCTCGCACCGCCTCGAACGACTCCTCTGACTCCGTCTCGCGGGCCAGTTCGAGGTGCCCGCGCGCGACCGAAAGCGGGTTCCGCAGGTCGTGGCTGACGATGTTCGTGAACTCCGCTAACCGCTCGTTTTGCCGTTCGAGTTCCGCCTCCCTGCGCTTTCGTTCCGTGATGTCGGTGTACAGCGCGAACCCCTCGTCTGCCCTCCCGCCGGAGGCGAACGGCACGACGTTCAGGATGAAGTCGCGTTCGCCGTCGGGCCCGCACCGGCGGACTTCGCTGCGATGACTCTCGCCGTCCACGACGCGCAGTTCGGCGGCGTCCGTCACGCCGTCGGGGACGACCAACTCCGTCAGGTCCCGTCCGACGGCCTCCGACGCCTCGACGCCGAACGTCTCCTCGAACGTCCGGTTGACCTCTCGCACCCGCACCGTGCCCGACGCGCCGTCGATTTCGTACGCGACGGCGGCGTCGGACACCTGCTCGAAGAGGGCGGTCGAGCGGTCGCGTTCCTCGCGGAGGCCGTCCTCGGCGCGGATTCTGTCGGCGGTCACGGCGACGTGCGCCATCAGGAGTTCGGCGAGTTCGGCGTCCGTCTCGTCGAACGCGTCCGGCAGCGAGGACGCCGCTTGAAACACCGCCACGTCGCCGATGGGGACGCTCAGCCCCGACCGGTACGTCGATTTCGCCGGTTCGGCGTCCTCGTCTTCGGCCATGTCGGTGACCACGTGCGTCTCGCCGGTCAGATGCGTCTTCGCGGCGATGCTGCCGTCGTCGAGCGAGAGTTTCTGGACGCCGTCCTCCGCTACCCCCGAGGACGCGGCGACAGGGGTGATGTCGTCTCCGTCCACGACGCCGATGTTGCAGATGTCGAACGCGAGTACGTCCTCCGCCACGGCTACGGCCCGTTCGAACAACTCTTCGAGGTCCGTCACCGCCGCGAGTTCGACCGCGCCGCCGTGAAGCGCCTCGACCCGTTCTCGGCCCCTGCGGACGGTCTCTTCGGATTCGATTCGGGCCGCCGTCTCCGCCGCGTAGGAGACGAGCAGTTCCGCGAGATGAAAGTCAGTCAAGTCGAACGAGCCGACCGTCGTCGAGAACGCCTGGAAGACGCCGAACTCCCCGATGGGGATGCTCACGACCGACCGGTGGTCCGGGTCGTTCGGGGCCGCCGCCGGATGTTCGCGGACGTCGTCGACGAGGACGGACTCGCCGGACCAGTACGTCTCTCCGAGGATACCCGTGTCGTCGGGAACGGTGTGGTCGAGTTCGAGGGTGCCGACGTTCGCGCAGACGCGGAAGCGGTCGCCCTCGTGGACGCATATCGTCGAGTTGTCGAAGTCGAGTATCTCGTCTGCGATGTCGAGGGTGCGGGCGAACAGTTCCGACGTCGTCTCCGCGGCGACGAGTGCGGTGGTGCCCTCGTAGAGACGTTGGAGGCGTGACCGTTCGTCGATCGTACTGACCGAACTCTCCGTCCCGGCGGCCGACGGTTCGCGGCGCGGACCGCGGGCCAAGAGCCACCGAACCTGCGTCTCGAGCATCGCCGTCTCGCCGCGCGGGACGAACGCGTCGAACCGGCCGGGGTCGGGCACGTCCTCCGGGTCGAAGTCGGTGTAACAGACGGTCGGGGCCGTCGTCTCGACGACTCGTGCGGGGTCCGTGACGACGACGACGCCGCAGTCGCGGCGTCGGTCCGGATAGCCGTCGCTCGCGGACAGTTCGATACCCGCACCGAAATCGACGTCCGGTACCGCTTCCCCTGTCACGAACCACACAGTCTCGCGTTCGGACACGTCAGTTCCGCTAATAACGACTGAGACCGGGCATAACGCTTCCGGCTCCGAGGTACGCCGCTCGGGGAGGGGCGACCGTCAGTTCAGCACCCAAAACTGGTAGTTGAGGAGGGTGGCGAACGCCGTCCACAGGAGGTACGGGGTTACGAGCGCCGCCGCCCGTCGGTCGATGCGGGCGAAGAGCGCCGTCGTCGCTCCGACGCCGAGGAGCAACGGGACGATGACGACGAGTCCGTACGCGGGCGACCGGAGACCGAAGAACGCCCCCGACCACGCGGCGTTCAACACCAGTTGGCCGAGGAAGACGACGAGGGCGAGGCGAGTCCGTCCGTCCGCGGACCGAGACACGAGAAACGCCGCCGTCCCCATCAGGACGTACAACGTTATCCAGACGGGCCCGAACACCCAGTTCGGCGGCGCGAACCACGGTTCCACGAGCGTCGGATACCACGTCCGAACCGCCGTCCCCGACAGCCCGTTTCCGACGACGCCCGCCAGTAGCGACACCCCCACCCACACTATCCACTCGCCTATCGACCGCCCCGAGACCGTCTCGCGTATCTCCATAGGGGAACAAGGCGCGACGACGGGTTAGCAGTATCGCCGACTCGGCGACGGAGTGGGGGCGAGAGCCGCCGGGAGCGCGGGGCTCGTTTCTCCGATTTCGGGGGAGAAACGAAGTCGAAACCGGCGGCTCGGGCCCAGCGTACCCGGAACTGTTTTACCCGGTCGTAGGTCAATCACGGGTAATGAGCGAACTCGAAGAGGAGTATCGCCTCGACTACTTCGAGGAAGAGGGGTTCCACCGGAAGCAGTGTCCCGTGACGGACGCGTACTTCTGGACGCGCGACCCCGACCGAGAGACCTGCGGCGAACCGCCCGCCGACGACTACACCTTCATCGACAACCCCGGATTCGACGAGGAGTACACGCTCGAGGAGATGCGAGAGAAGTTCCTCTCGTTTTTCGAGGAACACGGCCACGAGCGCATCGAACCGTACCCGGTCGCGGCGAACCGCTGGCGCGACGACGTTCTCCTGACGCAGGCGTCCATCTACGACTTCCAACCGCTCGTCACGAGCGGTCAGACGCCGCCGCCGGCGAACCCGCTGACCATCTCTCAACCCTGCATCCGGATGCAGGACATCGACAACGTCGGCAAGACGGGACGCCACACGATGGCGTTCGAGATGATGGCGCACCACGCGTTCAACGCCCGCGAGGAGGTGGGCGACGAGTACGCCTACTCCGGCGAGGTGTACTGGAAAGACGAGACGGTCGAACTCTGCGACGAGTTCTTCGAGCACATGGGCGCCGACTTAGAGGAGATAACGTACATCGAGGACCCGTGGGTCGGCGGCGGAAACGCCGGTCCCGCCTTCGAGGTGCTGTACCGCGGCGCGGAACTGGCGACGCTCGTCTTCATGTCGATGGAACAGGACCCCGAGGGCGACTACGAGATGAAAGACGGCAACCGGTACTCGCCGATGGACACCTACATCGTCGACACCGGCTACGGACTCGAACGCTGGGCGTGGGTGTCGCAGGGCACCGCTACCGTCTACGAAGCCGTCTACCCCGACATGATTCAGTTCCTCAAGGAGAACGCGGGCATTTCGCTCTCCGAGGAGGAGGAGGCCCTCGTCCACCGCGCCGCCAAACTGTCGGGCTACCTCGACATAGACGAGGTAGACGACGTGTACGAGGCGCGCGTCGATATCGCGGAGCAACTCGACGTGGACGCCGAGGAACTGACGGAACTGCTCCGCCCTCTCGAAGACATCTACGCCATCGCCGACCACTGCCGAACCCTCGCGTACATGTTCGGCGACGGTATCGTGCCGTCGAACGTCGGCACCGGCTACCTCGCGCGGATGGTGCTCCGGCGGACGAAACGCCTCGTGGACAACGTCGGCATCGACGCCCCGTTGGACGAACTGGTGGACATGCAGGCCGAACGACTCGACTACCGGAACCGCGACACCATCCGCGACATCGTCCGAACGGAAGAGCGGAAGTACCGCGAGACGCTCGAACGCGGCACGCGGAAGGTCCGCGCTCTCGCCGACGAGTACGCCGACTCCGGCGACCCGATTCCGGTCGAGGAACTCATCGAACTGTACGACTCCCACGGCATCCAACCGGACATGGTCGAGGAGATAGCCGACGAACGGGGCGCGACGGTCGATATGCCGGACGACTTCTACTCGCTGGTCGCCGACAGACACGAGGGTGAGGGCGGCACCCGCGAGGCGACCGCCCGCGACGAACGCATCGCCGACCTGCCCGAAACGGAGCGTCTCTACTACGACGACCAGGAGCGAACGGAGTTCGAGGCGGTCGTCCTCGACGTCTTCGAACGCGACGACGGCTACGACGTGGTTCTCGACCAGACGATGTTCTACCCCGAGGGCGGCGGCCAACCCGCGGACCACGGAACGCTCTCTTCCGACGAGACGACGGTGGAGGTAACGGACGTCCAGCGAATCGACGGCGTCGTCCTCCACCGCGCGGACGACGACCCCGGGAAAGGCGAGTTCGTCCGCGGGAAAGTCGACGCGACGCGCCGGAATCGCCTGATGCGACACCACACCGCGACGCACGTGGTCGGCCACGCCGCGCGGGAGGTCCTCGGCGACCACGTCCGACAGGCGGGCGCACAGAAGGGAACCGACCGCGCGCGCTTCGACGTGACGCATTACGAACGCATCACCCGCGAGGAGGTAGAGGAGATAGAACGCCTCGCGAACGACATCGTGATGCGGAACCTCCCGGTCAAACAGCAGTGGCCCGACCGCCACGAGGCAGAAGAGCGGTACGGCTTCGATCTGTATCAGGGCGGTATCCCGCCGGGACAGAACATCCGCGTCATAACCGTCGGCGACGACGTGCAGGCCTGCGGCGGGACACACGTAAAGTACACCGGCGACATCGGGACGATAAAGATTCTGAACACGGAACCGGTCCAAGACGGCATCGAGCGAATCGTCTTCGCCGCTGGCGACGCGGCCATCGACGCGACGCACCGGACGGAGAACGCCCTGTACGAGGCCGCCGAAATTCTCGACGTGAACCCCGAGAACGTGCCCGAGACCGCAGAGCGCTTTTTCACCGAGTGGAAACAGCGGGGCAAGACCATAGACCGCCTGAAGACGGAACTCGCGGAGGCGCGCGCCGCCGCGGGGGCCGACGAGGTGGACATCGAGGGAACGCCCGCCGTCGTCCAACGCGTCGAGGGCGACGCCGAGGAACTCCGCGCGACGGCGAACGCCATCGTCGACGAGGGGAACGTCGCCGTTCTCGGCTCCGCCGCGGGCGGAAGCGCGCAGTTCGTCGTCGGCGTCCCCGACGGCGTCGGCATCAACGCCGGAGAGGTCGTCGGCGAACTCGCCGGACGCGTCGGCGGCGGCGGGGGCGGCCCGCCGGACTTCGCACAGGGCGGCGGCCCGAACGTGGACGAACTCGACGAGACGCTCGAAGCGGCACCCGACGTCCTCCGGACGGTCCTGAACGCGTAGGTACCGCACCGGGGGCACAGTCACCGTTTCCGACGTATTCCGGCGCGTGGACCGGCACAAAGCAAGATTTATCCTGTCGTATCTGTGTACGTGTACGAAGCGGATGAAACTATCCGAACGGGCCCCGGACGTTCCGCCCACCGCGACGAGTGTTCTCGTCTTGCAGTCTTCGGAGCCGTCGTCTTCGAACCGGGCCGCAAAGCGCCTCCTCGTTCCTCGGGAAGGCGGCGTCCGCGTCGCGGGCGTGTCGTTCGCTCGGTCGCCGGACGACTGGGGCGCAGACTGGCGGGACGCTCTCGGCCGGTCGCCGGAGGCGGCGGCCGTCGTCACCGACGCGGAGTCGGACAGGCGCGACGCCGGTCCGTCCGTCTACACGGTCTCGTCGCCCGGTGACCTCACCGGCATCGGGATGAAACTCTCCGCGTGTCTCTCCGAGTGGGAGGGGACGGACGCGGACGTGGTGGTCGTCGTCGAATCGCTCACCCATCTGTTGCAGTACGCGCAGTTAGAGACGCTGTATCGGTTCTTACACGTTCTCGTCGGCCGCATCGACGCCGTCGGTGCCCGCGGTCTGTTCTTCTTCGACCCGACGACGCGCGACGAGATGACCGTGAACACGCTGAAGACCCTGTTCGACGCCGTCGTCGAACGCCGCGGCGACGACGGGTGGGCCGTCGCCAGTCGGTAGGCCCGTCGGTTCGGTGCCGTAAAGACGCCGCCGCAGAGAGAGGCGACTATGCCTACCGCATCGAACGGAAGCGTCGACCTGTACTACGAGGCCGACGGCGAGGGAGAGACGGTGGCGTTCGTCGGCGACGCTGGCTACGGGGCGTGGCAGTGGGGGTGGCAACACGCCGCCGTCGCCGGTCCCTACGAGAGTCTCGTCTCGGACCTGCGCGGGACCGGCCGGTCCGACGCGCCGCCCGGCCCCTACACCGTCGGAACGCTCGTCGACGACCTCGTGGCGGTCCTCGCGGACTACGGCGTCAGGAAGGCGCACGTCGTCGGCGCGGGACTCGGCGGGATGGTCGCCCTCGAGGCGGCGCGAACCACGTCGCGCGTCCGGAGTCTCGCGGTGTTCGGAACCGCCGCGTACGGCGGCGGAATCGACCTCTCGCCGTTGTTCGGTGCGCCGACTGACGCGGAGGAACTCGGGGAGTCGCTCTCTGCGGCGTTCTCCGACCGGTTCGTCGAGGCGCACCCCGACGTCGTCGAACAGATAGTCGAGTGGCGCAGCGAAGAGGACGCAGACCGGGAGGCGTGGGAGGCGCAAGCCGCCGCAGTCGAGCGATTCGCGGCCGACGACCTCTACGAGATATCCGACCCCGCGGTGGTCGTCCACGGCACCGACGACGCCGTCTGGCCGGTCGAACGCGCAGAGGAACTCGCGGAGGGACTCCCTCGCGGGGAGTTCGTCCCCGTCGAGGGGGCGGGCCACCTCGCGCACGTCGAGGCGTCGAGGGTCGTCAACGACGAACTCCTGCGGTTTCTCGACGAACCGTAGACGGGGGTTTCGAGGCCCCCACGACACGTCCGAGAGCGCGGCACGACGCGCCACAGACGCAAAGCACTTCTCCGAAGAAGACGTTTCGAGCGACAATGGGGCAGGGAGGTTCTCGTCTTCGATTCGCCGTTCTGGACGCATCGCACAGAGACCCGAACACGCGGCGTAACTTCCGCCGCGAACTCGACGCCGACCTCGCGGAGTTCGACGCGGCGGGCGGCGAACTGCCGACGCACTATTCGTTCGACGGCGTCGTCGTCACCGGGTCTCGGTCCTCGGTCTACTGGGACGAACCGTGGATCGAATCGCTCGTCTCGTACGTTTCGGACGCGCACGCCGCGGGTCTCCCGATTCTCGGCGTCTGTTACGGCCACCAGGTTCTGGCGACGGCCCTCGGCGGCCGCGTCGAGGGGATGGGCGAGTACGAACTCGGCTACAGAGAGGTGCGTCACTCCGGCGACGACCTGTTCGAGGGCGTCGACGAGTCGTTCACCGTCTTCACGACGCACTCGGACACCGTCGTCGAACTCCCGCCGGGCGCGGAACTCGTCGCGGAGAACGACTACGGCGTCCACGCGTTCCGGAACGGTCACGCGTGGGGCGTCCAGTTCCACCCCGAGTACGACCGGACGACCGCAGAGTCGGTCACCCGGGGGAAGGACCTCCCCGAGGAACGCATCGAGTCCGTCGTCGCGGGCATCGACGCCGAGAACTACGAGGCGGCCTGCGAGGCAAAGCGCCTCTTCGACAACTTCGTCTCGTACGCCGCACGCGTCCGCGACGAGGCCGACGGTGCGGACGAATCCGAGGCGACGGTCTGAATCCGAGGCGACGGTCTGACGCGTCCGATTCGCCGGTCGCCGGGGACGCCTTCGACGCACCGAAGCGGTCACCGGCCCGGAAAAACTCATCTCCTGCCGTTGGTGTGCGCTGTGTGCTACTCTCAAACACACCTTTATACCGCACGGAGTGTAGTTCCTCCCGGAGTAAGACAATGACCGCTCCGGCACACGACTGCCCGACGACGCTGGATTTGAGCCGCCAAGAGGCGTGGGTTCTCCACACCGCCCTCCTCGATACCGTGGAACGGGAACTCGACGAGGGGAACGACGCCGAACGGGCGCTTACCCTCTTGGTCCGCCTCGAAGAGGGGAAACGTTTCGACCGCGAGCAACTGAAGTATCTGACCTCGGTGCTTCGGTCGTACATCGACGGAGGCGTCCCGCCGCGCGACCGCAGTCCGGCGAGAGACATCCTCCAGAACGTCCAGACCGCCCTCGCGTGAGCGTTCGCCGTCGGGCGAGGCGGTCAGGCCGCCCCGTCTGTTTTCACTCGTCGTCCGCGTTTCGTTGTTCTGTCTCGCCGTCCCAGTAGTCGACCGCGTCCTCTCGACGGAAGTAGCCGGAGACGGTGCGTTCCTCCCGCCCGCCGGGCGGTGACCCGGCGAACACGCCCACCTTCTCCGAGTCGGGATAGACGGTCACGTCCGGGTCGCGCATCGTCGAGACGGCGAGATAGCGGAGGGGTTCGTCGCCGTCGTTCCGCAGGCGGTGCGCGCCCGACTCGTCGGCGTGGAACACGGCGAAGTCGCCGGGTTCGACGCTCGATTCGCCCGCCGGCGTCCGAAGGACGCCCGTCCCCGAGACGACGTACACCACCTCCTCGTTGCCCGTGTGGTAGTGGTAGGGCCACGACGACGCGCCCGGCGGGAGTTCGTACAGACTCGCGCCGAGGCGGTCGGCGTTCGCGGCCACGCCGAGTTGCTTCCGCCGAAACCGCATCGCTCCGTGTTCTCTCTCGGACCACTCGATGTCTGATTCGTTGACGCGTGGCATGGCCTCCGAGACGCGCGCCCGTCACTTATCTGTCATCCACGCCGACGGCCGCCTCTCGTCTTCGAGGCGGACGCTTTAGTACGCCCGAGTGACTACGTCCGTCAAATGGGAATCGACCCCAACTTCGACAAGAATCGGGAGACGGCGGGCGAGGAAAACGGAGTAACCGTCTGGGGACCGGTCGAACCGCCCGAAACGCTCGGCATCCACGGGACGCACGTCGCCGTCGATTACGACATCTGCGTCGCCGACGGCGCGTGTCTGGAGAACTGCCCGGTGGACGTGTTCACGTGGGTGGACACGCCCGACCACCCGGAAAGCGAGACGAAGGTCGAACCGACGCGCGAGGACCAGTGTATCGACTGTATGCTCTGCGTCGATATCTGCCCCGTGGACGCAATCGACGTGGACCCCGGACGCGCCGGGCGAACCTGACCGACCGATATTTGACGGACGGGGCCGTCTCGCCGCCATGCGACTCATCCACACCGCACTCGACGTGTCGGACGTAGACGCGACGCTCGATTTCTACGAGACGCTCGGACTCGAATTCGCCCACGAGTTCACCTTAGACGGCGTCCGCAACGTCTACGTCGGCGGCGAGGACGGACTGGAACTGCAGTTCAAGTACGACCCAGAGAGCGACGAGTCGGTGGACCCCTCGGGCGTGGACCACGTCGCCGTCGAAGTCGACGACGTGGACGCGGAGTTCGACCGCATCGTCGAGGAGACGGGCTGTCCGGTCGTCCACGAACCGATGACGATAGAGGAGGCCAACGCCCGCGCCGCGTTCGTCGAGGACCCCGACGGCTACGCCGTCGAACTGGTCGGATTTCTGGACTGAGAGCGGAGACGCGCGCCTCGGCGGGTAGTTATTAGTTCTCGGCGGACCAACATCTTCCCGAGATGGCAGACGAAGTCACGGACTTACTGAAGAAGGCGTATCAGGACGAACTCGAGACCGTAATGAACTACCTGTCGAACTCTATCGTCCTCGACGGCGTCCACGCCGAAGAGGTCAAAGAGTCGCTTCAGGAAGACATCCAAGAGGAACTCGGCCACGCCGAGATGATCGGAAATCGCCTGAAGCAACTCGACGCCCACCCGCCGGGGTCCGCCGAGTTCGAGGCGAACCAGATGGACCTGCAACCGCCCGAAGACAGCACGGACGTCGTCTCCGTCATCGAGGGCGTTCTCAGCGCCGAAGAGGACGCAATCGAGACGTACCGCAATCTGGTGCATCTGGCGGAGGAAGCCGACGACCCCGTGACAGAGGACCTCGCGGTCACCATCCTCGCCGACGAGGAGGCCCACCGCACGGAGTTCCGCGGGTTCAACAAAGAGTACCCGCGAGACTGAGGCCGACGTCTCGTCGCTTTCTTTTTCGAGGAGAGCCCCCGTCCCGAGGTGATGGCGAGGGCAACCGGACGACTACGGACCCGCACGGCGGTCTCTCGTTCGACGAGCAGACGTCGGACCCCGCGGGCGTCGTGGCGGTTCAGTCCGTCTCGAGGCCGCCACGGCCGAACTCGCCGGGAAAATCACTAACTGCGCGGCGGTGTTCGTCCCCGACGATGACGAACGACGAAACACCGCTCGACACCGGCGAAATCGAGGACAGAATCGACCAACTGGGACGGTACTCTCGGTTCGTCAGAGCCGGGTTCGGCGTCATCCTCGTCGCGTTCCTACTCGCTCTCGTCGGCAGACTCCCGTACAACCTCGACAGCGTTCCCGGCGCAGTGGACGCCATCCTCATGCCTCTCATCTTCGTCGGCATGGGACTGCTGTTGTTCGGTATCGGGATGCATCTCCACGTCATGCATCTCAACGTCGTGGCGCAACTGCGGAGAAGACGCTCCGACGACGAGACGGGGACGGACTCCTGACTGCCCCCTCTTCGCCCGGCGTCAGTCCGCCGCCGCGGGCGTCGTGCCGTCGTCGCTCTCCGTCCCCGCGACGGCCCCCCGTTTCGACTCCAACGCCTCCACGAGGAGTTCCGCCACGTCGATAATTTCGATGTCGTCTTCGAAGTCGCCCGTCTTGCGGCCGTCCTCGTACATCGTCCCGCACATCGGGCAGGCGACGACGAACTTCTCGACTGCGCTCCCCGCGTCGGTGTCTTCGAGGGCCTCTCGGAGGCGTTCCTCGCTCGGTTTCTCCGTCTCGTCGTGGTCCATCCAGAGGCCGCCGCCGCCCCCGCCGCAACAGAACGAATCCTCGCGGTTACGGGGCATCTCCGCTAACTGCACGCCCGTCGCGCGGACGAGTTCCCGCGGGGCTTCGTACTCGTCGTTGTACCGGCCGAGGTGACAGGGGTCGTGGTACGTGACGGCGTAGTCGAGTTCCGTCCCGTCGAGTTCGATGCGGTCGTCTCTCACCAGCGATTCGACCACCTGCGTGTAGTGGTAGATGGGGTAGTCGAAGTCGGGGTCCATCTCGGGGTACTCGTTTTCGAACGTGTTGTACGAATGGGGGTCCGTACAGACCACTTTCTCGAACTCGCAGGCGTCGAACGCGGCGGCGTTGTCCTCGACGAGCATCTCGTAGAGTCCCTCCTCGCCGACGCGGCGCACGTCGTTGCCGTCGTTCTGTTCGTCCTCGTAGAGGATGCCGTAGGAGACGCCCGCGAGTTCGAACAGACGGGCCAGAGAGCGCGCGACGCGGCGGTTCCGCTCGTCGTAGGAGGGGTAGTCGCCGACGTACCAGAGGAACTCCACCGACTCCTCGCGGGCGTCGGGCACCTCGAAGTCGAGTTCTTCCGTCCACTCGGGTCGCTTGCGGGCCGGGTCGCCGAACGCGTTGCCGTTCTGGAAGACGTTCATCATCGCCTCTTGGACGGGTTCCTGCATCTGACCCGTCTCGGTGAGGCGGCGGTTCATCTCAGTGAAGTGGGTGAGGTGTTCGATATCGACCGGACAGGAGTCCATGCAGGCCATGCAGGCGACGCACGACTCCATCGTCTCGGCGTCGATGACCGACCGGCCGCCGTCGGCGACGATGTCCATCGGTTCCGTCTCCCCGGCGTCGAGACTCTCGCGGTAGGACTTCAAGTCGAGAATCACGTCGCGGGGATCGAGGGGGCGTCCCGCCGCCTTCGCGGGACAGACGGACGAACACCGGCCGCACTTGGTGCAGGCGTCGGTGTCGAGCAGTTGCTTCCACGAGAGGTCCTCGATTCCCGTGTAGCCTATCTCGTCCGGGGCGGCGTCTTCGGGGACGCCCGGCAGTCGCTTGCCCGCCTTCTCGTCTGCGGCGACGACGTTCGCGAACGAGGATATCATGTGGAACGGCTTCGCGTACGGGAGAAAGGCGACGAACCCGAGAGCGACGATGGCGTGCGACCACCAGCCGACCCAGTAGAGTGTCTCCGCGAGTCCGGTCGTCATCCCCGCGGCGTCGAAGACGAGAGCGACGAAGTAGCCGACGAAAGACACCGTCTCGAAGTCGGGAAACTCCGTGCCGACGATGCGGAGGCCCTCTATGACGTAGCCGCCGACGCCGAGGACGAAGAGCGTCCAGACGAAGATGTCGTCTTCGAAACCGGTGTGTTTGCCCCACAGGCGGTCCTGTCGGACGACGTAGCGGCGGTAGATGGCCATCCCGACGCCGACGACGAACAGGAAGCCGAGCGCGTCCATCACGAACGAGTACGAGAGGTAGAAGTCGCCGACGAAGAACGACTCCTGTCCGAGCAGTTTCGTCCAGATGTCCATGTCGACCATCAGGATGGTCGTCCCGATGAGAAGCGTCAGAAAGCCCCAGAGGATGAACGCGTGCATCAATCCGGCGAACGCGTCCCGGTCGAACTGCTTCTCGTTCGAGAGGACCACCCGCGACGCCCGGAGGACTCGCCCCGGAAGGTCGGAGACCCTGTCGAAGGGGTCGCTCCCGCCGCGGGCGTACCGCGCGAACCGGTCGTAGACGCCGTAACAGAAGACCAAGATGGCCATCGCGGCGAGACCGTAGAAGAGCGCCTCGCCCACCGGCCCGATAGTCCAAAACGTCTCGCGGGTCGGCTCCGCCTGCAAGAGTGTCATGGTCGATAAGCCGGGAAGCGCGGGATTAAATCTTGCCACCATCGGCCCGCTTATCCGACAGACGGGAAGGGGTAGGGGGCCGACGCGCCGGGCGTCGAAACGACTCGCCGGGTCTCAGAGTACCGCGCCGACGACCAACGCCGCGGACAGAGCCACTCCGACGGCGTCCGCGCGAGAAAACGAGAGTTCCGGAAGCGTCGGATTCCACGCGAAACACCGCGCTTGGAGCGCGAGAGCGAACCGGTCAGATCGGAGAAAGAGGCGGCGGATGCCCGTCTCCACGACGAGTCGAATCCGCTCGCGGAGTCCGCGCCTGTCGCCGAGTCGCGCGTCCATCGCCGAGCGAATCGTCGCCATGTCCCGCCTGAGAAGGGGGAGAAACCGCAGGACGAACCCCACGCCCGCGCCGACGAGGACGCCGACGCGCCCGGGGACGACGCGTTGGATGGCCGCCCGCGAATCCCGCACCGGCGTCGTCCGAATGTACGCGGTGCTCACGAGGAGGACGAGGACGACGCGGTAACTCGAAAGCGCGGGGTAGACGGCGGCGTCGGGGACGACGTACGGGGGTCGGACCGTTATCGCCGCCACGACGGGACCGGCGACGAGGAAGGGAAGGAAGCTCCGGTACGCCCGAATCGCCCCGAACAGGGGCGTCCGCGCCGCCGCGAGGACGCCGAGGGCGACGAGAGTCAGCACCGCGAGTCCGCGGGGCGTCGTGTGTGCGAACGCCGCGACGGCGAACGCCGCCTGAAAGCCGAGTTTCGTCCGCGGGTCGAGTCGGTGGGCGACGGAGTCACCCGGGGCGTAGGAGAACACGTCAGCACCCTCGACCGGAGTCTGGCGGTCGGACGCCGAGTTCCCGAAGGCGGGCGGGCGAGGGGGCGGGCGAGTCGAGTTCGACGCACCCCTCCGACATCACCACCGTCCGGTCCGCGAGGGCGGAGACGTCCCGCAGGTCGTGCGTGACGACGACGATGCCGGTGCCCGAATCGCGCAGGTGTTCGAGTCTGTCGAGGACGGCCGTCCGCGCGGGCCAATCGAGGCCGGTGAACGGTTCGTCCAACACGAGGTGGTCCGGTTCCATCGCCAACGCGCCCGCGATCGCGACGCGTTCTCGTTCGCCGCCGGACAACGCCTCGATGCGGTCGTCGGCCCTGTCGGCCATGCGGACGGCCGCCAGCGCCGACTCGACGCGCCGAGTTATCTCCGCTCTGTCGAGGCCGAGGTTCTCCGGGCCGAACGCCACGTCCGCGCCGACGGTGGAGGCGACGAAGCCGTCGCGGGGGTCTTGAAACACCATGCCGACGGCGGTTCGGGCGGCCACCACGTCCTCTTCGACGGGACGACCGTTCACCTCGACGGTCCCCGAATCGGGCGAGAGCAGGCCGTTGAACTGGCGGACCAGCGTGGTCTTTCCGGACCCGTTCGGCCCCGCGAGGAGGACGAACGACCCGTCGTCTACGGTCAGACTCACCTCGTCTACGGCCACCGCGTCGCCGTACCGGTGAGTGAGGTTGCGGACCGAAATCATCGGGCGTGGTGCCTCACGGCGTCACCGCGCGACGATGGCGTCGCTTCGCGTGACCGCCGCCGCGATGGCCACCTTCACCGCGCCCACGGGAAGGAACGGGAGAACGACCGTCGAGACGGCGGCGGCGAGGCCGATACCCTGAACGAGAGAGAATCCGACCGCGCCGAACGCGTAGATGGCCGCCGACCCGACGACCATCGCGGCGACGAGTCGCGGGAGGGGGATGTCGCCGGGCGCGGTGAGGCTACCGGGGCCGTGTGCCACCAGTCCCACTGCCGCCGCGGCGACGGGAAATCCGACGACGAACCCGCCCGTCGGGCCGAGGACGACGCCCAGACCGCTTGCGCCGCCGGCGAACACTGGGAGGCCGACGACGCCCCCGACGGCGTAGAGGACGAACGAGACGCCCGCCCAGAGGGGGCCGAGGACGACGCCCGCGAGGAACACCCAGAGCGTCTGGAGCGTTATCGGGACGTTCGGTACGAGCGGGTGAACCAAATCGACTGGTGCCGTCGCACTCGTCACCGCGGCGAAGAGCACCGCGCGGGCGAGGTTCCGCGTGGACTCGTCGCCGACGAGTTCGACGGACTCCGTATCGGTCGCCATGCCTCGTCCTGCCTCGTAAACGACAATGAATGGTTCGGTTGACGACGGCGGTTCTCCGTCCAGGTCGCCCGACAGTCCGGAATTTGGGAGCGCGTTCCCAGTAAGTTTTTCCTGTATCGAGCCCTGAAACATCCACGCATGGACGAGAAGACGGCCAAACTCCGAGACATCTTCATCGATGCCACGGGGGGAGACACCGCGACGGAGAGCCAAGAGGAGAGTCCGGGGTCGTTGGTCGGCGGCGACGACGGGCGGGTGACCGAACGCGTGGACGAACTCGTCGCGCGGATGCGAGACCGCTACGAGTTCGAGAGTCGCCTCGACGCCGCGGACCTCAGACGGGTCGTCTTCGGCTTCTACGAGAACGAGGACGACGCCGCCGTCGCCGCCGCACTCGACGCCGAGGCGGACGCGGAGGCGGTGTTCGTCGCGCGGATGGACCTCCACCTCGTCGCGGACTCCGACAGACCGAGTCTGTCGGGCAACCGAGGTTCCCTCGGTGACTCGGACCGAGACGCGCCGTTCGACTTCTCGGACCTCAAAGCACTCGTCGTCGAGGGCGCGGACGACGGGACGTGCGCCGCGGAACTGGACGCCGACGAGGAAACGGTCGCACGCTACCGCCGCGTCGTCGAGGCGACGAGGGAGGCGACGCAAGCGAACGACCGGTACCGAGACGAGTTCGAGGAGTTGCTCACGGACGTGGACCTCTCGTCGCGCCTCGACGTGGACGCCCGCCACGACGGCCTCAGAGACGCCACCGAGGACATCGAATCGAACGTCTCGTTTTGACCGTTCAGTCCTTTCCTTCGACCGGCCACTGCGGGAATATCGGCTCTTCCAACCGGGCTATCTCGTCGTCCGTGAGCGAAACGTCGACCGCGCCAAGGTTGTCTTCGAGATGCGACTTCCGCCGCGGCCCGATGATGGGCGCGTCCACGACGTCTTTGTGGAGTAACCACGCCAAACTGACCTGCGCCGGAGAGGCGTCTTTCTCGGCGGCGAGTTCGCGCACCACGTCGAGTACTTCCCAGTTCTCGTCGGTGAGACGCTGTTCGGTGTAGTCGTCGTCCGCGGCGCGCGTCCCCTCCGGAATCTCTCGGCCGCGTTCGTACTTTCCGGCGAGGAAGCCGCCCGCGAGGGGAGACCACGGGACGACGCCGACGTCTTGGTCGGCACAGATGGGAAGGAGGTTCGCCTCCTCGTGGCGGTCTACGAGGTTGTACTCCGGTTGCATGCAGCGGAACCGCTCGTACCCCTCGACGTCGGCGGCGTGAAGCGCCTTCGAGAACTGCCACCCGGCCATGGTGCTCGCTCCGATATATCGGACGGTCCCCTCCTCGACGAGGGTATCGAGGGCGCTGAGCGTCTCTTCGATGGGCGTGTTCTCGTCCCAGCGGTGGATCTGATAGACGTCCACGTAGTCCGTCCCCAACCGGTCGAGGCTCCCCTCTATCTGGTCGAGGATGTGTTTCCGCGAGAGGCCGCCCTTGTTGGGTCCGTCCCCCATATCGAAGTACACCTTCGTCGCGACCACCAGTTCCTCGCGGTCGTACTCCTCTATGGCCTCGCCGACGATAGACTCGCTCTCGCCGCCCGAGTACGCGTTCGCCGTGTCGAGGAAGTTGACTCCGGCGTCGAGTGCCTCCCGGACGAGTTCGACGCTCGCCTCCCGGTCGTTCATCATCCACGGCTGTCCGGACCCGAAGTTGAGAGTGCCCAGACAGAGCCGCGATACCTCCAACCCCGTCGCGCCGAGTCGAGTGTACTCCATCGCTCTCGGGGACGGTACGCACCCACAAAGTCTCTCCGCGTCCGTCGCCGTTCCGCACCGCCGACCGACCACTTCCGCCGCGCGTGGCGAAGACTCTTATTCGATGCGGGACGTACCTTTCCTCGATGGCGCAGGCCCCGCAGGACCCGAACTCAGACCTCACCGACCGGTTCATACAGTTCTACCGGAAGTACTACCGGGACGAAATCGGGAAACTCGCCCAGAAGTACCCCACAGAACAGCGTTCGCTGTACGTCGACTACGACGACCTGTACGCGTTCGACCCGGACCTCGCGGAGGACTACCGGAAGAAGCCCGACCAGATACGCGAGTACGCAGAAGAGGGACTCAGGCTGTACGACCTCCCGGCGGACGTCAAACTCGGGCAGGCGCACGTCCGCCTGCGGAACCTCCCCGACGCGGTGGACATCCGGAACATCCGCGTCCACGACGACCACATCGGTCGGATGGTCGCCGTGCAGGGCATCGTCCGGAAGGCGACGGACGTCCGGCCGAAGATTACCGAGGCGGCGTTCGAGTGCCAACGCTGCGGGACGATGACGTACATCCCGCAGACCGACAGCGGATTTCAGGAACCCCACGAGTGTCAGGGCTGCGAACGACAGGGGCCGTTCCACGTCAACTTCGACCAATCGGAGTTCGTCGACTCCCAGAAACTCCGCGTCCAAGAGAGCCCCGAGGGTCTGCGGGGCGGCGAGACGCCCCAGAGTATCGACATCGACATCGAAGACGACGTGACGGGGAAGGTCACCGCGGGCGACCACGTCACCGTCACGGGCGTCCTCCACATCGAACAACAGACCTCGAACCAAGAGAAGACGCCCATCTTCGACCTCTACATGGACGGCGTCGCAGTCGAGATAGAGGACGAAGAGTTCGAGGACATGGACATCTCCGAGGAGGACGTCGCCGAAATCGTCGAACTGTCGAACGCCGACGACATCTACGAGAAGATGATAGCCTCCGTCGCGCCCTCCATCTACGGCTACGACGAGGAGAAACTCGCGATGATCCTCCAACTGTTCTCGGGCGTGACCAAACATCTCCCGGACGGGTCTCGCATCCGCGGCGACCTTCACATGCTGCTCATCGGTGACCCCGGTACCGGGAAGTCCCAAATGCTTCAGTACATCCGGAACATCGCCCCGCGGTCCGTCTACACCTCCGGGAAGGGGTCGTCCTCGGCGGGGCTGACCGCCGCCGCCGTCCGCGACGACTTCGGTGACGGCCAGCAGTGGACGCTCGAAGCGGGTGCGCTCGTCCTCGCGGACAAAGGTATCGCCGCGGTGGACGAACTCGACAAGATGCGCCCCGAAGACCGTTCGGCCATGCACGAGGCCCTCGAACAGCAGCAGATTTCGGTGTCGAAAGCCGGCATCAACGCGACGCTGAAGTCGCGGTGTTCGCTCCTCGGCGCGGCGAACCCCAAATATGGACGATTCGACCAGTACGAACCCATCGGCGAGCAGATAGACCTCGAACCCGCCCTCATCTCGCGGTTCGACCTCATCTTCACCGTCACCGACGACCCGGACCCAGAGTCCGACGCCGAACTCGCAGAGCACATCATAAACACGAACTACGCGGGCGAACTCCACACCCAGCGGACGAACATCACGAACTCCGAGTTCACCCAAGAGGAGGTAGACGACGTGACGCAGGAAGTCGCGCCCGAAATCGACGCCGAACTCCTCCGGAAGTACATCGCGTACGCGAAACGAACCTGCTTCCCGACGATGACCGAGGAGGCAAAGCAGGTCATCCGCGACTTCTACGTGGACTTCCGCGCGAAGGGCGCAGACGAGGACGCCCCGGTGCCCGTGACGGCCCGGAAACTCGAAGCGCTCGTCCGCCTCGCGGAGGCGTCCGCGCGCCTCCGTCTCTCCGATACGGTGTCGGAGGAAGACGCCGTCCGCGTCACCTCCATCGTCGAAGCCTGCCTGCGCGACATCGGGATGGACCCCGAGACGGGCGAGTTCGACGCCGACATCGTCGAGACGGGCACCTCGAAGAACCAACGCGACCGCATCAAGAACCTCAAAGCCCTCATCAGCGACATCGAACAGGACTACGAACAGGGCGCACCGGTCGAGGAGGTGCTTCAGCGCGCAGAAGAGGAACTCGACCTGAAGGAGGGCAAGGCCGAAGACGAGATAGAGAGCCTCAGGCGGAAAGGCGAGGTGTACGAACCGCGGACGAACCACCTTCGGACGACGTAAGATGGACCGCATCTCCGCACTCCGAAACGTCGAAGAGGCCCTCCGCGACTTCGAGTCGGGCGATTCCGACTTAGCGGCGACAGAACAGCGAGTCGTGACCGTCCTCCGGACGTACGCGACGGACTTCGAGGGCGAAGACGGCGTCGCCCCGTACCAAGCCACCGGCGAGGGGCGCGCGCACGGACTCGTCGTCGTCGCGGAGAGCGAGGCGGCCGCCCGCGAACGCGTCCACGACCTGTTGGACGAAGAGCAAGGAACGCTGTCGTTCGACGTGGACCGACTGTAACCGCCGTCGAAAGCTCCCTCGAATCGCCGGACGGCGTCCGGTGACTCTCGGCCCCGTCGCCTCTCATTCGGGACGTTTTTGTCACCCGAAGCGAGTCTCACGATAGCCGTGTTGTTGGTCGTGACCTACTCTCGGGCCGCTCGCGAGACGCTTCGAAACGCCTGTCGAACGCACGAAGACGCGGTCGTCCGCCGGTTCGGGCGCGCCGCCCTCTTCGAGGAGACGGAGTTCGGCGCGTTTCTCACCTGTCGCCTCCGCGAGAAACACGGACACGACGTTCAGATAGAGCGGACGGAACCGTTCAACGAGTTCGCCGCCGTCCCCGACGGGGTTCGGGAGGCGGCCGAGGCGTACGAGGCCCGCGAGAAGACGAGCACGCCGTACGACAAGTTCGCCGCCGGAACCGACCACCCCGACCCGGCGGCGATGCGAACGCGCGACCTGTGACGGGGGACTCCTCGGACGCGCCGCGCGTTCGACTCCCCTCCGGGGAGACGTTCTCCGGGCGAGTGATCGACCTCCGAGAGAGCGACGACGCAGTCCCCGCGGACGCCGTTTGCCGCGCGGTTCGGTTCGGACGCCCCGCCGCCGCGGACGCCCCCGAAGTCGTCTGTCCGTCGCCCGGACCGGTCCACGGGTACGTCGCACGTCTCGACCGGGGGACGGCGTTCGACCGCAGAGGGGCGCTTGCGGCCCTCGCTCGGAGTCGCGGTCACGCGGCACCGGCCGACGGCGAACTCGCCGAAGTCCGCGCGGAACTGGACTCGATTCGCCCGCCGTCGCCCGCCGACGTGGAGGCGGCCCGACGCCGCGCCGCGGAGGCGGGAGCCGAAACCGAACGCCTCAGAGAGCGAGTGGCGACGCTCCGGGGGCGTCTCTCCGCCCACCGCGAACGCGGCGGGGAGACCGACGACGCAGTCGCCGAAGCGGAGGCGGAACTCTCGGAGGCGACGACTCGGCTCTCGGAAGTCGCGACCGACCGCATCGCCGCCCGACAGCGACTCGAACTCCTCGAATCCGAGGCGCGCGAGGGGCGCGACGAGAGGGAACGGCGACTGAGACTCGAAGACGAGGCGGGAAACCTCGAACGCGCGGTTCGCCGGTCGCTCGCGGCGTCCGTCTACGACGACTTCTCGTCCGCGGTCGCCGCCCTGCCGGACCCGTTCGACGCCGCGGCGGGCGACGAACCGGGCGAGTACGACGGCCCCGCGGCCGCGGCGGCAGTCGCCGTCGCGCGCCTCGCCGACATTCGCGCGCCGGTCGTCGTCTCGCCGCCTCTCGCCGACGCGTTCGGCGGCCCGCGTCCGGCGGGCGAGTTCCTCCGCGCGCCCGTCGTCGTCCGGTGATTTATACCGGATGACGCGGCCAGCCACCCCATGCACCACGACGCGTCAGTCGACACCGTCTCGGGGACGACGCTCGTCACCGTCCGCGTTCGCAACGATGCGCCCGTCGCGCGCCGCGTCCGGGTCCGAAACCGACTGGACGGACCGGTCTTCCCCCCGCGCCGCGAGGGCGTCCCGAAAGCGGGGTGGGACGACAACGGCTACGAGGGCATCGTCCCCGCGGGGGGAACCGTCGCTCTCGGCTACGCCTGCCCCGTCGACGCCGACGAGTCGGGCGATACGGACCCCGTCGCCGTCGAATCGCTCGGACGCGCCGACGACGCCGAACGCGCCGACGAGAGCGACGCGGTCGCGGAGGCGGTTCGATCGCTCGGCCGTTCCCGACCACCCGCCGACGCCGTGCCGGACCCGACCGAGACGGCGCGAGACGACTCCGACCGCCGCGGCGCAGAGAGACGCGACGCCGATGGTGGGCCGGACTCCGATTCGCCGTCTACCGACGTTCGAGACGCCGCAGACGACGGTTCCGGACTGATTTCGGACGATGACGGAGCGATTCCGGACGATGACGGGGCGGTTTCAGACGATGCCGCGACCGACCTCCCCGACTCGGTCGCGTCGTGGTTGGCCGAGGTGCGGGCGCGCGTCGCGCGCGCCGAACGGTTGACCGACGCCTCCGCCGCCGACGCCACCGAAGTCCTCGAAGAGGCGGGCGGGTTCGACGGCGTCTCGTCGCTTCCCGCGGCCGTCGCGGCCGACGAGGAGACGCTTCGGGCGTTCGCGGCGCGCGCCGAACGACTCGCTGACCGCGCGGCCGCCGCCGACGCCGAACCGGTCGTAGAGAGCGTCGGGAGGGTGGCGTGATTCTCGCCGTCACCGGCGGGAAAGGGGGCGTCGGCAAGTCCACGCTGGCGTTCGAACTCGGCGCGGCACTCGACGCCGTGGTGGTGGACGCCGACCTCGGGATGGCCGACCTGCCGACCGGCCCCGGCCCGGACCTCCACGACGTTCTCGCGGGGCGCGCGGACCCGGTCGAGGCCGTCAGAGACGGCACCGGCCCCGTCTCGATTCTCCCGTGCGGACGCTCTCTCTCGGGGGCGCGCGCGGCGGACGTGACCCGACTCGACGAGACGCTCCGCGCCGTCGAACGCGCGTACGGGGACGTCGTCGTCGACTGCCCGGCCGGGATGAAAGCCGACGCGGGCGTCCCTCTCGCCGTCGCGGACGCGTGTCTCGTCGTCGCGTCCCCGCGACCGTACGCTCTCGCCGACGCCGTCCGCACGCGCGAACTCGCGCGGGAACTCGACGCCGGACTCGTCGCCGTCGCGGTGAACCGCGCGGTGGAGGACCCGCCGACGGAGGCGTTCGAGGACGTCCTCGGCGCACCGGCCGTCGTCGTGCCCGCGGACCCGCGCGTCGGACGCAATCTCGCGGAGTGTCGCCCCGTGATGCGGTGTGCGCCGTCGAGTCGCGCGGGCCGCGCCGTCTCGGAACTGGCCTCGGCCGTCGCTCGGTGTCGGCGGGTCTGAATCGGCCGCGCCGCTCTCTTCGTCCTCTGGTACGTCCGGGAAGAACAGTCGGCGGTCGCCCGTCGGCGGTCGGTCCGCGCGTCGAATCTCCGCGGCGGGTTACTCGTCGTCGCGAAGGTCGGTGTAGGTGCTTCGGAGCGTGACCGGCGTGACGCCCGCCACGTTCGACGCTTCCTTCTGCGTCACTCCGGCGTCCGCGTCTCGAGCGGCCGTGTAGAGACACGCCGCCGCGACACCGCTCGGGTTCCGCCCCACCGACAGACCGCGCTCTGTCGCTTTCTCGACGTACTCGCGGGCGCGGCGTTCCACGTCGCCCGAGAGTTCGAGTTCGCTGGCGAATCGGGGGATGTACTCCGCGGGGTCGATGGGTCCGACCGGGAGGCCGAGTTCGCGGTTCAAGGCGTCGTACGCCGCAGACTGCTCGTCGGCCGTCGCCTTCGCGGCGTCCGTTACCTCGTCCGTGGTTCGAGAGACGCCGGCGACGCGACAGGCGGCGTAGACGCAGGCGGCGGCGAACCCTTCGAGCGACCGCCCGCGCAGGAGGTCCTCGTTTTGCGCCGAATCGAACAGCGAACACGCGTGGTCGCGGATGCGGTCCGGCAGTGAGAGTTCACCGGTCAGGCGGCGAATCTCCGTGAACGCGTACACCTGATTCCGCTCTCGTTTCGTGGAGATGCGGGCGCGGTTGTGCTGGCGACGCATCCGGGCGAGTCTGCGACGCTTCCGGCCCTTCAGGCGAGTCGAGCGACCGATTTCCGTCGAGAGGCCTTTGTCGTGGCGCGAACGCGTCAACGGCGCGCCCGTCCGCTTCGGGTTCCGGTCGTCGTCCGCGAACGACCGCCACTCGGGGCCGTGGTCGATGCGGTACTCCGAGACGACGAGGCCGCAGTCGTCGCACACCGTCTCTCCGTCCTCGGCGTGGAGTCCCCCGTCGCACTCGGGACACGTCCGGTCGGCCGCGCCGCCCGCCCGTCCGCTCTCGTCTTCCGTCCGGGCGACGTCGGTGGTCTGGGTCTGCTCGGTCCGCGTCGAGTGTGCCTTGCTCATCACATCTGAAACTTGGTCCCGAAGTAGTATTTAAAGACGGGACGAACCGCTGGTCTCGACCCCGAAAGCCGGAGAGGAACGTACCGGTGACCGGTACGCTTTGAGTATCGAATTCGATACTCGAACGCAACAGTTTAATCTAGCGCGGCGGAAGGTGGCCGCAATGGGACTGTCGGATATCGCCGCGGGCCTCGAAGTGACCGCGGAACAGGTCGAACGCGGCGTCGCGACCGTAGACGACACGGAGGTGGACGTGGGGGCGCGCCTCCGCGCGCACGCCGAGAAACTCCCCTGCACGCCGGAGGCGTCGCTGACCGTCGTAGAGCGGTACGCGGCGGGAGACAGCGTCGGCGAGGCCGGACGCGCGGCGTCCGTCGCCGCCGTCACCGCGGCGAAGGTGCTCCACCGGTGCGGCGTGGAGGGCGTGACACCGCTCGCACCGATGGCGCGAGACGTGCTCCGCGATTGGTTGACCGGCGACATCTCTCGGGCGGACGCGCTCGAACTGACCGGCGCGGACGAGGCGGAGTTCGCACTCGCGGCCTACGTCGAGACTCACGATTCGGTGCCGGAACTCGCCGAGGCGACGAGGCGCGACGCGACGGCGCCGCTTTCGGGCGACGCACTCGTCGAGAAACGCGAGGCACTCGCGGACACGATGAGCGCCTCGAACGAGATGTTCTGACGGCCGGTCTCCGTTCCGTCTGTCCGCTCTCCGTCCTGTCTGTCTGTTCTCCGTTCTCTCGTTTCGGCCGTTCTACCGACGCACGTACCGACCGACGCTCGCGAGGAGTCCGTCACCCGCGAAGGCGTCGTCTAGCTCCGTCTCGAACGCGGCGGCGGCGAGGCGGCCGACGCCCGCGGCGAAGGCGTCCTCGCCGGTTCCGAGACAGGACGGACAGGCGTCGGGCTCCGTCGCGTCGCTCTCGGGGACGGAGACGTCGGCCGTTCGGAGTTCGCCGCGCGTCGCGACGACGAGGTCCGTTTCCGAACCGAGGTCGGTGAGTCGCCCCCGCATTCGCTGGACCGCGTCGGCCCCTCGCGTCGTCCCCGGCGCGACGAGACAGACCCGGTCGCAGGCGTCGACGGCGGCGATAGACTGGTTCGACGCGACGGGCGGCACGTCCACGACGACGTGGTCGAAGGCGTCTGCGGCCTCGGCGATTCGCGCCTCGAACTGCCGGGCGGCGTCCGCGGACTTCGCCCGCGCGAGGCGTTCGAAGGGCGCGGCCGCGGGACAACAGGCGACGGTACCCGGCGTGTCGAGTCCCAGTTCGACGAGGCCGTCCGAAAGCGGCGCGTCCGCGCGGTCGGTCACGAGAGCCGTCACGTCGGGGTCGAGCGCTCCGTGAACGTGGTCTGCGAGTCCCTGCGTGGCGAAGGCGGCGTCCAGAACCGCTACGTCGCGGCCGTCCGCCGCGAGGGCCGCCGCCGTCTCTACCGCGCACCGCGTCGTCCCCGCGCCGCCGGTGGTCCCGACGAGGGCGACTGTCGAGGGGTCGTCGTTCGACATACTCCGTCGTGGTCGAGGCTTCGGATTTAAACCACCGGTCGGCGCGGAGACGAGTCAACCGGACGAAACGTCTCGGCCGAACGCCGAGTCCGCGGACGAGGAGAGACGAGCGGAGTCGGTGTTTGGCCCGTCTTCGGACGCTCAGGCCTCCGCGTCGGAGATACCGTCCGCGATTGCGTCGAGTTCCTCCTCCGTGAGGTCGGGCCTGTCACCGGCGACGGCGTGTATCGGTCCGCCGCCGTCGCCCTCGAACCGCGGGACGAGGTGGACGTGGACGTGCGGCACCTCCTGTCCCGCGGCCTTCCCGTCGTTGACGCCGACCGTCACCGCGTCGGCGTCCACGGCGTCTTCCACCTTCGGCGTCAACCGGTGAACCGCGGCGAACACGTCCGACGCCACGTCCGCGGGCATCTCTCCGACGCGTTCGTACGCCTCTTTCGGCACGACGAGGGTGTGGCCCGGAGCCAACGGGTTCGCGTCGAGGAACGCGAAGACGGCGTCCGTCTCGTAGACGGAGCGTGCGGGTATCTCTCCGGCGACTATCTTCTCGAAGATGGTCTCGTCGTCGCTCATACGCCAGTCGTCCGTCGGACGCTCAAAGAACGTTCGGGTGGCGTCGGGCACGCCGATTCGAGGGACGGTCGCTCGGCTCTCAGGGCAACCGCTCGCGAATCGCCGCCTCGTACTCCGCGGGCGAGTAGCCCAGTCGCGACACCCACACGTCCTGATACGAGGGGTGGAGTATCGGCAGGAGAGTCGCGTCGAACGCCGCCAGTTCGACCGGTTCGAGAACGGAGTCGACGAACCCGTCGAGGGATTTCCCGTCGAACGCGAGCATCGTCTTCGTCGCGTGCTTGCCGGTGGCCACGACGACGGCCGGTTCGACCCGTTCGAGTTCGGTTTCGAGGTGGGCGCGGCAGTTCGCGCGTTCCTCCGCGGTCGGTTCGCGGTTCGTCTCACCGCTCTCGTCGCAGGGGAAGCATTTCACCGCGTTCGTGTAGTAGGCGTCGGGGTGGCCGACGGCGGCCAACAGTCGGCGGACGCGCCGACCGGAGTGGCGCGTCGTGTAGGCTATCCCGGTGTGGTTGCCGCCCCGCCACCGGTCTGCCGACGGGTCGCCCGCGCCGGGCGCCTCGCCGACGACGAACACGTCCGCGTCGCGGGACCCGCTCCCCCACGAGATGTGCTCTCGGCACGCTACGAGTGCGGGGCAACGCTCACAGCCCGGTTCTACGACGAACCGGGAGCTCTCGTCCGGAAACAGCGAGTCACCGTCTCCCACCGACTCACTCCGTCAACGGCAGGAAGATGCCGAAGACGAACGGCGACAGGAGAGTGAGGGCGACGCCGATGGCTTCCGCGTCGAAAAACAGCGTCCGCTCCCATCCGGGAAGCGGACCGAACACGGCGGGGGCGACCATGTTGCCCGCCGCGCCGACGGCGAACAGAGCGAGTCCGAGGGCGACACCGAGTTTGGTCATGCGGGGGTAGTCGAGTGAACCGTACTGTCCCATATCGACCCACTCTCCGTCGGGAACATATGAGCGTTTCCAATCTCCGAGCGAGGGCGAGAGCATCCGCGGCGTCGGGCCGACCCTCACTCCCCGACTTCGACTGCCGAGACGGCGGCGGCGACGTACGGCGCGACGCTGACGGCGCTCACGTCGCGTTCGACGGTGTCGGTTCCGAACACGCGTTCGACGCCCGCGCGTTCGAGTTTCGTCCGGGCGTTTCTGACCAAGAGAGCGTGGACGCAGGCGGCGAAGACGTTCTCTGCGCCCTTCTCGGCCAGATGGTCGACGGCTTGGCTCATCGTCGACCCGGTGGCGACGATGTCGTCTACGATGACGACGTCTCGGCCCGCGGCGTCGGCGTCGCTCGGCGTGATTTCGACGTCCGTCCCCGAGTGGCGCACCTTCTCGAAGTAGTCCGTCTCGCCGCGGCCGTAGGCGTCGCGGACCGCGCCCGCGAGTTCGACGGCACCGGCGTCCGGCGAGAGAAAGAGGGGGTCGTCCAACGTCTCGGGCAGGGGGTCAGAAAGGCAGGCGGCGGCGTCGACGACGGTGACGTGCGCGTCGAAGAAGTCGGCGATTCGCTCCTCGTGGGGGTTCACGAGGACGACGCGGTCCGACGTCGTCGAGACGGCCCGCGCCATCGCGCGGGCGGAGACGGGGTGGCCCGCCTCGAACGCCTCGTCCTGTCGCGCGTAGCCCATGTACGGCAGGACGGTGACGACTTCGGAGGCGCCCGCCTCGCGGACGGCGTCCTGTAGTTGGAGCAACTCGACCCACGCGTCGTTCGAGTCCGTGGTCGCGACGACAACCGCGCGGTCGCCCGACTCGAAGTCGGGGACGGCCGCGAGCGTCTCGCCGTCGGGGAAGCGGTCGTACGTCGCGGCCGCCAGCGGTTCGTCCAGTTCCGTCGCGAGTGCCGCCGCCAGCCCCTGCGAAGATGCGCCGGGTACGATCATGTGCGAGAACACTCTGTGAGGCGTTAAACCCGTTTTCGTCTGGTCGCGCCCCCGTCGCGGCGACGGCCGGTTCCTCAGGCCACCGCGACGCCGCCGACGTCCCGCAGACCGATGACCTGGTGTCGCCACCCTCTCGCTTCTCTCTCGCCCTCGGCGCTCCTGTCGGCCCCGACGAGGAACGTCCCGGCGTCGGTGACGGCGTACGTCGCGGTGACGCCGTGAGCGACGGCGGCGACGCTCTCTTCGACCGGAAGCGACGCCGCCGCCCACTCGCCGTCGGCACCGCGGGCGAACAGGTCCCCCTCGCTCACGGCGTGTTCGCGGCCGTCGGCGGACGCGGCCACCGCGTCGAACGCGCCGGAGAGCGCTTTCATCCAGCCGTTTCCGAGTTCGAACAGCCCGGTTCCCGTCGCCGCGAGGGGCGCGACGGACGAGGCTCCGGCGGCCACGTCGCGCGCGTCGTCGAGTCCGACGGCGGAGAGTCCGTCGTCGGTCACGCGATAGACGCCGTCTTCCGCGGCCACCAGGTCGCTGTCGACTGCGCGGACGGCACCGACCGTTCCGACCGTCTCCCACTCTCCGTCGCCGAGGGTTCCGTCCGCCGCGCCCTCACCGGCCGCCTCGAACCGCGCGACGCGCCCTTCGTCGTCCGCGGCGTACAGCGTCGCCCCGTCGAACCCGACTGCGGAGGCGGAGCCGAACCCAGTCTCCGCGAACGTCGCCGCCTCCGGGGCGTCGGGGTCCGATTCGGCCGCCGCGGCCACGAACACGTCGTCGTCCGCCGCCGCGGCCAGACGGGGGTCCGCCGTCCCGCGTTCGACGGCCACGTCGCGGGCCGAACAGCGGTGTGCGACGCCGAATCCGCCCACCAAGTCGTCCGACACGGAAACCGAGACGACGCCGACGCTCGTCGCGACGAACACCGTCTCGGTGGCGGTGTTTTCGGTGTAGACGCGTTTCTCGTCGATGGTTGGCATCTCACCGAGAGTTCGGAGAGCGGTGGGGAAAATATACCGGAGCGACCGGCGGATTCGGGGCGCAGTCGAGAGGGTGCGTCGAAAACGGCGGCTACAGCTACAGGAACTCGCGCACGTCGGAGTACCACATGTCGTGGTGGTCCACTTCGCCGATTCGCTCGGCCACGGCGGCGGCGAGGACGTGCCAACACCGCTGGTTCGGGTCCTCGGCGTCGAGATTGTACGAACTGTCCTTGCAGGTACAGCCGCCGTCCTCGACGACGTACTCGTCCTCGTGGCCGACGACGACGGTGAAATCGCAGTAGCGCTTTACTCGCTTCTCGGAGACCGCGTCTATCGCGCGACTCCCCCGCGCGCCGTGGAGCGTGACGAGGGTATCGACCGCCGAGGCGGTCAGTCGCCCGGCGTCGGCTAACTCCGCTCGCCAGTCCGTCTCTCGGTCAAGTTCGGCGTCTGTGGGAACGACGTACCCGCCAGACCCCTCGCTCTCTTCGGACTCTGTCGCGGGGGCGGACGCGTCGGCATCTCCGTCGCCGTCGGTCGGTTCGGTCCCCCCGTTTGCTCTCTCGTCCCCGTCGGAGTCGTGGTCGTCGCCCACCTTCCTCACTACTGTCAGTTGGCCGGTGCGGGACAAAACGCCACCGATGCCGTCGGACGGAGTCCGGCGGGTATCAGTCCCTTTTTCGCCGCGCGGCGCGGCCGTCCGTACATGGACGTTCGCGAGGGAGAGATAGCGGTCGAAGTCCCGGGCGCCCGCGACGGGGCGTCGGAAGGGGCCGGCGACGACGTCTTCTACAACCCGACGCAGGAACTCAACCGCGACGTGACCGTCGCGGTGCTCCGGGCGTATCGAAAGCGAGAACCGCGCGCGGAGACGTACCTCGACGCGATGGCCGCGAGCGGAATCCGCGGCGTTCGCGCGGCGGCCGCGGGGTTCGACGCGACGTGCGCCGACGTGGACGAGGAGGCGGTCGAACTCGCCCGGCGCAACTTCGAGCGGAACGACCTGCCCGGCGAGGCGGTCGAACGCGACGCCAACGCACTGATGCACGACTCCGTCTTCGACGTGGTGGATCTGGACCCGTTCGGAACGCCCGTCCCCTTCGCGGACGCCGCGTTCGCCAACACGAGAGATTTAGTCTGCGTCACGGCGACGGACACCGCACCGCTCTGCGGCGCCCACCAGAAGAGCGGTATCCGAAAGTACGGATGCGTCCCGCAGAACACCGACTACCACTCCGAGATGGGGCTTCGCGTCCTCCTGTCTGCGATGGTCCGCACCGCGGCGCGGTACGACAAGGCCGCGATACCCATCGTCTCGCACGTGACGCGACATTACGCTCGGATCTACCTCGAACTCGACGCCCGGGCGACGAAAGCCGACGAGGCCCTCGAGAACCTCGGGCACGTCTACCACTGCGAGGACTGCCTCGCGCGGGACCACGAGTTCGGACTCGTCGCGAACCCGCCGGAGACGTGCCCCGCCTGCGGCGGCAGTCGCCTCCTCGTCGCCGGGCCGATTTGGCTCGGCCCCGTCTGTGACCCCGAGTTCACCCGCGAGGTACGCGACGAGGTGACAGAAGAGATGGGGAGCAAGCGGCGGGCGACGGAGATGCTCGACACCGTCGCCGACGAACTCGACCGGCCGACGCACTACGACCAACACCGCCTCTGCAAGCAGTGGGGGCGCTCTGCGAGCGCTATGGACGAGTTCGTCGACTGCCTGCGCGAGGCGGGGTTCGAGGCGACGCGCGCGCACTACTCCGGGACGGCGTTCAAGACCGACGCGTCGATAGCGGAGATGCGCGACGCGACGGCCGACTGACGGCCCGTCTCGAACTGCGAGGGGGTCCCGGCTCCTGTCTGCATAACGCGGTTTCTTGTGTCTCTCCCGTCAATTACGCCCGTGAGCGTTCGGATTCGAAGTCAGATCTCGGTGGTACGGTCGGTGTTCGAAACCGTCCAAGACCGCGAGGTGACGTTCCTCGCGGCGAGCATCTCCTACTACACGCTCGTTTCGCTCGTCCCGCTTTTGACCCTCGGCATCGTCGTCGCGACGTACGTCGGGGGAGACGAACTCCAAGCGCTGGTTCAGGGACTGGCCGGCGAGTATCTCCTCCCCGCCGGGTCGCAGGTGGTCACCCAGGCGTTGGGCGACCCGTCCGGGCAGGGCGCGCTGTCTATCGTCAGTCTCGGCGTCACGACGTGGGGCGCTTTGAAGCTGTTTCGCGGGCTCGATATCGCTTTTTCGCGCATCTACGGCTCCGACGCGGGCAACATACTCGACCAGATACGCGACGGCGGCGTCGCCCTCGTCGCCATCGGACTCGGAACGCTCGGCGTCGCCGCCGCCACGGCGATTATCGCCGCACTCGACGTTCCCGTCCTCGACCTGTTGAGTCCCCTCGTCCTCTTGGGACTGCTCTGCGTCTCGTTCTTCCCGCTTTACTACGTCTTTCCCGACGTCGGACTCACGCCGCGACAGGCGGTTCCGGGGACCGTCTTCGCCGCCGTCGGCTGGTCCGTCCTCGGCATCGGGTTCGGTCTGTACGCGTCCGTCGCGGGAGCGTCCGTCGCCGGGGCGCTCGGCGCCATCTTGCTTCTCATGACGTGGTTCTACTTCTCCGGCATCCTCGTCCTCTTCGGCGCGGTGATAAACGCCGTCCTCGCGGGCAAAGTCACGGGCGACGAGAAACCGAGCGACAGAAACGATATCGACCGGCAAGTACAACACGCCCGCGTTCGACGTGACGACAGAACGATGAGTGTGGACGACGACGAACGCGCAGAAACCACCGAGGGCGACCGTCGAGACGACGTCGACCCGCGCGGGGCGCCCGACATCGAACAGCTCGAACGCCAGATAGAGGAGCTCCGTTCGGACCTCGACGGATTCGAAGACGACGTCGACGCTCGGACGGTGAAGAAGCCCGAACTGGAGTCCGAGTTGAAACGCTACGTCAGAAGCCGTCTCCGACGGGGGAAAGCCCGCGGGTGGGGACCGTATCTCGTCCTCCTCTACGGGACGGTGACGACCATCGCGGCCTTCGCGTTCCTGCAGGACGACCTGCTTTCGGTGGCCGCCATGCTCATCATCTACCTCTCGACGCTCGGGCTGTACGTCCTGTTCGTCGTCTTCGGCGTCGGCCTCAACGCCGTCGGATTCCCCGGCCGCCTCGTCGATTGGGTCCGCGACAAGCGCGCCTGACCGTCGAGGGCCGTTCGCGTGACGGACGCCACCCGACCGTCTCGGACTGACGACGTTCTCCGGGACGCATATGTTCCTCGACCGACCACTGTAGAGCGATGATTCGGACCCCTCCCTCGCAGGCTCCCTTCGGCGCGTCGCTTCCGGTCGCCGCGCGCGGCGTCGGCGAACTGGAGTTCGCGCGTTCGCTCCCGGAGGGACTCGTCTCGGCGTTCGGCCTCGTGACCGCCCTCGGAAACGCGTGGCTCTGTCTCGCGGCCGTCACCCTCGCGTACGTCGTCGGCGCGCGCTCGGGCCTCTCCCGGCGGGGAGCGGCGTTCGCGCTCGCACTCGGACTCGGTGCGCTCGGTCTCACGCTCGGGCTGAAACACGCCTTTGCGCTGCCCCGTCCGCCGCTCTCCGCCGAAGAGGGGTTCGGATTCCCGAGCGGTCACGCGCTCGGAACGACCGTATTCTGGGGCGGCGTCGTGCTCTTGACGCGGTACGGGACGCGACGGCGCAGACTCTCGGTCGCCGCCGCGGTGGTTCTTCTCGTCTCCGCTTCGCGCGTCGTCCTCGGCGTTCACTACCTCGTAGACGTCGTTGCGGGCGTCGGTGTCGGCGTCGCCTTCCTCGCGGCGATGACCCGCCTGTCGGAGCGACACGGCGAGGGTCAGACGGAGCCGTTTTTCGACCCGACGCGGTCGGCGGTGACGGTCGCCTTCGTCGTTGCGTTCGCTCTCGTCGCCGCCGCCCTCTCCGTCGCCCCGGCCGAGAGCGAACTCCTCCTCGGGGCGGGGACGGCCGCCGGCGCGGCGGCGGCGTGGCACTCTCTCGGTCACCGCGCGGACGCGACGGATTTGCGGCGTTCGTCCTCGCCCGTGGTCGTCTGCGGCGTCGGCGTTCCGCTGGCTCTCGGGTCGATGGTCGCCGTCGCGGAACTGTCGTCCGCCGCGGGCTTCGTCGTCGCCGTCGGCGCAGTCGGCGGTGCCGGACTCCTCGCACTGCCGTTTACGGTCGCTCGGCTCTCGATGCGGCGGTAAAGAGAAGACAGAGAGGAGATCGACTCCGACCGCTCAGAACGTCTCGAGGTAGCGGTCGAGTTCCCAGTCGCTGACGTCGACGCGGAACTCGTCGTACTCTTGGGTCTTCGCTTCGACGAACTTCTCGTAGACGTGTTCGCCGAGTGCGTCTTGGACGACTTCGTCCTCTTGTAGCGCGTCGAGTGCCTCGCCGAGGTTCGACGGTAGCGTCTCGATGCCGTACTCTTCGCGCTTCTGTTCGTCGAACTCGTAGATGTTCTCGCGCACCGGGTCGTCCGCTTCGAGGCCGCGTTCGATGCCGTCGAGGCCGGCGTGAATCAACGCGGCGAACGCGAGGTACGGGTTACAGGAGGGGTCGGGGAAGCGAGCCTCGATTCGGCTGGCGGCCGGGACGCGCGCGGCCGGCTTGCGGATGAGCGCAGAGCGGTTGCGGTCGGACCACGCGACGTAGACGGGAGCCTCGTAGCCGGGGACGAGACGTTTGTAGGAGTTCACCGTCGGGTTCGAGACGGCGGTGATGGCGGGCGCGTGGTCGAGGATGCCCGCGAGGAACTGCTTTGCCGTCTCCGAGAGGTCGAACTCGTCGTCGCCGTCGTGGAACGCGTTCTCGCCGTCCTCGGTGAAAAGAGAGAGATGCGTGTGCATGCCGGAGCCGTTGATCTTCGAGATGGGTTTCGGCATGAACGTCGCGTGCAGGTCGTGTTGCGCGGCGATGGCGCGCACGACGGTGCGGAACGTTCCGACGTTGTCGGCCGTCGTGAGGGCGTCGTCGTACTCGAAGTTGATTTCGTGTTGGCCCTCGGCGACTTCGTGGTGGCTGGCCTCTATCTCGAAGTCCATGTTCTCGAGGCCGTAGATGATGTCGCGGCGGACGTCCGAGGCGAGGTCCTTCGGCGCGAGGTCGAAGTAGCCGCCGACGTCGTTCGTCTTCGTCGTCGCGCGACCCTCTTCGTCCTCCTCGAACAGGAAGAACTCGGGTTCGGGCGCGGCGTTTATCTCGTAGCCCATCTCCTCGGCGCGCGCGATGGCCTGCTTGAGGATGTACCGCGGGTCACCCTCGAACGGTTCGCCCGTGGACGTGTTGATGACGTCGCAGATGAGGCGCGCGGACCGCCCGTCGCGCCACGGGAGGACGGCGAACGTCTCGGGGTCGGGCTTGAGACGCATGTCGGACTCTTGGATGCGCACGAAGCCCTCGATGCTCGACCCGTCGAAGTAGATGCCCTCGGTGAACGCCTTCTCGGCCTGCGTGGCCGGGACGGCGACGTTTTTCACCGTTCCGAGGATGTCGGTGAACTGAAGGCGGAGGAAGTCGACGTCGTTCTCTTCTATCTCGTCGATTACGTCCTGGGCCGCAGAACTCAACCCGCCGTCGGGCGCTACCTCGTCGTTTGTGGTGTTTTCGTCCGTCATGTTCCTGGACACTCTGAGTCGTGTACTTCCCGTATAAAGACGTTATCGCTTACCGCAATTCCCCCGTCCCGGTGATAGAATTGGATATTCGTAAAATTCTAATGCCCCGGACGAGTGGGTCGGTGTAATGACGTACGAAAACCTCGATGCGAAACTCATCAATGCACTGCTCGGCGACGGCCGCGCGAGTCTCCGAAGCCTCGCCGAGGAACTGGACGTCTCGGTTACCACCGTCTCGAATCACCTCCGCGACCTCGAAGACGAGGGCGTCATAGAGGGGTACACCCCCCGGGTGAACTACGACGCACTCGGTTACGACGTCACCGCGGTCATCCAACTCAAAGTCGAGGGAAGCGCGCTTCCCGACATCACCGACCGTCTCCGAGAGCAAAAACAGATGGTCTCGGTGTACGAGGTCACGGGCGATTACGACGTCATCGCCATCGGGAAGTTCCGCGACACCGACGGCATGAACCGGCAGATAAAGGAACTGCTGACCGACGTGGATATCCGCGAATCCAACACCAGCGTCGTCCTCAACGCCGTCGTGGAGAACCAGCAGTTCGACCTCGACTTGGACGTCGACCAAGCGTAATTTTCCCGTCCCCCACTTTTTCTGAGCCGAGACCGAACGACCCGCCTAGACCAGTCGCTCGGTGACGTTCTCCATGTCGGTCCGACAGTACGGACACCGATAGCGCGTGTCGAACCCGGTCGATTGGGTCACCGTCTTGGCTTCTAGTTCGTGCATCCCCACGTCCCGTCCGCACCCCGTACAGTTCACCTTCGGCATATGAGTCTGTTTTTCTGATACATCCAAATAAATGGTTTGGACCGCTCGGATAGCCGAAGAAGGGCGTCTCAATTCGGTACGCCGTCTCGTCTCCGCTCTACCGAGGCGTTAGTGTGTTCAGTTTGAAACGTCGGCGTCTCGGCGTTCGGCACCGCACCAGACTCTCAGAAGTCGTCTTCGAACACGAACGTCCCGTCGCGTTGGACGACTTCGCCGTCCACCTCGATGACCGAGTCTTCGGACATGTCCACTATCATGTCGACGTGGTCCGCGCTCTCGTTGACTTCGTTCTCCTCGCCGACACACTCCTCGTACGCCGCGCCGACGGCCATGTGGACGGTGTCGCCCATCTTCTCGTCGAACAGCATGTTGTACGTGAACCGGTCGATGGCGCGGTTCATGCCGATGCCGAGTTCGCCGAGGTAGCGCGCGCCCTCGTCCGTCTCGAAGACGCCGTCGAGAACCTCCTCGTTGCGTGCGGCGCTGTACGATTCGACGCGTCCGTCCTCGAACCGGACGCGGACGTCCTCTATCTCCCGCCCCTGCCGGTAGAGCGGCATATCGAAGTGCACTTCGCCCTCGACTGACTCTCTGACGGGCGCGGTGAACACCTCGCCGCCGGGCAGGTTCTTCTCGCCGTAGTCGTTGAGCGTCGAGTTGCCCGCGATGCTCATCGTCACGTCCGTCTCCTCGCCGGACTTGATTCGCACCTCGTCGGCGTCGTCGAGGATATCGACCATCTGCGATTGGTGTTCGCGCTGGGCGTCCCAGTCGAGACTGACGGCGTCCCAGACGAAGTTCTCGTAGCCGTCGGTGCTCATCCCCGCCAACTGCGCGCTTCCGGAGGCGGGGAACTGCGTGAGACACCACCGCTTCGACAGCCGTTCCCTGAGGGCGGGTTGTAGCGCCCGCCGGTACGCGGCGTTCGTCTCGGGGTCTACGTCCGACTGCTCCGTCGCGTTCACGTCTCCGCGGACGGCGATGTACGCGTCCATCTCCTCGTAGAGGGCGAGTAGGTGACCCGGCGTCTCGAACTCCTCCTCGCGGTTCTTCAGGACGGCGCGAGTGGCGCGGGAACTGCTGTTGAGATAGACGGGGTTCGCGCCGCGTTCCGCGCACGCCTCGTGGAGAGCGACGGCCAACTCCTCGGCGACGGCGGGGGCGCTTATCACTACGTCGTCGCCGGACTGGACGTCGGCGGAGTGGTCCGCGATGATCTGTGCGTGTTCGCGTATGCGCGGGTCCATGTCATCTCTCACTCTCGTCGCGTTCAAACCCCTTTCGCACCGCCGACGCTCCGCACCGTCGCCCGCGTAACGCTCTCGAACGACGGTTCCGAGAATCCGAGAATCGCTACCCGTTTATAACTTCATCCCGGCCAGACCTGTAGATGTGAGGTGAGGAACGATGGCCACTACACAACACACCGACGCGGGAATCGACCTCTCGAACGCCCTCGACTTCGAACTCGGTGGAACGCTCGCGGGCTACTGGACCGCCGTACTTCGCATCGTCGTCGGGTACTGGTTCCTCCACTCCGGCGTGGGCAAACTCATGGCGCCCGAGGCGTTCGACGCCTCGGGGTGGATGCTCAACGCCACCGCGAGTCCCATCCACGGCTTTCTGGTGTGGGCCGCCCAGACGCCGTGGCTCCTCGAATTCACGAACGTCATGGTCCCCATCGGTGAGGCGCTCATCGGTCTGGGATTGGTCGTGGGCGCACTCGTCCGGTTAGCCTCGTTCTTCGGGGCGTTCCTGATGGTATTCTTCTACCTCGGGAACGCGGACTGGGCGCACGGACTGGTCAACGGCGACCTGATGGGGCTACTGCTGTTCGTGACTCTCGGCGTCCTCGGCGCGGGCCGCGTCCTCGGCCTCGACGCCCTCCTCGAACAGACCCGCTTCGGGAAGACCCGACTCGCGAAGTACCTCCTCGGCTGAGGACGTGCTTCGACTGACCACCCGAAGCGCCCGAACCGCCGCGACCACCGGCTATTTCCTCGCCCGTTCGAATTGGTGAGCTATGCCCATCGACCTTCGAAGCGACACGGTGACGCTGCCGAGCGACGAGATGCGGGCGGCGGCCCGCGACGCACCCGTCGGCGACGACGTCTACGGCGGCGACCCGACGGTGAACGAACTGGAATCGCGGGCCGCGGACGCCGTCGCCACGGAAGACGCTCTCTACGTCCCCTCCGGGACGATGGGGAACCAGATTGCCGCGCGCGTCCACACCGACCGCGGACAGGAGATTCTCGTAGAGCGGGAGTCTCACGTCTATCGGTGGGAACTCGGCGGTCTGGCGCAACTGTCGAGTCTGCAGGTCCGAACGTTCGAGGCGGGCGAGAGAGCGGTTCCGACGCCCGAACAGGTACGAGACGGCTACGTCGAAGAGAGTCTCCACCGGCCGGGGACGGGGCTCGTCTCCCTCGAAAACACGCACAACGCCCGCGGCGGCGTCGCCGTCCCGCCAGAAGATATCGACGCCGCGGCCGAGGCGGCCCACGAACTCGGCGTCCCCGTCCACCTCGACGGCGCGCGCGTGTTCAACGCCTGCGTCGCCCTCGACGTCGAACCCGCACGGATGGTTCGTGAGGTGGACTCCGTGATGTTCTGTCTCTCGAAGGGTCTCGGCGCGCCCGTCGGGTCGGTGCTCGCGGGCAGCGAGGAGTTCGTCGCGGAGGCCCGCCGCGTCAGGAAACTGCTCGGCGGCGGGATGCGACAGGCCGGTATCGTCGCCGCGCCCGGCCTCCTCGCTCTCGACAACGTCGAACGACTCGCCGAGGACCACGAGAACGCCCGGCGTCTCGCCGCCGGAGTGAACGATATCGAGGGACTCTCCGCGCCGACGCCGGACACCAACATCGTCCAAGTCTCCACGGACGAGACCGGACCGACCGCAGACGAGTTCGTCGCCGCCTGCGAGGAACGCGGCGTTCTCGGCGGCGCGCACGGCGAGTATCTGACGCGCTTCTGTACGAATCTCGACGTGAGTCGCGCGGACGTAGAGGAGGCGGTAGACGGGATCCGAGAGGCGGCGAACGCGACGAACGCCTGAACTACAGTTCCGGTTCGATGAAGACGTAGTTGACTCGGTCGTCTTCGGCCTTCAACTTCTCTTCTATCTCCGTTATGTCGGTCTCTAAGTCGCCGGTGACGAGTTCGGGGTCGAAGCTCACGTCCATGGTGACGAGGACGTCCTGCGGGCCGACGAAGACGGTGCTGAACGCGTCGATTTCGACGACGCCGGGGTGGTCGCGCACGATCCGTCGGAGGTCAGCTTCGTCCTCTTTGTGCAGGCTCTCGCCGAGGATGAGCCGTTTGTTCTCCCACGCCAGCGCGACGGCGAAGCCCATGAGGAGGATGCCGATTATCACCGCGCCCATCGCGTCGAAGATGTGGTTCCCGGTCAGTTGCGTGAGGGTGATGCCGACGAGTGCGATTATCGCCCCGCCGAGTGCGATTGCGTCTTCGGTGTACGCCGTCAGCGTCGTCACGTCGCTGGTCTTCCTGAACGCGTCGCGGAGGCCGTTCCACTCGTACTCGCGTATCTGCCGGTTGAGTTCGTCGGACGCCTTCTTGAACGCGTACGTCTCGAACCCGATGGCCCCGAGGAGGACGACGACGTTCACGTACCACGCGGGGAACTCCATTCCGGCGAACGCGACGGGGGGGACGGTTCCGTGTCCGCCGTGGACGACGGCGTCGTAGCCGTGTTTCAGCGACTCCCACCCGGCGATGCCGAACAGAAGCACCGAGACGAGAAACGAGTAGAAGAACTGGGCTTTCCCGTAGCCGAACGGATGCGTCCGGTCGGCTTTCTGGTCGCTGTACTTGATGCCGACGAGGAGAAACACCTGATTCCCCGTGTCGGAGATGGAGTGGTACGTCTCGGACAGCATCGACGGACTCCCCGTGAGAACGAAGCCGCCGAACTTCAACACCGCGATGGCGCCGTTGGCGATGAGCGCAGCGATTACGACGCCCGTACTTCCTGCCATAGTTTCTTCCTCTCCCGTCCGTAATAAGAGGGTTTTCCCCGCCGCGGGTCGCAAGGTTCCTCACGCTCGTCCACGTAGCCCGATTCGATGCTCGTCGTGGTCTCCGACACGCACAGTACGGACTCGCACCGCCTCTCCGGACGCACCGCAGACGCCGTCCGAGAGGCCGACGTCGTCGCCCACTCGGGCGATTTCATGCGCGAACCGGTTCTCGACGACTTCGTCGCCGAGACGGACCGGTTCTTCGGCGTCTTCGGCAACAACGACGACACGGCCATCCGAGAACGCCTGCCCGAGGCCCGGACGTTCGCGTACGGCGGTCTCACGTTCGCGATGACTCACACCCGCCGCGGCGGTCAGACGGCGCTTTCGCTGTTCGGGCGGGAACGCGGCGCGGACGTGGTTCTGTTCGGACACAGTCACCGGCCGACGTTCGACGCCACCGGCGAGGTGACGCTTCTGAACCCGGGAAGCCACGCCCAACCGCGCGGCCACCGGGCGGCGCACGCGGAACTCGAGGCTCTCTCCGACGGCGGCGTCCGCGGCCGACTCGTCGAGGTGGGCGGCGGCGCGTTCGAGACATTCACGATACCGCCGACTGACGGCTAGTCGCGCGGAGAAAACGTGCCGTAGGGCAGGGCACGTGCGGCCAGGGGGGTGCCGCAGAGATGCGCAGGTCGCACGAACCGTCCTCGGGCGACGCGGTTCGGGGAATGGCAGAACGGCGTCGCGTCGCGGGCGACGGGGATGCGGGCGAAGACAGGGGGTCTGCGCCCGCGCCGCCGGTGGGGGGGAACCGGCACCCGTCGACACCGAGGACGACTGTTCGGGTACGGTGGAGGGCCGAAGCGCCGTGTGACCTGGCAGTACCATCTACCGTCCGGTGTCGGATATACACTCCGTAGAGTGAAACAACCGTTTTAGCTACGAAGCCACCAGTACGCGCCCACGGCGAGAACGGCCGCGAGACCGCCGAGAAAGAAGAGTTCCCCCGGTGACAGCGACGCGACGGCGGTTCCGAGCGTCGTCAACGGGTCGCTCGCCGTCCCGCCCGACTCGGCGACGGCGCGCGTCGTCTGTTCCAGTTCCGGCGCGGGCGTCGGCGTCGAATGCGGCGTCTGCGTCGGCGCGGCGGTGGCGACTTCGGTCGGTTTCGGGGTTGCTTCGGCCGTCTCCCGCACCGTTCGGGCCGCCTCCGTCCGCGTCTCTTCGGGCGTCTCCGTCGCCTCCGCGATGTGGAACCCGCCGTCTCCCTCCGTCGCGGTTCCCGCCGACGCGTCGGTGGCCGTCTCAGTCCGCGTCGCCGCCCCCGAATCTCCGGCCGATGTTTCGGTGTCTCCCGCTGTTTCCAGACCGTCGCTTCCGCCCTCTCCCAGACCGACCGACTGCGAGACGCCGCCGTACCGCGCGAGTCGGTCCACGACGACGCTCCCGACTGCAACGACGCCGAGACCGCCGAGCAGTTGCGAGAGCGCCGTCTGCAGTCCCGAGGTGTCGTCTTCCTGTCCGGCGACGACGACGAGGGCGCGGTCCGCGGGCGCGTAGACGGTCATCTCTCGCCCCTTCTCGGAGTAGGCCGTCCCCGCCTCCTCGACGAGGCCGGTGTCGCCCAACTTTCCGAGGTGGTACTGGGCGTTCTGAATCGACGTGTCGGCTCGGTCCGCCACCTCAGACGGCGTCGCCGGTTCCTCGTGGAGTTCGGCGAGAATCGACCGCGCGGTGTCCGACGATATCGCAGACAGCAGGTCTTCGGCGTCTTCGCTGTCGATACCCACCACGCGAGGCTCTTTGTCCTCGTCGGACAGGTCCGGTCTGGAGGGGAGAATATCAGCCATCTGGACCGTTCGTCTCTATCATCTATTATGAATTTTCTCTCTTTCGGTGGCGGCGGCGAGACGACGGCGAAACGGCTATACCTCTCCCCCGGAAAGCCCCGGCCATGTTCGCCCGTCCGCTACAGGGTCTGGTCGATGGGTTCCTCGATTTCGTCGCGGGGAACCCCGTCTTCGTCGGACTGGTCGTGGTCCTTCTCGCTTTCATCTTCTTCATGTACCTCTTCGTCCGCCGCACGCTGACCGGGCTTCGTGATGGCTTCGACGAGGGATACCGGGGGAAGTAACCCGCCGCATGGTCGCTACAGGAATCCTCGTAACGCTCGTCGTCGCGGCGGTGGCCAGTCTGTTCATGGCGTGGGCCATCGGTGCCGGTTCTTCGGGGTCTACGCCCTTCGCGCCCGCCGTCGGCGCGAACGCCATCTCCATCATGCGCGCCGGGTTCCTCGTCGGCATCCTCGGGTTCGCCGGCGCGGTGTTGCAGGGCGCAAACGTCACGGAAGCGGTCGGAAACGAACTCGTCGTCGGGTCCGTTCTCACCGCCACCGCGTCTATCGTCGCTCTCCTCACCGCCGCCGCACTCGTGGCTGTCGGCGTCTTCACGGGGTACCCCATCGCGACGGCGTTCACCGTCACCGGCGCAGTCGTCGGCGTCGGATTGGCGAACGGCGGCGCGCCCGCGTGGTCGAAGTACCAGGTCATCCTGTCGCTTTGGGTTCTGACCCCGTTCGTCGGCGGCGGTATCGCGTACGGTACCGCGCGCCTCCTCCGAAGCGAGTCGGTGTCGGAACGGATAGCCGTCCCCGTGTTGGCGGGTATCGTCGGCTTTCTCGTGGCCAACATCCAGTTTGCGCTTCTCGGCCCCGCGGAGGCGGGCGGGATGTCGCTCGCGGGGTACGCCGCGAGTTTCCTCCCGACGGTCACCGTCGGCGGCGTCGACGCGGGAACTATCGCCATCGCACTCGCGTTCGCCGCTCTCACCGCATCGGCCGTCTCGTTCGACATGCGGGACCCCGCGGCGGGTCAGCGCCACTTCCTGCTCGTCCTCGGCGGACTCGTCGCCTTCTCTGCGGGCGGGAGTCAAGTCGGACTCGCCATCGGACCGCTCGTTCCCCTCTTGGACGCTGTAACCGTTCCGCTCGTCGTCGTCCTCGCAGGCGGGGGGGTCGGACTCCTCGCCGGGTCGTGGACCGGCGCGCCGCGGATGATAAAGGCGCTCTCGCAGGACTACTCCTCGCTCGGTCCGCGGCGCTCTATCGCGGCGATGATACCCTCGTTCGCTATCGCCCAAGCGGCCGTCGCTCTCGGCGTTCCCGTCTCGTTCAACGAGATAATCGTCAGCGCCATCATCGGAAGCGGGTACGCCGCGGGCGGAAGCGGAGTCAGTCGCGAGAAGATGTTCAAGACGGCGCTGGCGTGGGTCGGATCGCTCGTCCTCGCGTTCGGTCTCAGTTACGGCGTGTTCCTCGGTGTCGACTCGCTACTGTGAGGTGACCGCGAGAGCGGTCCGGACCGAACTACGGTTCGCTCTCTAGCTCCTGTTCTTCTTCTGGCTCCGAAACCTCCTCTTTGGTGATTCGGGCCTTCATGATGCGGGTGTTGTCCACCTGCTCTATGCGGATGGTGATGTTGTCGTACGTTATCTCCTCGCCCTCCTCGACCAGGCGACCCGCCCGGTTGAAGATGAACCCCGCGAGCGTCTCGAACTCCTCGCCCTCCGGTAAGTCGAGTTCGAGCACTTCGTTCACCTCGTCGATGTTGACCTCGCCGCGGACGAACGTCGTCTGGTCGTCGAGGAACTCGAACGGCTCCTCCTCGTCGCCTTCGAGGATGTCGCCGACGATCTCTTCGACCATGTCTTCGAGGGTGATGAGCCCCTCCGTGGTCCCGAACTCGTCGATGACGATGACCATCTGCAGCCGGTTGTCCTGAATCTCCGTCAGCAGCTCGTCGACGTTCTTCGACTCGGGGACGTGAAGCGTCGGTTGGACGATGTCCACGAGTTCGCCGTCGCCCTCGCCGTAGAACTGCTCGCGGACCATGTCTCGGATGTTGACGATGCCGATGATGTTGTCGAGGTTGCCGTCGTAGACGGGGACTCGTTCGTGGTCGGCCTGCACACACGTCTCGATTGCCTCGTCGATTGTCGCGTCTTTCGAGACGGCGTTCATGTCGAGACGCGGCGTCATCACCTCCTTTGCGATAGTCGAGTTAAAGCGGAAGATGCGGTCGAGCATCTCGCGTTCCTCCTCCTCTATGACGCCCTCGCGTTCGCCTGTCTCGATGAGACCCTGAATCTCGTCGCGGGTGATGTAGGAGGTTTCGATGGCCGACCGACCGCCCGTCACCTTGTTTATCGCGCGGGTGAGGTAGTCGAAGAAGACGACGAGCGGAAGGAGGACGTACTCGGAGTACTTCAGGGGGCGCGCGATGCGGAGCGCCCACGATTCGGTGTTCTCGACGGCGTAGGATTTGGGCGCGCTCTCGCCGAACAGCAACACGAGCGTCGTGATGCCGAACGTCGAAATCAACACCGCCGTGCCGGCGTCGAAGTAGATGCCGACGAGGGCAGTCGCGATGGACGACATCGCGATGTTGACGATGTTGTTTCCGACGAGGATGGTGACCAAAAGCCGGTGCGGGTTCGATTTGAGGTGTTGAACCGTCTCCGCGCCCGGCAACTCCTCTTCGACGAGGGAGTCGATTCGGTGTTTCGCGAGCGAGAACATCGCTATCTCCGAAGAGGAGAAAAACGCCGACAGACCGATGAGAACGGCGATGACGACCGTACCGGCGATGGTAACGGTCGTGTCGTTAACGGGGACGGACTGCAGCACCGATGCTGTAGTCGACTCGAACCCGACGAGAGACTCGGCGTCGGGCGTACTCGCACCACCGGGGATGCTACCCCTGACGGCGGTGTATGTGAATAGCGGCGACAAACCCATGCAACTACGTTCCTTTGTCCGGCCCCGGAATTAAGAGTTACTGTCACTGTGACTCACGGGCGTTCGATTCTTCGGAGTCTCGCGGTTCACGGCGTAGATTCCCGCGAGCGAAGGTATTAGGGACGCGTCGTCCCTACGGACGCCCATGACCGGCGACGACCCGGAGATTACGCTGTATCGCCTGCAGGCGTGTCCCTACTGCGAGCGGGTAGTCCGCGTCCTGCAGGAACTCGACCTTCCGTACGAGTCGCGGTTCGTCGAACCGATGCACTCCGACCGAAACGCCGTAAAGCGCATCTCGGGAAAGCGGACCGTCCCCGCGATAATCGACGAGGACACCGGCGTGACGATGTCCGAGTCGGCGAACATCGTCGAGTACCTCGAAAAGACCTACGGCGACGGAGGGGCGGCCTGATGCCGGACTTCGAAGTCGTCGAACTCCCCGACTCGGACGCGCCCGCCGTCGGCGACGACGCCCCGGATTTCACGCGCCCGTTGGTGAACGACGAGTACTGGCAGGACGCGTCGCTCTCGGAACTCACGGAGGAGGGGCCCGTCCTTCTCGTGTTCCACCCCGCGGACGGCGCGTTCCCCTCGACGTACGTCTGGAACGAACTCCGCGACAGGGGAGTGCCCGAACGCCTGACCACCGTCGGCGTCTCCATCTCGTCGCCGTACGAGCACAAGACGTTCTTGGAGCGACGCGACGTGGACGCGCGTCTCTTTTCGGACCCCGGCGCCGGCGTCGCCGAACGGTGGGGCATCGAAAACGAGTTAGACGGCATGGCCGGCGTCACCGAACACCGTCCCTCCGTGTTCCTCGTCGACGAGGACCGAACCGTGCGGTACTCGTGGGTGGCCGCGGAGTGGCCGGACTTCCCCGACTACGACGACATCGAAGACGCCGTGGCGGAACACGCCTGACCGCTTCGGCACGCTTTTTCTCGCTCGCCGCCTCCTCTCCGACGACCAATGTCGCCTACGGACGACACCGACCTCGACGAGTCTCTCTCCGACGCCGCGGACGCCCTCAGAAACGGGGAAATCGTCGTCTACCCGACGGAGACAGTGTACGGTCTCGGCGCGGACGCGACCGACGCGGCGGCCGTCGAACGCGTCTACGAGGCCAAGCGCCGCCCCCGCGAGAAACCGCTCTCGATGGCCGTCCCCGACGTGGACGCCGCGCTCAGATACGTCTCGGTGACGCCGTTCGAGGAGCGATTCATGCGGGCGTTTCTCCCCGGCCCGGTCACCGTCGTCGTCGAACGCGGCGACGACCTACCGGACGAACTGACGGCGGGCGGTGACCGCGTCGGCGTCCGCGTCCCGGACCACGCCGTGGCCCTCGAACTCCTCGCCCGCGCCGCGCCGACGCCGGTGACGGCGACGAGTGCGAACGTAAGCGGCGAACCGAGCGTCACCCGTCCCGAGGAGTTGGACGACGAACTCCGGGCGGCCGTCGGCGCAGTCGTGGATATCGGCGACATCGGCCCGGGCGAGGGGTCCGAGACGGACGGCGCCGCACTCTCGAGTACGGTCGTAGACCCCGGGCGCGGCGTACTCCACCGGCGCGGCGCGATGGCCGACGAGGTGGCGGCGTGGCTCGACGACCACGCGGACGAACGGCCGTAACGGAGGGTTACAGGCCGAGGAGCGTCTTCAACGACCGCGTCTTCGTCCCGCACCGGGTTCGGTAGGCGCACTCGCGACATTTCTTCTCGTTCTCGACACGCGACGGGACGCCCTCGGTCGAACGGACGGTCCACAGCGTCCGGCGGTACGCGCCCTTGTTTCGGGTCGTCAGTCGGACCGTCCGCACGACGCCGTGGGCGGGGTACTCCACGAGAGCGCGCGGAATCTCGCGCTCTCGCTCCCACGCCAACGCCTTCGCCGCCGCCACCGCGCGGACGCGTTGCGGCTTCCAAACGCCGTTCTCCGGCGGCGTCCCCGGCGAAACGACCGTCGGAGTCGGCGGGCCGCCATCGAATTCGAGCACCTTGTGCGCGACGCCGTGGCAGTCTCGCCCCGAGAGGAAGGCGTCCGTCGCCGTCGGGTCGGCCAGTTCCGACCAGTCGTCGCGGTCGGTCAGCGTCCGCAGATTCCGGTGGTAGGTGCCGGGCGGCACGTCGATGGGGAGGGAGGCGAGTTCGTCCGTCCGCGCCTCCCGGAGTTCGCGGTACCGAAACGCGAGTTCGCGAACCGCCTCGACTTCCTCGGGCGGTTCGTGGTCGTCGTACTTCTCGGCGTAGTACAACTGCCGCGGACAGTACGCCGCGCGGGCGAGATGCGAGAACGGAATCGACTCGGGTGGCACGCCGGGTGTGGGCGCGGTATGGGATATGAAGGTACGGGCGGTCGCTCGTGGGACTCGACGGGTGAACACGGCATCGGGACCGGTGTCGCTGACGACGCCGAAGAGCGAGAGATTCGCCGCGGTATCGACAGACTGCCGTTCGTCCCGATGGACGCCGACATATCGAAGCGGACCGGACGACTGCTCGGTGAGTCCGGAGGCGCACGACGGAAGAGAGACGCCGCAATCGCCGCGACCGCCGAATTCGAGGACGAACCCGTTCTGACGCGTAACGTCGACGACTTCGAGCAGTTCGGCGTTTCGGTCGAAACGTACTGAGAGACGCCTCACTCGCCGAGTCTCGGAAAATCATGGGACCGCCCGGATTGTGAACCGTGCCGAGACCTCACTTCGTTCGGTCTCGTCGGGTTCAAATCCGCGATGCCCCCACACACCGCGAACTCGCGGGCCTCGCACGCGCTACGCGGTGCTCGGCGGGGAAGTGCGCGTAGAAGTGGGACCGCCCGGATTGTGAACCTCACTCGCTCACTAACGTTCGCTCGCTGGTTCAAACCGGCCGCTGTTCATTTCTGGCTCCTCACGTGCGTTCGTCGCACAGAAATGGGACCGCCCGGATTGTGAACCGTGCCGAGACCTCACTCCGTTCGGTCTCGTCGGGTTCAAATCACGGGGTAGACCCACGCAGTACCGAGACGCGTCGCTCGGACACGAAGGTCCTCGCTGGGTCTCGGAAAATCATGGGACCGCCCGGATTTGAACCGGGGTCACGGGCACCCAAGGCCCGAAGTATACCAGGCTAACCCACGGTCCCGCGTACTGTTCTCTGTCTGTCCGCGTGTAAAGCGTTTCGTTCGTCCGAACCGGACGAGAGGAAGTGTCACAGCCCCCAGATGGCGGCGATACCCACCGTCGTCACGACGGCGAAGATGAGTTGTAAGGGGCCGCCGACGCGGAGGTAGTCGGTGAACTTGTAGCCGCCGGGACCGTAGACGAACAGGTTGGTCTGGTAGCCGACGGGCGTCATGAACGCCGTCGAGGCGGCGAACGTCACCGCGAGGATGAACGCAAACGCGTTCGACCCGAGCGTCTGTGCCGTCTCCACGGCGACGGGAATCATGAGGACGACGCTCGCGTTGTTCGAGACGAGGTTCGTCAACAGGGCGGTGACGACGTAGAACACCGCGAGGACGCCCACCATCGGAAGCACGTCGCCGGTCCGAACGACGAACTCGGCGAGAAGTCCCGCCGCGCCCGACGTCTCCATCGCGATGCCGAGGGGGATGACGCCCGCGAGTAAGAAGACGATGTCCCACTGCACCGCGTCGTACAGTTCCGTGGGGCGGAGACACCGCGTCGCGACCATCGCCAACGCGCCCGCGAGCGCCGAGACGACGATGGGGAGGATATCGAGTGCGGCGACGGCGACGACGGCGGCGACGATTCCCACCGCGACGGGAATCTTCTCCTCGCGGTAGTCGCTGCGCTCTATCTCTTGGGCGACGATGAAGTTCCGGTTGACGTCGAGGCGTTCGATGCTGCTCGTCGTCGCCTGCACGAGGAGGGTGTCGCCGACGCGAAGCGGGATGTTGTCCATCCGCCGTCGGATGATGTCGCCGCCCCGGCGGATGGCGAGGACGGTGGCGTCGTACCGTTGCCGGAACCCCGCGGAGACGAGCGATTCGCCGACCAGAAACGACCCCGGCGCGACGACGACTTCGACGAGGTTCTGCCCCGCCTCGCCCGCTTCGAGTTCCTCTTCGTCTACGGTCACGTTGGGGACGAGGTCCATCCCTTCTACGTCGAGCAGTTCCACGAGCGTATCGCGGTCGGTCCGAAGCGCGAACACGTCGCCCGGATGTATCTCCTTGGGACCGAGCGGTTCGAGGAACACCTCGCCCTCGCGGACGAGTTGGATGAGGTCGACGTCGAACTCCGTCTCGACGAGCGCCCTCTGGACCTGTTGGCCGACCAGCGGCGAGTCCTCGCGGACGACGACTTCGGTGAGGTAGTCGGCCATCTCGAACTCCTCCGTCAGGTCGACGCGGGGTTTGATTCGCTCGGGGGTGAGCCACTGACCCACCGTTAGCAGGTACGCCGCGCCGACGACGGAGACGAGTGCGCCGAGGGCGGTGAACTCGAACATCGAGAACGTCCGCCCGATGAGGCGACCCGACAGTTCCGACGCGAGGATGTTCGTCGAGGTGCCGATGAGCGTGAGCATCCCGCCGAACATCGAGGCGTAAGAGAGCGGAAGCAGCAGTTTCGACGGCGACGTGCCGCCGCGTTCCGCCAGGTCGGTCACCATCGGCATGAGGATGGCGACGGCGGCGGTGTTGTTGATGAAGCCGGATATCGGCCCGACGATGCCGATGGTCGCGCCCAACTGCCGCAGGAGGCTGTCTTCGGTGAACGGGGATATCTTCGCGCTGATCAACTGGATGACGCCCGTTCGTTGCACCCCATCGCTCAGGACGAACATCGCGAGGACGGTGAGCGTCGCGGTGCTGGAAAAGCCCGAGAGCGCGTCCGCCGGATAGTTCTCGAAGAGGACGATGGGCTCTGCGAGGACGCCGACGCCGACGAAAATCGCCGACAGCGGTTGCGTCAGCATGAGCGCCATCATCACGCCGATGGCGGTGATATCGACGGGGACGGGTTCCCGCACGAAAAAGACGAGAGCGACGAGGACGATCGCGAAGACGACGAGTACGCCCGGAGCTATCGCTGCCACGTGAGTCTCGTCCCCCCCGCGGCTGAAAAACCATCTGGAGTCCGACGCCTCCGCCGGATATCAGCGGCAGTCACAGGTCCTCGTCGGACAGTTCCATGTCCGCGACGATGTCGTAGGGGTCGACGCCGTTGCGGATGTTGTCGAGGATGCGGAACGCGTCTTTCGGCGAGAGGAAGTGCCGGCATATCGCCCGGCCCAACGGCGTCGGTTCGAAGCCGTCGATGAACTCCCATTCGAGCAGTTTGCCGATAGCGTGTTTCGTCGGCACGTCGCCGAGCATCCCGTCGTTGAGGCGCTTTGCCCGTTTCCCCGCGACGATGACGTTCGCCAGCGTCTCCTCGACTGCGGCGGACTCGTCGTAGACGGTCATCACGTCCTCCATCTCGCCTTTCAGCAGTTTGAACGCCACCTCGTCTTCTGTCATCTCCATCGAGTTGTGGTAGACGCAGTCGGGTTCGACGAGGACGTACACCTTCCCCTTGTCGTGGTAGTCGGGCCGCCCCGCCCGCCCGAGCATCTGCTCGAACTCCTGCACGGAGAGCCACTCGATACCCATCGCGAGCGAATCGAAGACGACCTGCGAGGCGGGAAAGTCCACGCCCGCCGCGAGTGCCGCCGTCGTGACGACCGCCGCGAGGTCCTGATTGCCGAACTGGCGTTCGACGCGCTTCCGTTGGCCGTAGTCGAGGCCCGCGTGGTACGGCGCAGAGGAGTACTGCAGTTTCCGGGAGATTTCGTGACACCGCCGCCGGGAGTTGGTGAAGATGATCGTCTGTCCCCGATAGCCCTTCGACGACTTCGAGTCGAACTCGCGCGTGACGAGTTTGTCGGCGATGTCGGGTTTCTCCCTGCCGTCCGCGAACGTCACGTGTCGCTCTATCGGTACCGGCCGTTCCTCGAACTCGATGAGCGTCGCCCGAAGACTCCGAGCCAACACGTCGGGGTTTCCGACCGTCGCGGAGAGATACACCCACTGCGCGCCGCCGTACGCCTCGCGCCGTTTCGCCCGCGTCTCGCAGTAGTACTTGAGCCGGGATATCATCCCGTCGAGGCGGTGGCCGCGTTCGCCCTCCTTCAGCGTGTGCACCTCGTCGATGACGACGGTACCGATGTCGCCGAGGTCCTTGCCCGTCCGGAGGGCGTGGTCGATACCCTCGTAGGTGCCGACGATGACGTCCGCACCGGGGTCGAAGCGGTTGCCGTCGTCGTTGATGCGGGAGGCGCCGACGCGGATGGTCACGTCGACGAGGTCGCCGTACCGCTCTTCGAAGTCTTCGTGCTTCTGGTTCGCGAGGGCGACGAGGGGGACGAGAAACAGCAGTTTCCCCTCGCCTTTCAGCGCTCGGTTTATCCCCGCGAGTTCGCCGACGAGCGTCTTCCCCGTCGCCGTCGCACTCACGACGAGTTGGTCGCGGCCCTCGAACAGTCCGTTATCGACGGCGAGCGACTGCACCGGAAGCAGGCTGTCGAACCGGTCTTCGGTGAGTCCCTGCAGTTTCGGATGCAGGTCGAGACTCGACGTGGGGACCAGGTCGATGTCGTCCGTCGTCGCGCTGACGGTGTCGAATCGCGTCAGGTCGGGGTCCAGACCGCCTTTCAGAAGGTTCTCGATGCGGTCTAAGTCCTTCGTCTCCAAGAGGAGGTCTTCGAGTCGGTCCTGTGCGGCACCGGTGAGCGAACCGGCCCCAGAGAGGTCGAGTTCGCGTTCGAGTTCGCGCTTGGCGCAGTCGGGGCAGATGTGGTCGCGGTCGGCTTTGATGGCCGTCTCCTCGGTGATCGGCGAGTACCGACCGCTCGACGCGCAGTACCGGCACGTCCGCACCGCCACCGCCTCCAACTGGTAGCCGTCGAGCATCTCCTTTATCTCCTCGCGGGCGTTCGGCGCGGTCTGTTGGGAGATGCGGATGCGCGACGCTCGACGGGCGAGTTCGACGAACTGGCTCGGGTCCCGCGGTTCGTCGCTGGAACCGCGCTTGACGCGGAACTTCGCGGGCCGCGGACCGGCGTCCGTCTCCTTCAGTTCGAGCACGGCGCGGAACACGCGCTCTCCGTCGCGTTCGACCACGACGAGGTAGTTCCCCCCGGTCTGGTGGAGAAACAGCGTGTCGATGCGTCCGACCTGTTGAGACACGTTCCGTGGTACGTGGACGGGGTATTTCAGCGATTCGTCTGTCCGTTGCGACGTGCTACCGATACCCGCCCGAACGCGGGGGTCGGCGGTCCGTCCGAACTTACTCCTCTTCGAGGAGTTCGATGCTGTCGTCGCCGTTCGGGACCGCACAGAGGAACGCGCCCTCCTCGTCGGAGTCGTTGCGGTACCAGTGCACCGCGCCCGCCGGGACGAGGAGCGAATCGCCCGCGGCCACCTCGTACTCGTCGCCCTCGATACCGACCGTGTACGACCCCGAGAGGACGTACTGCTCGTGTTCCACCTCGTTCGTGTGCTTCGGGACGGACGCGCCCGGTTCGAGGACGAACCGACGCACCGCGAAGTTGGGCGCGCCGTCGGACGCGTCGATGAGGACGCCCTTCGACATCCCGTCTGCCGCCCCGACCGTCTCGTAGGTCACGTCCGAGGCGCGCTTTACGACCGGTTCGGTGTCCGACGCGCGGTTCGCCTCGGGGTTCGAGTCTGCGTCGCTCATACTTCGCAGTTCTCGCACCGACGGCCTAAGCGTTGCCACCGAGACGAACGGCGCGTCCGCGAGCGGTCTTCCGTCAGTCCGAGAACGGACTTAAGGCGCGTCCCCGACTATACCGGTGTATGCGTGGAATTCGGATCGGGAGCGTCTTCGGTATTCCCATCAAACTCGACCTCACCTTTCTCCTCGTCCTGCCGCTTTTCGCGTGGCTCATCGGGTCGGACGTGGCGGGACTCGTCGAAGGGATAAACGGACTGTTCGGCTCTAGTATCGACGCCGTCGGACTCACAGCCGGGTCGATGCCGTGGATACTCGGAACCGCGGCGGCGGTGGGACTTTTCGTCTGCGTCCTCCTCCACGAGTTCGGCCACTCGCTCGTGGCCATGCGCTACGGGTACGAGATAGACTCCATCACGCTCTGGCTGTTCGGCGGCGTCGCCAGTTTCGCCGAGATGCCCGAGGACTGGCGACAGGAGCTCACTATCGCCGTCGCAGGTCCTCTGGTGAGCGTCCTCGTCGGCGCCGTCTCCTACGTCGGGTTCCTCGCGACGCCCGCGATTCCCCCGGTGCGGTTCGTCCTCGGCTATCTCGCGTTGACGAACGTCCTCTTGGCGGCGTTCAACATGCTTCCGGGGTTCCCGATGGACGGCGGCCGCGTCCTCCGGGCGCTTCTCGCTCGGAAGCGCCCGCACGCGAGAGCGACGCAGATAGCCGCGGAAGTCGGCAAGGCGTTCGCGTTCGTCCTCGCCATCGTCGGACTGTTCGTGAACCTCTTTTTGGTCGCGCTCGCGTTCTTCATCTACATCGGCGCCTCCTCCGAGGCCCAACAGACCGTGATGAAGGCCGCGTTTCAGGACGTGTCCGTCCGCGACGTGATGACGCCGCGAGAGAAACTCGACACCGTGGACGAACGCGCGAGCGTCGCGGAACTCATGGACCGGATGTTCACGGAACGACACACGGGCTACCCGGTGATGCGCAACGGCCGCCTCGTCGGGATGGTCACGCTCAACGACGCGCGCACGGTGACCGAAGTCGAACGCGACGCCTACCGCGTCGAAGACGTGATGTCGAAGGAACTCCGGACTATCACTCCCAACGCGGACGCGATGGACGCCATCGGAGCCATGCAAGAACAGAGCGTGGGTCGCCTCCCCGTCGTCGACGAGGCGGGCGAACTCGTCGGTCTCATCTCTCGGTCCGACCTCGTCACCGCGTTCAACATCATCCAGTCTCGGGGGTCGCTCCCGAGGATTCGTTCCCGCGACCCGACGGACGTAATCGACGCCCGGTAACCCGGGAACCGGTCTCTCTATTCGGACTCCTCTCGGAGTTCGATTCCCGCGTTGGCCACCAGCCACGACACCGCTTCCGAGAGCGTCGAGCGGTCGTTCGCGGTGATTTTGATGCGCGTCTCGCCGTCGCCCCGACTCGGGTAACAGCCGACGCGCACGCCGAATCGCTCTCCGACCGACGCGAGGGGGCTCGCGGCCGCCCCCTCCGGTTCCGGGGTGTAGAGCGTCCGCGTCGCCACGTCGCCGCCGAAGTCGTCGGCGACGTTCGCGAAGACGGCCGTCATCTCCTCGGGGATTCCCGGGAGGACGTAGACGTTCTCCGCGACGCATCCCGGCGCGAGGCCCTCCGGGTTCGTTATCGGCGTCGCGCCCTCGGGCATCGACGCGTACCACTCGGGCTTCAACTCGAAGTCGATGTCGGGGTTCTCTTCGAGGATGCGGTCTATCGTCTGTTCGACGTCCGCCTCCGCGATGGGTTCGACCGCGAGTTCCCGGCCCAACCCCGCGGCGACGCCCTCCATCGTCACGTCGTCTACCGTGCCGCCGAGTCCGCCGGTAACGACGACGGCGTCGAACGCCGCCGCCCACTCTCGAACCGTCTCGGCGATGACCGACTCCTCGTCGGGGACGACGAGGAGTCGGCTCACTTCCACGCCCCGACTCGTCAGTTCGCGGGCCAACCACGTCGCGTTCGTGTTCTCTATGTCTCCCGCGAGGAGTTCGTTACCGACGGTGAGCACCGCAACGTCCATGTCCCAGACTGGAACCGGCGACGGTTAACTCCGTCTCCGCCCGTCTCCGGTCTCCGCGCCCCGGTGCCTCGCGACGACTCGCTCCGCGACGGACATCCGAGCGAATCCTGTTTGAAGGGCTGAAAGTGCTGTTTTCGACGTAGTATCGCCCGCCGCGCTTATCTACGCACGGACACAAGGTCGGGGCATGGTGGATACCCCGACGCGCGACTTCAGTTCCGAGTTCGACATCGAGTTCGACGGCGAACTTCCGGAGACGGTGGATAGGGCGGCTATCCATCGGATGCGAACCGTCGCTCGACTGTTCGACGACGCCATCCGCGTTCCGGGCACCGACTTCCGCATCGGTATCGACCCCATCCTCGGTGCACTCCCCGTCGCCGGTGACGTGGTCAGCGCGGGCTTTTCGCTGTACATCGTCCTCGAGTCCGCTCGATTGGGCGTCTCCTTCAGGACGCTTCTGAAGATGATAGCGAACATCGCTATCGACACCACCGTCGGGTCGGTTCCGGTTCTCGGGACTATCTTCGACTCCTTTTGGAAAGCCAACGAGTGGAACATGAAGATGGCTCTCGAGGACCTCGCGGAGGAAGCGGGCGACACCGAAGACGCGGAAGCGATAGAGATCGATATCGACTGAAACGGCCGTCGAGTCGGAGACGTTTCTCGTCGGTACGGGATACACCGAACGGCCGAGGGCGGGTTTCGTCTCTCGGCGACGGTATCACCTCACCTCTTTTCATCGACCGAGTGCGGACGTCTCTCGTTCTCGGAGGACGCGGATGTCGGCGACGAGAACCGGGCGGACGTGAGTCTCGACTCCCGTCGCCTCCATCCTCGACGACTACGGGCACATCGCGCGAGACGGAGCACTCTCTGAACTGCGGTTTTCGTCGCCGTGTAACCCCATCGAGAGTAAACTGGGCGACGGACAGTCACTCCGAGACCAAACTCTTTAGGTACACCACTTTCACGGATGGGGAACGTCACTCTAGTTAGAATGGCAGTCAGCCAAGACGGCACTCCCTCCGGGCGTTCGACCGACGACTATCTCGCCGTCCTCGGAGACCCGAACCGGCGAGTCGTGGTCGGAGTCCTCGCAGAGACCGACCGTCCGATTTCCATCTCGTCTCTCGCACGAGAGGTCGCCGCGGAGACGCAGAACGCCTCACCCGACGCGAAGATAGCACAGACGAAGCTGTCGCTTCACCACAACCACCTCCCGAAACTGGACGCCGCGGGCGTCGTCACCTACGACTCCGAAGAGCGTCTCGTCGCCCCGGCCGACGGCTTCGAGACGGCTCTCAGCGCCGTCGAACTCGCGAACTGACTCTCTCTGCGACCGGTCTCTCCGGCTCTTTTCCTCTCCGGCCGCGAGGTTTCCGCTGTGAAAATCGAATCTCGCCCGCAACTTCGCACTGCTCGGATGCTCGCCGACGCGAGCAATCGCTCACCGAGTGGTCGTCGGAAGAAGGTCCGGGTGCGAGAATCGAACCCGGTGCGAGACTCGCTACGCTCGTCTCGCGTGATTCGATTTCGACGTCCGGACGTTTCACTCCTCACTTCGTTCGTCGGAAGACGGTCCGGGTGCGAGAATCGAACCCGGTGCGAGACTCGCTACGCTCGTCTCGCGTGATTCGATTTCGACGTCCGGACGTTTCACTCCTCACTTCGTTCGTCGGAAGAAGGTCCGGGTGCGAGAATCGAACCCGCGTCTCAGCCTCCACAAGGCTGAAGGATAGTCCACTACCCTAACCCGGACACGCATCTACAGGTATCCCCGTGCGATTCAAATACGTTACGACTCCGCGTCGGCGTGTTCGACCGTCGCACACACCCATCGGGACGCTTTTGCCCGCGAGTGCCGTACGTCTCCGTAACCGTGGCTATCACGGACAAGATATACCTCAAGAACCACCGCCAGATTTCGTCGCAACTCGACGTGAACATCCCGAAAGGGGCGTTCAAGGGGGCGACGATGGACGTCCTCTACTCCGGCGACGGCCTCTCGAAACTCGACGGGGCAACGCGCGACAGACTGCTCGACTTCGCGGAGGACTTCCTCGACCCGAAGAACCCGGACGACCTGTACACGGGTTATCCCGAACGCCAGTTCGTCAGATACCTGCTCGAACTCCGCGCGGAGGGCCTGCCCCCGGACGCCATCGTCGACGTGATGAGCGACGACTACATGCTGTACGCGTATCCGGGCGACGTGCTGTCTTTTCTCGACAACGCGGTCCGAACGCTCGAAGCGGTCGAAACGCTCGCGGGCGTCGAAGGCAACGAGAAGATGGAGCGGAAAGCCCACAGAGCGAAACAGGCGCTCTCCGGGTAGGTCAGCCCAGTCGGAACGAGGGTTCGTCCGTCTCGCCGGCGTCTAAGTCCTCCAGTTGGATGACCTCCTCGTCGTCGTCTTCGAGTTGCTCGCGGAGGTAGTTGACGTACCGTTTGTGCTCTTCGAGCTGTTCGCGGAGGTGGTCGGCTTCGAGTTCCAGACGCTCGTGTTCGCGGACGAAGCTCTTCGGCACCTCCACCGTCGGCGGGAACGACTCCGCTTTCTCGTCGCCGCCCATCTCTTCGAGTTCGTGTTCGGGGACCACCTGCACCTGACCGTCGTGGGCAACGAGCGTATCCACGTAGTCTCGGAAGACCGCGGAAAGCGAGATATCTCGTTCTTCGGCGATCTCTCTGAGCGTCTCGAAGGCGTCCTCGTTGACGCGAAACGAGATCGTCTTGTTCTTGTTGCCCATGGTTGTTGTGCGGTGATTGCCGCTTCTACGTACTTAATGCTTTGTCAGACGGTCGCAGGTCGCGGCGCTACTCCGGTGTCCCGTCGAAAAAATCGGCCGAACGGCGCGCGCCGCGCGGGAACGCGAGCGTTACTGTTCGACTTCCGATTCGAGTTCCTCGTCGCCGGTTCCTGCGTCGACCGACGAGTCGGGTTCTCCCTCGGCGTCCGAGTCCGCGCCGCCGCCGAGTTCGTCGCCGTCGGTCTCTTCGAGGCTTTCGAGCGCCGAGACGGCCGCCCCCTTGTAGCGGTCGGTCGGCAGGTCGTACTCCTCGCGGGCCATCCGGGCGTACTCGTTGCCCTCTTCGTCGAACGTTTCGATGCGTTCGAGCGTCCGTTCGGACGTCTCGACCACCCACCGGTCACGCGTCGAGGCGTCCACGACGGAGATGGATTCGGGGCGGACGGAGACGTTCACGTTGCCGTCGTCGGTCTCGTACGTCCGCGGCTTGCCGACGACGGAGACGTACGCGGGCGGTTCGAGTTCGCGAAGCGCGTTGGCTGCTTCGGGCTGGTACTGTCCGGCGTAGACGAAGAACGTCCCGGTGGGGTCTACGATGCGCCCCCGCCAGTACTCGTTGTCCTCGCCCACGTCCTCTTTTTCGGTCAGCGTCCCGACGAGGAACACGCGATTCGCCTTCTCTCCGGTGGGGAGAAGGAGGTAGACCGGCGCGCGTTCGTCGTCGGACTCTTTGAACGTGTAGCTGGCGTCGTTGAACTCCTCTGCGAACACTCGTCGGGCGACTTCTCGGGTGGGGACGTCGTTTGAACTCATTTAGATCGACCTCGCTTTGATGAGGACTGCTTCGGCGTCCGCCGGTCCGGTCAGGCGTTCGGTCTCGTCTGCGAGCACGTACCGTCCGAACGTCGGTCCGGTCACGCGGTAGTAGACGCCGACCAGGTCGTCGCGCATCTCGTCTACGACGATGGTCGTGTCCAACGCGTCCATCGCCATCTGTTTCGCCTCTTCGAGGCTGATGCCGGTGAGCTCTTCTGTCATCTCTTTGTTGAAGATGACGTCGTGGACCTCGTTGCCGTCGTCTACGACGCCCTTGATTCTGAGGTCGAACTCGCCTTCGACGTTCCCGTGTTCGTTGCACCGACCGTTCTGGAGGACGCGCGTACATCCCTCCTCGGGGCAGCGTTTGATGAGGCCGCTTCCGGACTGGATGTCCACGAGTGCGCCCTCTATGGTCACGTCGTCGTCGCCGACTTCGATGTCCTCGTCGAGTTCCTCTATCGTCGTCGTCCGGTTGAGTTTCACGGAGAAGTTCCCCTGATACTCGTCGGTGACGACGTTACCGAGTTCGTACACCGCTCCCTCGTCGAGTTCGGGGAGTTCGGAGGTCTTGAACGAGACGAACTTGAGGGTCCCCGACTCGTCGCCGAGAAGCCCCACCTGAGAGATGGAGTCGCTTCGGGGGTCCCACAGGTCGACGACCTTCGCGGTCACGTCGACCCACTGTTCGTCCTCGTCGATGTCCGCCAACAGGGTCTCTTCGGCCCCGCCGCGGCCGAGTTCGTCGCGTTCGAGTCCCGCCTCGTCGAGGTAACTGTTGACGACCGACCGACGCGCCTCGTCGACGGGCACCCGGTACTCGTCGACGAGGTTCTGCAGTCGCTCCTCTACGTCGTCCTCGTCGACGTCTAAGTGGTCTGAAAACTGCTCTGCAATCTCCGCTGCGTGGGTTCGCAGGTCTGACATGGTTTCACTCGCCTCCACCTTGGTTTCCATCGGGAGGCGTACGTCAGTTGGCTCCCGATGGTTAATAAAGTGTCGTACGGAGCGAAAGTAGAAACGGTGCATGAGGCCCTTCTAACTCCGGTTTAGCGCCATCTGGGGACATCCGAATCTTCGCTTTACGAACCCCACCAACGGACATATAGGCTCGGGGTTCCCATCGGCCGATACCGATGGACGACCGCCTCGAACGGTTCATCCGCGACAAGTTCCGCGCCGCCGGGCGGAAGTACGCCCGCACGAAGCGAGCATACGACGAGGGGCGGACCGACGCCGACGGCGGATTCGACCTGCCGCGAGACGACGAGGGCCGCACGAAACTCGTCTGTCGTCGCTACGCGGAGCGCCGAAGCGTCGCTGTCGACGACGACGGGCGACCGGAGTGTTTCGAGGCGGGACACCCCGACTGCGTCGGATGTGCGGAAGATATCCGAACCGGCGTCGTAGAGACGTGGTGATGCAGGCAGACCGTTCTGACTCCGACGCGGACTCGCACTCGGACACGAACCCCGACCTCCCCGTCGTCGCCCTCGTCCTCGCCGGCGGCACCGGGTCGCGTCTCTATCCCGCGAGTCGGTCCGACCGACCCAAGCAGTTTCTCTCGCTTCTGGGCGAGGAGTCGCTTCTCGAACGGACGATAGCCCGCGCGCGAGAGGTGGCGGACGAAGTGGTCGTCTCCACCTCCGAAGCGTTCGCGGCCGAGGTGCGCGAACGCGCGCCCGACGCCGACGTGATAGTCGAACCGGCGGGCAAAGACACCGGTCCGGCCCTGACCTACGCGACGTACCGCATCCGCCAACGGGTCGGCGACTGCGTCGTCGCCGTCCTCCCCAGCGACCACCGGGTCGGAGAGGGGTTCGCCGACGCGATACGTCGCGGCGCGGCCGTCGCCGCACGCACGGGCAGACTCGTCACGTTCGGCGTCGAACCGACGCGCCCGGACACCGGGTACGGCTACCTCGAACCCGGCGAGTTCCGCGACGGCTTCGCGCCCGTCGTCGCCTTCCACGAGAAACCCGACGCCGAAACCGCCCGCGAGTACGTCGATGCCGGTCACTACTGGAACGCGGGCATCTTCGCGTGGACGCCCGAGGCGTTGCTCGCCGCCGCGCGCGACTCGCCGCTTGCGCCCATGGTGGCGGCACTCGATTCGGGGGCGACCCCCGAGGAGGCGTTCGACCGAGTCTCCGCGGTGAGCATCGACTACGCGGTGATGGAACGGACGGCCGACGCGGTGGTCGTTCCCGTCGAGTTCCGTTGGGACGATTTGGGCGCGTGGGACGCTCTCGAACGCGTCCTCCCCGACGACGCCGACGGAACCGTCGCCGCGGGCGACGTGGAGGTGCGGTCGGTCGACGCGGGGGACAACGTCGTCGCCGCCGACGGGAAACACGTCTCTTTGGTCGGCGTCTCCGACCTCGCCGTCGTCTCGTGGGGCGACCGGATACTCGTCGTCTCGAAAGACCGTGCGCAGGCGGTTCGTGACCTCGTCGACGAGTTGAAAGAGCGCGACGAGTTCTGAAACCCTAACGCTCGCCGCCGTCGAGTTCTCGACCGATTACGGTTCGTTCGGCATCCCGCCCCGCCGCACCCGGACGCTCCCGTCGCTCGTCACGCCGACGAGCAACTGCTCTCTGACCTCGCGTCCTTTGACGGCGTCGCCCGCCTCGTCCGCGACTATCTTCATCAGGTCCGGCGCGGTGTGGTTGACCTTCACGCCGGCCTCGTCGCAGGCGTCGTACACCGACTTCGGTACGTTGTAGAGGTCCTCGCCCCGTTCGACGACGACCTGTACGGGCGCGGTCAGCGCTTCGGCGAACGCGATGGTCTCGCGAGCCTTCTCGACGTTCCGCCGAGCGCTCGACTCGATGCTGGAGACGTTCGCGCGCGAGGTTCCGAGGCGGTCTGCGATAGTCGACTGACGGACGCCGCGTTCGCGAAGCGCCAACACCTCCGCCTGCCGACGGGTCAACACGCTCTCGTCGGGGACGAACCCGACCTCTTCGAGAATCGCGTCGGTGTCGAGGTTCGGGTCGGTCGCGTCGCCCTCCGAGTCGTCCATATCCCGCCTACGAGGCGGGGCGCAAAAAAGATGCAGAAGCTGACTGTCCGGTCGCTGGATGCGGTCCGAGTTCGTCGGCGCGGCGGGGCCGAGTTAGCTTCCCCAGAAGTTGTCTCGGCTTCCGAGTGCCGTCGGCCGCGTCGGCCCGTCGCCCGAGTTCGAGTCGTTCTCCTCGCCGTCCGCGTCCTCGCTTTCGGGCGACGCGTCCTCTAAGTCACCGTCGAGCGGGAGTTTCTCTATGACCTTCTTCGAGCGAGCGTGGTTCGACTTCACCTGGTCGATGCGGACGACCGCGCGCGACTCGGGCAGGAGGCCGTCCACGAGGACGATAAAGCCGTCCTCCGTGCGCCCGACGCCCGCACCGCTCTCGTGGATGTCGTCTACGTCCACGACTATCTCCTCGCCGGGTTTGACCGGTTGTGCCTTCAGGTCGCGGATGGGCTGTTCGTAGTTGTTACACCACTCGGCGCCGCCGCGGTCGCCGTAGTACTGACACCCCATGCCGTTGATTCGCTCGGAGTACCTCGGACAGTCGTCCGCCAGCGGACACTCAGACATGTCCGAAGTTACTTCACCGCTCGTCTAAACGCTTGCGGGTACGTTTCTCCGGGCGAACCCGCCCGTCTCACCGGTCGTAAGGCTTTCCCGCGGAAGAACCGACCCACGGGTATGAGCCGACGCGTCCCCGAGTTCGCACTCGTCACCGGGCTCCTCCTCGGCCTCTCGACGCTCCTCTCCGGCGTGGTTCTCGCCGACGAGGTTCTCACGACGTCGCTTCTCTCTGCGCTCGTCTCGTACCCGTTCGTCGCCTACGCCGTCGTCTCCGACGACGACCCGACGACGGTGATGCCGCCGCGAGCGATTCTCGCTCTCGGCGCGTTGTTCGGCGCCGCGCTTTTCGTCGTCTCGCTGCTGGCCGACCCCTCGCCCGCGAACGCCCTCTCGGGCCTGTTCGCGGGCCTCCTCGTCTCGTTGCCGCCCGTCGCGTACGCCGTTTACTTCGAGGCGGACGTAAATCCGCTCTCTCCGCGCGAGACGGTGGTCGCGGGCGTCGGCGTCGGCGTCGCTCTCCTCGTCTTCGGACTCGCCGTCGGGTCGGCGTCCTACGGCGCGGCGGACGCTCTTCTCGTGGGGCTCTCTGCGGCCGTCTACGGGGCGGCCCGCGGCGTCCGGTTCGACGCGCGGACGAAACGCGCCGCCGTCGCCGTCGGCGTCGTCCTCGGCGTCGCCGTCGTCGCCGTCGGAGTCAGCCGGGGTGAACCGCTCGGCGACTGGCTGGCCGTGGCGATGACGCTGACGCTCGCACCGAGCGTCTACTACGCGCTCACGTCCGCGCGGTTCGGGTCCGAGCGACGACGGACGCGGCGGTGACTGCGCCGTCGCCGCGACTGCGAGCACCATCCGGACGCGAACACAGTCGTCTCCCGGCGTCGTTCCGCTCTCGAAACCTGTGGTAAACCGGAAAACAGCGGCCGTTTATGCCGGTAGAGGTTCGAATCTAGTACGCCACCCACGAGGGAGGGTGGTACGACTGGGGAGACAGTCACAGTACCACCGGGAGTTCGCTACTCTCCGTCGGTGGTCTTTCGCCGTCCGCGTACGCTCGGCGGTCGATTCGAGACGGACCCTTCTGCGAGAACGAACGCCGTCGGGACGGAACTCGGACCGATACTTCACGCCAACGGCGTCCGTTCGACCACGGTGCCGTCGACGGTGGGATACTGCTCGACGATTTCGCCCTTCGAGACGTCACCGTCCTCTATCATCTCTTCGAGAAGCCACCACGCGACTTCGATGTGGTCGGATTTGACGGTGTAGAACTCCTCTGGGACGCCGAGTGCCTCGAACTCCGCTTCCGTGGCCCACGTCTTCCCGTAGACGAGGGTGCCGTCGTCCGTCACGTCGTCGAACTCCCGGCAGATGTTTTCTGCCATCCGCTTGAGGCGGTTCCGGTGTTGGGCGGCGTCTTTGAACACGGAGGTACAGAAGTAGACGCGTTCGTGGTCGCCCATCTGAGCGAGAATCGCCTCTTTCGACCCGTCGACGGCGGACATGTGGCCCTCCTGCAGTTCGTACCCTTCCTCTTGCATCCGGCGGTAGTTCCCGTCGGACATCTCGAACTCGTTTACGTTACAGAAGTCGGCCGCACCCTCGTCTAAAAAGTCCAAGAACTCCGGTTCCGCGCGGATGCCCGGAATCTCGAACGCGGGGGTAAGTCCCTCTTCGCGCGCGATGTAGAGAATCTCCTCCCACTCGGTGCCGTGGAGGTCACCCCACATCTCGTACGGCGGGTGGAAGCGAATCTCGTCTAACCCCGCCTCGGAGAGACGGCGCATGTTCTCGCGCCCGCCGGTGATACCGGTGTAGAGGTGGGTGTGGTGGTCCTCGCCGAACTCCTCTTTCAGAAGCGAGAGATACCGACACGTTTTGTCCAGCGCTTCCTGCGGTTCTCCGCCCGTGATGGAGGTGCCGAGTGCCTCCATCCGCTTTGCCTCCGCGATGACGTCCTCGTCGGACTCGACTTTTCGCTCGTTGGCGTAGACGTCCGTGACGTTCTTCCGGTTCTCGCCGAGTGGGCAGTAGAAGCAATCACGCTGGTCGCAGTACCCGTAGACGAAGAGCACCATCTTGCCTCCCATGGCGCACTGCTCACAGCCCTTGGAAATCATCTGATTGTCCTCCGATAGCGTGCGGAGACTCAAAAGTCGTGCTACTTCGATTACGGGGCTCTCCTCGCTCTCGACGCGAGATACCGTGTGACGCAGTACCGGTCGGTTCGGGGGCGTCCGGCGGCCGCCGCTTCCCCCGGTTCGGTCGCGCTTCCGTCCGCCGTCGCCGGGATTCGCTCCCGAAAACAAATATACTGCGACGGCATACCCTCGAACGATGCTACTGGTCCTCTGCGTGGACCTCGACGACGACTTGGGCCGGAAGACGGGTCTCGACACCCCCGTCGTCGGCCGAGACGTCGTCGAGGAGGCCGCGGTGGCGCTTGCGACCGCCGACCCCGAGGATTCCGACGTGAACGTCCTCTTTCAGGGGATTCACGAGTACGAGGCCCTCCGCGCGGACGCCGAGGTGCGAGAGGAGGTCGAAGTCGCGGCGGTCACGGGGACCCAAGGGAGCGACGTGAAGGCGAACCGCGCCATCGGCGAGGAGATAGACCGCGTCCTCGCGGGTCTCTCGACCGGCGAGAACGTCCGCGCCGTCGTCATCACCGACGGCGCACAAGACGAGTCGGTCCTGCCCGTCATCCGGTCGCGCGTTCCCATCGACAGCGTCCGCCGCGTCGTCGTCCGGCAGGCACAGGACCTCGAATCCATCTACTACACGATGAAGCAGGTGCTTGCGGACCCCGAGACGCGCGGGACCATCCTCGTTCCCCTCGGTATCCTGCTTCTCATCTACCCGTTCGTCACCATCGCCAGTCTGTTCGACGTGCCGGGCGCGGCCGTCCTCGGTCTCATCTCGGCGCTTCTCGGCCTCTATACCCTCTTTCGCGGACTCGGTCTGGAGACGGTCGTCGACGACACCGTCGACCAGGTGCGCGACGTTCTCTACGAGGGGCGCGTCACGCTCATCACCTACGTCGCCGCCGCCGCCCTCATGGTCGTCGGCGGGTTCCGCGGCACTGCTCTCTTGGAGACGGTGCGGGCGGGCGTGAGCGCCGAACTCTCCGCGCCCGTCGTCCTCGCGGCCCTCGTCCACGGCGCGATTCAGTGGTTCGCCGCCGCGGGCGTCACCTCCAGTCTCGGACAGGTGACAGACGAGTATCTCGCGGACCGATTCAAGTGGCGCTACCTGAACGCGCCGTTCTACGTCGTCGCCATCGCCATCGTCCTCTACGCCGTCTCGGGGTTCATCCTCCCGTCGGGCGCCCCCGGCGTCGAGTCGTTCACGCTGACGGAACTCGCGGTGGGACTGACCGCCGGGACGCTCCTTGGTGTGTTCAGTACGCTCGTGTTCGCCATCGCCGAATCGCGGTTTCCCACCGCGGTCGAACCGACGCGCGGGTGACCAGCGTCGCCTCCCTCCGGTCGGCGACGGAACGCGAACGGGGAGCGCAAGCGACCCGCGAGCAGCGTGGTCGGACGAAGTGAGACCACGGAAACCGACCGGAGAGCGCGCACACTCCGCGGCGCGTATCGCCCGCCGGGCCGTCGACTAGCGAAGACGGAGTTTGCAGCCCCTCGGATTATGCCCGTAGCATGCTAACACGCAGATGGACATGGACCGACCCTTCAGCGACGACGACAGAGAAAAGACCGTTGTCACCTCTGACGGCCACACCGTCGGGCGAGTTCGCGACGTCAACGACGACCGAGCGACTATCGACCGCTCCGACGACGACGACGAGAGTCTGACAGACGAGATAAAAGACATGCTCGGATGGGGCGACGACGACGACTCCCACGAACTCCACCGCGACCACGTCGACCGAGAAGAGAACGACCGACTCTACCTCCGACGGCGGTAACCGACGGCCGACGCCTTCGGGCGCGGCCGAGCGAAGACGCAGTCTTTTCACGTTTCGGTGGTCGTTCGTATCGACCGCCGAGGCTCCGTCCGGGCCGAAACGATTCGGTCAGCGCTCGCGGACGACGACGAACTCGGCGAGGTCCTTCAGATATCCGAGCGCTTCCGTCTCGCCGAGGTCGGTCGTCTCCAGTGCGTCGAGAGCCATCTCCGATTGGTCCTGTGCGCGCCGGTTCGCCTCCTCCGGCGAGAGGTTCGTCACCTGTACGAGCGAGGGACGGCCCATCTCGGCGTCCTGTCCGGTCGGTTTGCCGAGTTCCTCCGCGTCGGCCGTCGCGTCGAGGACGTCGTCGCGTATCTGGAACGCGACGCCGACGCGTTCGGCGTAGTCGCCGAACGCCTCGACGGTGAACGGGTCGGCGTCGGCGGCCACGGCCCCGAGTTCCGCCGCCGCGCGGAACAGCGCACCCGTCTTCCGCCGCGCGAGTTCCATCGACTCGCGTTCCGTCGTCGGGAGAGCGACGAGTTCCGTCGCTTCCCCCTCGCCGAGTTCGACCATCGACTCGGCGACTATCTGCGTCGCGCGTTCGTTCACGGAGAGGAGGGCGAAGGCTTCGCCGAGCAGTCCGTCGGAGGCGATGATGGCCGGACCGTAGCCGTACTCCGCCCACGCGCTCGTCGTCCCGCGTCGGATGTCGGAGCGGTCGATGATGTCGTCTATCACCAGCGACGCGTTGTGGACGAGTTCGACGCTCACCGCGAAGTCCACCGCCGCCTCCGGGTCGCCGCCGCACGCCTCGCACGCGAGAATCGTCACCGCGGGTCGGACGCGCTTTCCCCCCGCCAGCGCGACGTGGCCCAGTTCGTCGGACAGTTCCGGCGGGTCCACCCCCTCGATGACCGATTCGAGGCGTTCTTCGACCATGGAGACCCGACGCTCCAGATATTCCATTGTCGGACCGTAGGATTCAAAAAACAAGTACGTGACGGGTTACTCTCCACTTTCTCTCGGGGGCGCTACGCGCTCCCGACAAAACCTGGAGGAAAAAGACCGAACCGCGGCGGGGTAACGAAATCGAGTGTAGGCCGGACGCCTCGTCGCCACCGACCGGACGGGCGCTGCGATTGGACTTTTGTCGTTTCGGTAGAAATCGGACCGCACGGATACTTTCGACCACATGCGCGAACTATCACACCTCGAGGGACTCCACCCGCGGGACCTCACGCGACGCCAGCGACTGTTACTGATATACGCCGCCGGTCTCGTCTCCGTCGTCCTCCTCTACACGGTCCTCTACAACACCGGAATGCGGACGCTCGAAGACCGCCCGCAGTCCATCTTCCGTTCGTTTCAAACGGTCACCGAGACGATGACCACGACGGGGTACGGCGCGGACTCGCCGTGGGCGACGCCCGTGATGAACGTGTTCATGGTGACGATGCAGGTGACCGGCGTCGTCATCGGATTCGTCACCCTGCGCGTCCTCGTCATCCCGTTGTTCGAGCGGACGCCGCTGAACCTCGACGACCGCCTGTCGATAAAGGACGGCCACGTCGTCGTCGCGGAGTACCGACGGGACACCGGCGTTCTCCTCGACGAACTCGAACAACTCGACGTGGGGTACGTCCTCGTCGAATCCGACGAAGAGGAGGCGAAACGGCTCTCCGACGACGGCTATCAGGCCATCAACGGCGACCCCGAAGACCCCGACGACCTCGCCCGCGCCAGCATCGGGAAGGCGTCGCTCCTCATCACCGACGCGGGCGACCGAACCGCGAGCGTCGTCCTGACCGCTCTGGAAGCCAACGAGGACCTCCGGGTGGTCAGTTTCACCGCCTCGACGCGCCGGAAACCCGCGCTCGCGGAGATAGGCGTCGACCGGAGCGTCGCGCCGCACGCACTCATCGGACGGCGACTGGCCGAGAAAGCGACGACGCCAGTCGACGTCGGCACCGCTGGCGGCGAGGAGGTGACGGTCCGCGAGATTCTCGTCCGACGGGGGAGTCCGCTCCACGGCGTCTCGATACGCGACTCTCCGCTCGCCGCGCACCCCGACCTGACGCTCGTCGCCGGGTGGTTCGACGGCGAGCTCCGCATCCCGCCGTCGCCCGACGACAGACTCACGCCCAACACCGTGTTGGTCGTCGCCGGCCCGGAGAGCGACATCGACGAGGCGACGGACGAGATGGGGAACGTCCGGAGACCGACGGACTCCTCGCACTCCCGCGTCGTCGTCGCCGGGTTCGGAGAGGGCGGACACGCGGCCCTCGAAGCGCTTCCCGAAGAGACCACGGTCACGACGATAGACGACTCGGCGGACGCGAACGCCGACGTCACCGGCGACGTGACCGAACCCGAGACGCTCCGCGCGGCCGGTATCGAGGACGCTTCGGCGTTGGTCGTCACCGTCGACGACGACGCGACGGCGCTTCTGACCGTGGCGATGGCCCGGTCGCTCTCTCCCGGCGTGGAGATTCTCGCGCGCGTGACCGACGCGGACAAGGCGTCCCCGGCGTTTCGGGCCGGGGCCGACTACGTCCTCTCGGTTCAGCAGGTGTGCGCTCGGTTGGTCGCCGCGGAGGTACACGGCGAACGCGTCATGGCTCCCGCCGCACAGATTCGACTCGTCCGCGCGGACGCGGACCCGTTCGTCGGCGAGTCGTTGCGCGACGCGCGCCGCGATACCGAACGCGGGTGGACGGTGGTCGGTATCGTACGTGACGGCGCGGTTCGAACCGACGAGCGAACCGTCGTCGAAGCCGACGACGAGATGGTCGTCGCCGGGAGCGACGAGGCGATACAGGAGTTCGAGCGGACGGTGGACACCTCCTAACCCACTTTTTCTCGGGGGCGCGGAGCGCCCCCGACAAAACCTGGAGGAAAAAGACCGCACAGCCCGACGGGCGGTTCCGCTGACTGTTCTCGGTTACTCGAACTGCTCGATGAGTGCCGGAACCACGTCGAACAGGTCGCCGACGACGCCGTAGTCGGCGATATCGAAGATTGGGGCGTTCGAGTCGGTGTTGATGGCGACGATGGTGTCCGAGCCTTTCATCCCCGCGACGTGTTGGACCGCGCCCGAGATGCCGACGGCGATGTACACGTCCGGCGTGACGACTTTACCGGACTGTCCGACCTGCCGACTCGACGGCAACCACCCGTTGTCGACGATGGGACGCGACGCAGAGAGCGTCGCGCCGAGTGCGTCCGCCAGTCGTTCGACGAGTTCGAGGTTCTCCTCTTCTTCTATCCCCCGTCCGACGGAGACCAACACGTCCGCGTCCGAGATGTCCACGTCGCCGTTTCCGACCTCTTGGAACCCGGTGACGTGAGACCGTATCGCGCTCTCGTCGGGAGCGAAATCGAGCGGCCGTATCTCCGCGCTACCGGGTTCTTCGGCGGGAATCCACTCGCCGCCGCGGACGGTAATCGCCGCGCGTTCGGTCGCTACGTCGACAGTCGTCTCAACTTTCGACCCGTACATCTCGCGGGTCACGGTGAGGGTTTCGTCGAACGTCACGTCGACGGCGTCCGTGACGAGAGGGACGTCGAGACGACTCGCCACCGCGGGCGCGTAGTCGAGGCCGTTCACCGAGTGCGGCATGACGACGAACTGCGGAGCGCACTGCTCTGAGAGTGCCGCGACGGCCTGTAGATACACGTCGTGGTTGAACTCCTCGCCGTGATCCACCGTGTGAATCACGTCCACGCCCTCGATGTCCAGGTCGTCGGCGAACTCGTCTATCATCCCGCTTATCACGGCGACGTGGAGTTCGCCGCCCGTCTCGTCGGCGAGTTCGCGTCCGAGGGTCACGAGTTCGAAACTCACGTCGCGAAGCGACCCGCGGCGGTGGTCGGCGACGACGAGTACGTCCGTCATTCTGCCCCCACCCCCTTCTCGCGGAGGGCGTCCGCCAGTTGCGCGGCTTGCTCTCCCGCGTCGCCCTCGTAGAACGTCGCGTCCGACTCGCTTTCCGGTTCGTACATGTCGGTCAGCGTCAGTTTGCTCTCGACGGCCGCCGCGTCGAGTCCGAGGTCAGACAGAGACGTCTCGGCTATCTCCTTTGACTGGGCCTGTCGGATGCCGCGGAGACTGGCGTACCGCGGTTCGTTGATACCCGTCTGGATGGTGAGCACGGCCGGAAGTTCGATCTCCGTCAGTTCCTCTACGCCGCCTTCGAGTTCGCGGTGGACGCCCGCGACGCCCTCGTCGAGGACCCGTTCTTTGTCGAGTGCGTTCACGACCGCACCCCACTCGAACCCGACGCTCTCGGCGAGAGAGACGCCCGTGGCCCCGAACCCGGTGTCGTTGGCCTGCACGCCAGACAGCACGAAGTCGGGCTCTTCCGCTTCGACGACGGCGCGGAGGAGTCGCGCCTTCGCGGCCACGTCGAGCAGACCCACCTCTTCGAGTGCGTCGTCCCAGACGCGAACCGCGCGGTCGACGCCTTTCGCGAGTGCCATCCGAATCGTCTCTTCGCTTCGCGCGGGACCGATAGTCACGGAGACGATTTCGACGTCCTCGTCGGACGCCTCGCGCAGTTGCACGGCCTCTTCGACCGCGTACTCGTCCCACTCGTTGAGGTCGTAGTCGAGATATCGCGAGTCGACCGCGAGATCCGCTATCTCGAAGTCGTCTTGCACTTCGGCGACCTCCTTTACGGTCACGAGAACCTTCATCATCGACTCATCTCTTTACGGGACGTAAACGTTTTCGGGAGAGCGCGCGGCGACGTTCGATCGGAATCGCCCCACCGCACCCGCATTCCGACGTATCGGCCGCGAGGACGGGGTCGCCCGTCGCGTCAGTTCGCCGCGCCGTCCACGTCGTCTTCGTCCGGCAGAGAGATGAGGTTCTCCCGACCGAGTCTGAGTTTCGTGACGCGCCCGTCGTCGGCCATCGCAGAGAGCAGTTGCGATACTTTGGCGTCGGACCAGCCGGTCTCTTTGACGATGTTGGCCTGCTTCATCCGACCGCCGTTCCGTTCGAGGAGGCGTTCGACCCGTTCCTCGTCCGAGAGCAGAGACGGGTCGACGCCGTCATCGTCGCCCTCGTCGTCTCCGTCGGTCTCTCCCGTTCCGTCGTCGGGTTCGTTCGGACCCGCGGTCCCGGTTCGTCCCTCGTTCGAGGGGTCGTCGGCCGGCACCGTCTCTCCGGTCGGCGCCCCGCCGTTCACCGTCGCAGTGGTGTTCTCGGGCGCGCTCGCGTCGTCGCGCCGTCCGCGAAGCACCACTGCGGCCCCGAGTGCGAGTGCGACGAGGACGAGAGCCCCGCCACCGACGTAGAGGGGCCACTGGAAGGCCTGTTGGATGTCGTTGCGGCGGTACGTGACGACGAGTCGGTCGTCGTCGTCGAACTCTGAGGGGCCGTCCAGAATGATGGCGTTGTTCTGCTGTTTCACCGGGACGCTCGTCGTGTTCGTGGTGTACCCCTCCGGCGGCTGGATTATCATCCGCTGGTTTTTCCCCATCAGCGAGAGCCACGTCGGCGACGACTCGGACTGGTCGCTCGGGACGAGAAAGACGTCGCCCAAGCGGAGGCCGTCGCCGTCGCCCTGCTTGAGAAAGTTCGTCCAGACGAACGACATCGAGAGCGTTCCGCTGTCGTCGCCGGTCGAGTAGTCGTACGTCGCGTTCCGGATCTCCATCTCGCGTCCGGTCGTCTCGCTGGCACGCGAGGCGATCTGTCTGAACAGGTCGGCGTCGACGCCCACGTCGGACTCGCCGCTCTCGTACGCGCGCCCGATCTGTTCGAAGGCGGCCGTCTCGTTTTCGCCGTCGAGGTCGTAGGTGACCCGGACGTGCCACTCGGCGCTTCGGTCCGCTCTGAGATCGACCCGCATCACCGTCTCGGGCGACCGATCGAACGAGGAGTCTGTCTGCGCCCAGACGCCGCCGTCCGCCGACGTCCGGAGGGCGGCGGCTCTGTCCGACCCCGACCCGGAGGCGGCGGCCGCCGGGGTCGGCGCGGCGACGGCGGGTCCGACGCCGGAGAGCACGAGGAGGAGGGCTGTGAAAATCGCGACACTCCGCATTTGTTGGTGGTTCCTCGTGGCACTCTCAAAACGCTTTCCATCGGTTGAACGCGAGATGACGGTCGAAAACGCCGCCGCATCTCCCGCTGAGGAGCCGTTACGTTGTCTAACGGCAGAATGACTGCATTTTTAGTACTCTGATACTGTAGCGTCCGAATATGAGAGCCCTCCCCGTGACGTTCGCCGTCCTCTTGGTCCTCTCCTCGGTCGCCGCCGCGGCGGGGACGGCGGCTATCTCGCCCCCTGGTCCGTCTACGCCGGCGACGACGGACGCTCCGGCCGTCGGCGAGGGGACCGACCAACTCGCGCCGTCGAGAGAGTTGGTCACGAACCATACAGCGCAGAACGCGACCCTCGGCGTCCTCGGGATTCCGCCCGGCACCGTCGAGCGGAGTTCGCTCGAAACGCGAACCGTCGACCTCGGTCCGTCGCTGGCCTTCGAGTCGAACGCGACGGCCGCGCGCATGGAGACGCTCCGGCGAGTCGAGCGAATCGAGTCGACGTCGGACGCCGACCGTCGTCAACAGTTACTGCTCGAAGAGATGAGCGACATCGAACAGCGCACCGTCGACCTCCGGGCGCGGCAGCGAACGGCCATCGCCGCCTACGGCGCGGGCGACATCTCCGCTCGAACGTTCCTCGTCGAACTCGCGATGATCGACATCCGAGCGTCCGCGTTGGAGGAACGACGCGACCGAATCGAGGATATCGCGCTCGCGATGTCGGACTTCTCCATCTCTCAGCGGTCGGCCGACCTCGAACGGGAACTCGACACGTTCACCGGCCCCGTCCGCGGTCAGGCCGTGGACGTCCTCAGTGGCGAGGAAGACTCCGCTCGGTTCTTCGTCCAGTCCGCCCCCGACAGCGTCGTCCTCGGCGTCATCGACGACGGGACGTACGTCCGAGAGGCGTACCGCGGCACACTCCGCCAGCGCGGTTCCGAGACCATCACCACGCCCGCCGCGCTGAACATCACCGCGGAGTCGTACCCCAACCTCTACGCGCTCCGGAACCGGCAGAACGGCACCGACGTGGTCGGCTCCGGCGACAGCTACCTCGTTCGCATCCAACACGAACGCGGGGAGCTCTCGGCGTTCGTCGACAGCGGTTCCGAATCCGTGTTCAAGGAGTTCCAACGCCGACCGCTCGACACGATGGAGACCGAGAAGGCCGGTACGTCCGTCAAAGACGGCCTCCGGCTGACGGCGTATCGGAGCTACTCCGGGGGACCGGTGCTCGTCCAGTTGAACGACTCCGAAACCGGAGAACCGGTGGACGCCCGAATCACCGTCGGCCCCTCCGGCGGACGGAGTACGAGCGTCGGGCGGACCGGCGCGGACGGACGCCTGTGGACTCTCGCTCCGGGTCAGTCCTACCAGATCACGGCCATCGACGACATCTCGGTCGTCCTCCTCTCCGTCGAGTCGTCCCCGCCGCCGCTCGTCCACGACCGGCAACCGAACCAGACGAACGTCACGCCCGTCGAGCAGTAGCCGCCCGCTCGGACTCGCGGACGAACGTTCTTGTACCGTGAGCGGACCACACTCGCCGTGTCCGCCCGCGCGCTCTCTCCCGTCGTCGGCGTCGTCGTCCTCGTCGGTCTCACCGTCGCCGTGGCCGCTGTCGTCGGCGCGGGAGCCGTCGCGTTCGCGCCCGAAGACGCCGCGACCGACCGGTCTCGCGGCCAGCCGTCGGCGGGAGTCGCGCTCTCTTTGACGGCCGACGGCGACACCGCGACGCTGACGCACGAGGCGGGCCGTCCGCTCTCGGTTCGACGTCTCCGAGTTCGCGTCGAGGTGGACGGGACGCCGTTGCGCCACCAACCGCCGGTCCCGTTCTTCTCCGCGCGCGGGTTCCGCTCCGGTCCGACGGGGCCGTTCAACGCCGCGAGCGACGGGACGTGGTCGGTCGGTGAACGCGCGTCGTTCGCCGTCGCGGGGACGAACGACCCGGCGCTCGAAGCGGGGCGGACGGTGACCGTGACGGTGTACGACGGGAACCGTCGCGTCGCGCGCCTCTCGGCAGTCGCGGATGGCTGAGACCGCCGCAAAACTCGACTCGGATGGGGAGGCCGGGTTACGCGTCGGTTTCGGTGCCGACTTCGGCCGCGTCGGCGTCCGGGGCCTCTTCGGGCGCGCGAGCGATGGTCGTGATGGCGCGCGGACTGCCGGGGCGGGCCTGTTGGATGTGGTGTTCTATCTCGACGAACCCGGCCTCCTCGAACATCCGCTGGGCCTCGTGTTCGTCGTAGAACAGCATGATGGTGTCTGCGAGCTTCTGGAACAGCGTCGTCTTCGGGTAGTCCGGCCCGACGACGAGGACGCGGTGGCCGGGCTTGACGACGCGGCGGAACTCCCGAAGCGCCGCGACGGGGTTCGGCCAGTACTCGATAGAGCCCGACGACCAGACGGCGTCGAAGGAGTCGTCCGAAAAGGGGAGACGCTCGGCGTCGCCGCGGTAGAAGCGCACGTCGTCGTTCTTCCCGAACTTGGCGAACGCCTTCTCTAGCTGGTGTGCGCTCTGGTCGAGTCCGTGGACGTCGCCGGTGTGCTGGAGGAGCCCTTCGGTCGCGAATCCGGTTCCACACCCCACGTCCAACACCCGGTCGTCGGACCGGAGGGCCAAGAGTTCGAGCGCTTCGTCGCGCATCTCCTCGTTCCAGATGAACGGGTTGATGCGGTCGTACACCTTCGAGAGGTATTTGTAGAACAGACGGGCCCGTGACTTGTCTTCGAGGACTCCCATCGCCACAGAGTTCGAAGCCGTCTCCCATAACGGTGCGGATTCCGCGTCGGTCACGGCCGTAAGAGAGTTCAGTCGGCGCACCGTCACCGGTCCCCCGCCGAAACCGCCCGCGTCGGCGGGCGTTTTCCGCAAACACCTTATACGCCGGTACTGCAACTTTTCAGTGATACGAGTATGCCGAGACCAGAGGTTCTCGAACGGATCAAGACTGCCGAGAACGAGGCCGACGACATCGTCGCAGAGGCCGAGGCCGACCGCGAGGAGCGAATCGCGGAGGCGCGACGCGAGGCAGAAGAGATCCGTCAACAGGCCGAGGAAGAGGCGCGTGAGTACGAGGAGGAACGTCTCGACGACGCTCGCTCAGACATCGAGGAAGAGCGCGCGGAGATCCTAGAGCGCGGCGAGAGAGCGCGCAAGGAACTCGTCGAAGACGCACAGGACAACGCTGACGAGGCGGTCGAATACGCCATCGAACAGTTCGAGGAGGCGGTGCATGCTCAGACCTGAGCAGATGAGCAAAGTCTCCGTGACCGGGTCCAAACGCGTGATGGACCCCGTCATCGAGACGGTCCACGACCTGAACCTGCTACACGTCACCGAGTACGACGACACGTGGGACGGGTTCGACCCCGGCGACCCCGCAGAGGGTGCCGAGGACGCCTCCGAGAAACTCGTCACCGTCCGATCGCTCGAGAGCATGCTCGACGTCTCAGGCGACGACGCGGGGCCGACTCGCATCGTCACGGACGAGGCGCTCGAAGCCGACCTCGACGAGATTCGCGAGCAGGTCAACGAACTCGACGACGAACGACAGGACCTCCGTCAGGAACTCCGCGATGTCGAAGACCGCATCGACGCGATGTCGCCGTTCGTCGACCTTGGAATCGACCTCGACCTGCTGTCCGGGTACGACAGCCTGCAGGTCGCGGTCGGAGAGGGTCGAAGAGAGACCGTCGAACGCGCTCTCGTCGACGCCGACGACATCCGGGCGTACGAGGTCTTTTCGGGTGACAAGACGCTCGCCGTCTTCGCCCGTCCCTCGAAGCACGCCGACGGCGCGGCGCTCTCGGACGTTCTCGTCGGCGCCGACTTCGTCGCCATGGACGTGCCGGACGCAGACAGGAGTCCCGAAGACTACGTCCGCGACCTCGAACACGAGGCCGAGCAGATTCGCTCGGAACTGGAATCCGTCGAAGAGGAACTCGAACGGCTGAAACTCGACGCCGCGGGCTTTCTGCTCGCCGCAGAAGAGAAGCTCTCGATAGACGTCCAAAAGACCGAAGCGCCGCTCTCTTTCGCGACGACGGAGAACGCGTTCATCGCCGAGGGGTGGATTCCCTCCGAGCGATACACCGAGTTCGCCGCGTCGCTGAAAGACGCCGTCGGCGACCACGTGCAGGTCGAAGAACTCGAACGCGCGTCGTTCAGTTCCGACGGCAACGACCACGTCCGCGAGGACATCCCCGCGGACCCCGGCGGCGGCGGTCCGGGAACCCCCTCGGTCACGGACGGTGGAGACGGCGCAGACGCCGACGCGCGCGCCGACGGCGGCAGCGCGGTCGTGATGGAGAACGACGAACCGCCGACGGTGCAGAACAACCCCGGTGCGGTCCGCCCGTTCGAGATTCTCGTCAACGCCGTCAGCAAGCCGAGCTACTTCGAACTCGACCCGACGGTCATCCTGTTTCTGACGTTCCCGCTTCTGTTCGGGTTCATGATCGGTGACCTCGGGTACGGTCTCGTCTACATGGGAATCGGCTACTTCCTGTGGAGTCGGTACGACGACCGCCCGGCGTTCAAGAGCATGGGCGGGGTCACCCTCGCCGCGGGGCTGTTCACGCTCATCTTCGGTATCCTGTACGGCGAGATATTCGGGCTCCACCTCATCTCGACGTACTTCTGGGAGGGTCTCCTCGGTATGGGGCACCCGCCGATAGAGAAGGGTCTCTCGCCCGCAACCTCCGAGTGGGCCCTCGGGTGGCTCGTCGTGAGCCTGCTCGTCGGTATCGTTCACCTCAACATCGGGTACATCTTCGGCTTCGTCGAGATGTACGAACTTCACGACCTGAAGCACGCAGTCTACGAGAAGGGGTCGTGGCTCCTGATGCTGAACGGACTGTGGGTGTGGATCTTCTCGGACGTGACCCGCGGGACCGCCCCGGACTTCATGTTCACCACGTTCACGTCCGACGGCGTTCTCCCGCTCGGCTTCGCCGGGTTCCCGGAACTCGTCGGGTGGGCCGGACTCGCCGTCTTCTTCGTCGGACTCGCCCTCCTCGCGGTGGGCGAACCCATCGAAGCCGTCGAGTTCCTCAACGTGCTCGTGAACGTCCTCTCGTACACGCGTGTCGCGGCGGTGCTGTTGGCGAAGGCGGGGATGGCCTTCACGGTCAATCTCCTGTTCTTCGGCGTGTACACCGTCCCGGGCGAACACGGCGAGGAGTGGCACTTCATGCTCAACTACGGGCCGGAGTACGTCCTCAGCCACTACGACGAGGCGTCCATCATGTTCGGCGGCCTCGTCCACGGCGACGCGGCGACCATCCTCATCGGTCTGCTCGTCCTCGTCCTCGGGCACCTCCTCGTGCTCGCACTCGGCGTGACGAGCGCCGGTCTGCAGGCCGTGCGTCTCGAGTACGTGGAGTTCTTCAACAAGTTCTTCCAAGGCGGCGGCCGCGAGTACGAACCGTTCGGCTACGAGCGCCGCTACACCACCGAAGACTGAGACGCGCCCCTCCCTCTCGGCCTTCGCTATCTCTCCGTCCGCGAGCCGCGCCACTCGATAACTAGTTTCGCTCTATTCGGCCGAATTCGGGCCGATACGCCGGGCTACGGCGAAGCGGTTTGGGAACCTTTATGAGGTGTGTCTGTCCACATACGCACGTTCGGAGACGACAAACCGTCACAGAGCATACTCAACTATGTCAGCACTAACACTCCTACAGGAAGCTCAGGCAGCTGCCCCGGCTCTCGAAGCACCCGCCGCCGCCGCTCTCGCGGTCGGTTTGGCCGCGTTCGGCGCGGGATACGCGGAGCGCGGCATCGGTGCCGCCGCGATGGGTGCCATCGCAGAAGACGACGACCTCTTCGTCAACGGTCTCATTCTGACCGTTCTTCCGGAGACGCTCGTCATTCTGGCACTCGTCGTCGTGTTCCTGGTCTCGTAAGCACCATCCCACCCTTTCCATCAATGAGTTTGGATAACGTCGTCGAAGATATACGAGGCGAAGCACGCGCGCGTGCGGAGGAAATTCGCGAGGAGGGCGAGCGCCGCGCCGCTGAGATCATCGAGGAGGCCGAGGCGGACGCCGCGGAACTCCTCGAAACACGAGAGGCGGACGTCGAACGCCAGATCGAACAGGAGCGCGAGCAGTCGCTCTCCGGCGCGAAGTTGGAGGCGAAACAAGAACGCCTCGCCGCCCGGCGCGACGTCCTCGAAGACGTCCGGAGCCGAGTCGAGGACGAACTCGCCTCGCTCTCGGGCGACCGCCGCGAAGAACTGACTCGCACGCTCCTCGACGCCGCGGCCGACGAGTTCGACGACAGCGACGACGTCGTCGTCTACGGCCGCGCGGACGACGCCGCCTTGCTCGAAGACGTCCTTACGGATTACGACGGCTTCAGCTACGGAGGCGAGCACGACTGCCTCGGCGGCGTCGTCGTCGAGAGCGAGTCCTCGCGCGTCAGAGTGAACAACACGTTCGACTCCATCCTCGAGGGCGTCTGGGAGGACAACCTCAAGGAAGTGAGCACCCGACTGTTCGACCAATGAGTGTATCCGGCGGTTCCAATCCGGAGTACGTGACCGCTCGCGTCAGGGCGCGACAGAGCGCGCTGTACAGCGAGGAGGACTACCGCAAGCTGGTTCGGATGGGACCGGCCGAAATCGCCCGGTTCATGGAGGAGTCGGAGTACGAAACCGAGATCAACGCGCTCGGTTCCCGCTACTCGGGGGTCGACCTCATCGAGTACGCGCTGAACCGAAATCTCGCAAAGCAGTTCGACGACATCCTCGACTGGGCGGAAGGCCGCCTGTACGACCTCATCGCGCGCTACCTCCGGAAGTACGACGCGTGGAACGTCAAGACGGTCATCCGGGGGCTCTACTCGGACGCCGACCGCGACGATATCGCGGACGACCTCATCCGCGCGGGTGAGTTCTCCGAGGCGTTCCTCGACAGACTGCTCGACTCGAACAGCATCGAAGACGTCGTCGAGCGACTTCGAGGGACGATATTCGACGCCGGTCTCGACGAGGCGTACGCGGACTACGAGGAGACGGACGTCCTCGTTCCGCTCGAAAACGCCATCGACCGCGCGTACTACGAGACGCTGCTCGGGAACCTCTCGTCGAACGAGAAGACCCGACAGTACCTCGACTACCTCGAAGCCGAGATAGACTTCCGCAACGCGCGGAACGCGCTCCGACTCGCTCGAAGCGGGGCGGACATCGACCCCTCCGAGTACTATATCAGTGGCGGGGGTCTATTCTCGGCGTCGGAGCTGACGACGCTCGCGCAGAACCCCGACGAGTTGGTTTCGAGGATTCGCGACTCGGAGTACGGCGACGACCTCTCGGCTGCGCTCGACGAACTCGACGAGGCCGGTACCCTCCTCGGGTTCGAACGCGCCCTCGACGTCGCGCTCCTCGAGAAGGCCCGCGGGATGGGGAGCGTGTTCCCCCTCTCGGTCGGTCCGATCATCGCCTACATCCTGCGCAAAGAGCAGGAGGTGGACAACATCCGCGCCATCGCCCGAGGACGCGAGGCCGGTCTCTCCGAGGACGAGATCGAATCGGAGCTGGTCATCCTATGAGTCAGGAGATAGCCGTCATCGGGAGTCCGGACTTCACGACCGGCTTCCGGCTCGCGGGAGTCAGGAAGTTCCAGAACGTCCCGGAAGACGAGAAGACAGAACAGCTCGACGAGGCCGTAGAGGAGACGCTCGCGGACGACGACGTCGGCATCATCGTGATGCACGACGACGACGTAGAGCATCTCTCCCGCCAGGTCCGCCAGTCGGTCGAAACCAGCATCGAACCGACGCTGGTTACGCTCGGCGGCGGGGCGGGCGCAGGCGGCCTCCGCGACCAGATCAAACGAGCCATCGGTATCGACCTGATGGAGGAGGACGAAGACTAACATGAGTGCAACACAAGAGACTGTCCGAGAGGACGGCATCATCGAGAGTGTGAGTGGTCCCGTCGTGACCGCACGTGACCTCGACGCCCGGATGAACGACGTCGTCTACGTGGGCGACGAAGGTCTGATGGGCGAGGTCATCGAAATCGAGGGCGACATCACGACGATTCAGGTGTACGAGGAGACGTCCGGCGTCGGTCCCGGCGAACCCGTCGAGAACACGGGCGAACCGCTGACCGTCGACTTGGGTCCCGGTCTGTTGGACTCCATCTACGACGGCGTCCAGCGACCCCTCGACGTGCTCGAGACGAAGATGGGTAGCCCCTACCTCGACCGAGGCGTCGACGCACCCGGAATCGAACTGGACAAACAGTGGAGCTTCGCGCCCGAAGTCGCCGCCGGAGACGTCGTCGAACCCGGCGACGTCGTCGGCACCGTCGAGGAGACGGTCACCATCGACCACAAGGTCATGGTCCCGCCGACGTTCGAGGGCGGCGAAGTCGTCTCCGTCGAATCGGGCGAGTTCACCGTCGAGGAGGCGGTGGTCGAACTCGACAACGGAGAAGAGGTCACGATGCGTCAGGAGTGGCCGGTCCGAGAGGCCCGCCCCTCCGAGACGAAGAAGACGCCGCGGACGCCGCTCATCTCCGGGCAGCGCATCCTCGACGGGATGTTCCCCATCGCGAAGGGCGGGACGGCCGCCATCCCCGGGCCGTTCGGCTCCGGTAAGACCGTCACGCAGCACCAGCTCGCGAAGTACGCCGACGCGGACATCATCGTCTACGTCGGCTGCGGCGAGCGCGGTAACGAGATGACCGAGGTCATCGACGACTTCCCGGAACTCGAGGACCCCTCGACCGGAAACCCGCTGATGGCCCGAACCTCGCTCATCGCGAACACGTCGAACATGCCCGTGGCCGCGCGGGAGTCCTGCGTGTACACCGGTATCACCATCGCGGAGTACTACCGCGACATGGGGTACGACGTGGCGCTGATGGCCGACTCCACCTCCCGGTGGGCCGAGGCCATGCGCGAGATTTCCTCGCGTCTCGAAGAGATGCCCGGCGAAGAGGGGTACCCCGCGTACCTCGCCGCGCGCCTCTCCGAGTTCTACGAGCGAGCCGGTTACTTCGAGAACGTCAACGGCACGGAGGGGTCGGTCTCCGCCATCGGGGCCGTCTCCCCGCCGGGCGGGGACTTCTCCGAGCCGGTCACGCAGAACACCCTGCGCATCGTCAAGACGTTCTGGGCGCTGGACGCCGACCTCGCGGAGCGTCGGCACTTCCCGTCGATCAACTGGAACGAGTCGTACTCGCTGTACAAGGACCAACTGGACCCGTGGTTCCAGGAGAACGTCGAAGAGGACTGGCCCGACGAGCGCCAGTGGGCCGTCGACGTCCTCGACGAGGAAGCCGAACTCCGAGAGATCGTTCAACTCGTCGGTAAGGACGCGCTGCCGGAGGACCAGCAGTTGACGCTCGAAGTCGCGCGCTACCTCCGCGAGGCGTACCTACAGCAGAACGCGTTCCACCCGACGGACACGTTCTGTCCGCCGGAGAAGACGTACCTCATGCTCACCTCCATCCACCACTTCAACGACGAGGCGTTCAAGGCGCTCGAAGCGGGCGTCCCGGTCGAGGAGATCATCTCCATCGATGCCGCTCCGCGCCTGAACCGCATCGGCGTGCAGGAGGACTACGAGGAGTACGTCGCGGAACTGAAAGACGAGATCGCAGAGCAACTACGGGAGCAGTACTGAACGATGAAGGAATACCAGACCATCACCGAAATCAGCGGTCCGCTGGTGTTCGCCGAGGTCGACGAGCCGATCGGATACGACGAGATCGTCGAAATCGAGACGGAGAACGGCGAGACACTGCGCGGTCAGGTCCTCGAATCCTCGGACGGCCTCGTGGCCATCCAGGTGTTCGAGGGCACGAGCGGTATCGACCGGAACGCGTCCGTCCGCTTCATGGGCGAGACGCTGAAGATGCCCGTCACCGAGGACCTCCTCGGACGCGTCCTCGACGGGTCGGGCCAGCCGATAGACGGCGGCCCCGACATCGTCCCCGACGAGCGCCACGACATCGTCGGCGCGGCCATCAACCCCTACTCCCGAGAGTACCCCGAGGAGTTCATCCAGACCGGCGTTTCCGCCATCGACGGCATGAACACGCTGGTCCGCGGTCAGAAGCTCCCCATCTTCTCGGGGTCGGGGCTGCCGCACAACGAACTCGCGCTTCAGGTCGCCCGTCAGGCGACCGTTCCCGAAGAGGAGGAAGCGGGCGACGACGACGACGGCTCCGAGTTCGCGGTCATCTTCGGCGCGATGGGTATCACGGCCGAAGAGGCAAACGAGTTCATGGAGGACTTCGAGCGGACGGGCGCACTCGAACGCTCCGTCGTCTTCATGAACCTCGCGGACGACCCCGCAGTCGAGCGGACGGTCACGCCGCGTCTCGCGCTCACCACCGCCGAGTATCTCGCGTTCGAGAAGGACTACCACGTGCTGGTCATTCTCACGGACATGACCAACTACTGTGAGGCCCTGCGCGAAATCGGCGCGGCCCGCGAAGAGGTTCCGGGCCGTCGTGGCTACCCCGGATACATGTACACCGACCTGGCGCAACTGTACGAACGCGCCGGTCGAATCCAGGGCCGCGAGGGTTCCGTGACGCAGATTCCCATCCTCACGATGCCGGGTGACGACGACACGCACCCGATTCCGGACCTGACCGGATACATCACCGAGGGTCAGATCTACGTCGACCGTGACCTGAACAGCCAGGGCGTCGAACCGCCGATAAACGTCCTTCCCAGCCTCTCGCGGCTGATGGACGACGGTATCGGCGAGGGCCTGACGCGCGAGGACCACGCGGACGTCTCCGACCAGATGTACGCCGCGTACGCCGAGGGTGAGGACCTTCGGGACCTGGTGAACATCGTCGGCCGCGAGGCGCTGTCCGAGCGTGACAACACCTACCTCGACTTCGCCGACCGCTTCGAAGAGGAGTTCGTGGACCAGGGGTACGATACGAACCGCTCTATCGACGAGACGCTCGAAATCGGCTGGGACCTCCTGTCGATGTTCCCGAAGAAGGAGCTCAACCGCGTCGACGAGGAACTCATCGAAGAGCACTACCGAGAGTCCTCGACCGACGAAGGCGCCGAAGAAGTCACAGCAGACTGAGCCGTCGCCCACGTTCGTTTTTTCCGCGTTCGCACCGTCCGAGCGCCGCGTTCGTTCGGCCACCCCGAAACGTATCACCGCACAGATCCTACTGAAGACATGGCGAACCGGCTGTTCCAAGAGCGCGTGTTGGTCGCCGTCGCAGACGACCGGACGTACGAACGGGCCGAGAGACTGCTCCGGTCGGTTCTCGACGACTGTTCCATCCGGCGTGTCACCCGCTCGGCCGACGCGCGGTCCGGCGACGGAGCCTTCGACTGCGTGGTGGTCGCCGACGATCTTCCCGACGGTCGAGCGACGAGCGTCGCCGACGCGTTCGCGGACGCGCCCGTCGTGATACTGCGTCACCCCGACAGCGACCTCACGGTGCCGGAGGCGTTCGACGCGGGTGCGGCGGACGTCGTCACCGTCGGAGAGACGAACCGCTTCGAGCGACTCGGCGAACGAGTCGCGAGTGCGATGACCTGGTGGCGACGTCGAGCGGAGTTGACAGAACGCATCGGAGAGGACCTGAAAGAGCAGGCCATGGACGAGGCTCCGGTCGGTATCACTATCGCGGACATGTCGCTTCCGGACGGTCCGTTGGTGTACGTCAACGAGGCGTTCGAGACGACGACGGGCTACCCGAAATCGCAAGCGTTGGGCCGCAACTGTCGGTTTCTCCAGGGGCCGGGTACGGAGGAGGAACCGGTCGCCGAACTCCGGCGTGCAGTCGATTCCGAGTCGTCTGCGACGGTCGAACTGCTGAACTATCGACGCGACGGTGAGCCGTTTTGGAACCGAGTGGACATCGCACCGCTGTGCGACCCCGACGGACGAGTGACACACTACGTCGGATTCCAGACGGACATCACCGCGCGCGTTCGCGCCGAAGAGGCTGTCGAACGCGAACGTGCCCGGCTTCAGCGACTCGTCGACCACATCGAGGGGCTACTCGTGGAGACGTCCGAAGTTCTCGTGCGCGCGCAGGCGAGAGACGAACTCGAGCGGAAGGTGTGCGAGCGAATCGCGGCCACGGAGCAGTACTCGTGTGCGTGGATAGCCGACTGCGACCTCTCGCCGGAGGCCGTCGTTCCGGACGCGTGGGCGGGGGAGATGCCCTCGTCCGTCGTCGGGCTACGGATAGCCCTCGACGACACAGCCGACCCGGTCGCTCGGACCGTCGCGACGCGGACCCCGCAAATAGCCCGCGACCCCGAAGGACAGTTTCACCACAACGTCGTCCTCCCGTTCGGGGGCCTCGTCGCGGTCCCCTTACTCCACCGGGAGACGCTGTACGGCGTCCTCACCGTCTACGCGGAGACGGTCGACGAGCACGAGCGGATAGTCCTCGGCGCGTTGGGCCGGGCGGTCGGTGCCGCCATCGACGCGTTCGAGAGTCGTCGAACGCTCATCACCGACAGCCGTCTGTCGCTTCGGTTCGAGGTGGTCGCGCCCGACTCGCCACTCGTCTCCGTCGCTCGCCGAGGTGACTGCCGCCTCGACTACGAAGGCGTCGTCGCCCGCGACGACGGGTCCGTCGTCCTGTTCGTCTCCTCGCCGTCGTCAGACGTCGAACTCGACAGCTCGGACATCCCGGGACTCGACCACGTTCACCGACTGCAACGAACCGGCGGCACGGCCGTCTACGAACTGCTTCTCTCTCCCGGTTCGCTGCTCTCTCAGATTGCAGAGGGAGGGGCGCGACTCACAGACCTCACCGTCGATGCGACGCGGGGCACGGTCGTAATCGACACGACTGTCGCCGACCGAACGCTCGGGCGCAGACTCCTCGAAGACGTCGAACGAACGTCTCGTTCGGTTCGACTACTCGCGGTCGGCGAGAACGAAGACCCCACCGATACCCGACGGGCGTTCGCCGGTTCCGTCGAAGAGAAACTCACGGACAAACAGCGAACCGCGCTCCAACTCGCGCATCTCGGGGGGTTCTTCGAGTGGCCGCACGGTATCTCGGGAGACGAGTTGGCGGACGCGATGGATATCTCGCGTTCGACGTATCACCAACACCTCCGCGCGGCCGAGAAGAAACTCGTCTCGCAGTTCTACCGGCACCACCCCAACTAGTTTGGTAGGGCCGATATGCAAACTCATGCCATACTTGTGAGTGTACTATGGCAACCCCTGGAAGCGAATCGATATGGCTGTGGCTCGGTACGGCCGGAATGACGCTCGGAACGCTCTTCTTCATCGCCCGCGGGTGGGGCGTGAAGGACGAGAAAGAACAGCGGTTCTACATCATCACGATATTCATAACCACCATCGCGTCGGCGGCGTACTTCTCGATGGCGACCGGATTCGGCCTCACACAGGTGGAAGTCGGTACTCAGGTGCTCGACATCTACTGGGCCCGCTACGCGGACTGGTTGTTCACCACGCCGCTGTTGCTTCTCGACCTCGCGCTCCTCGCGGGGGCGAACAGGAACACCATCTACACGCTCGTCGGTCTCGACGTGTTCATGATCGGAACCGGACTCGCCGGTGCGTTCGCCTCCTCGGCACCCGCACGAATCGCCTGGTGGGCTATCAGCACCGTCGCGCTGTTGTTCCTCCTGTACTTCCTGGTCGAGGCGCTCTCGGAGGCCGCAAAGACGCAGACCGAGTCGGTTCGGAAACTGACGAACACGCTCCGAAACATGATAATCGTCCTCTGGTTGGCGTACCCCGTCGTCTGGATTCTCGGCACCGAAGGGACCGTCGGCTTCCTCCCGTTGTACGTCGAGACGGCGGCGTTCATGGTTCTCGACCTCACCGCGAAGGTGGGATTCGGGGTCGTCCTGCTGCGCAGTCACAGCATCCTCGAAGAGGCCGGACAGACGACTCCGGCGGCCGCGACTGCCGACTGAGAGCCGCCTCGGCTCTCCGTTTCTGTAACGTTTAAAAACACTCACGCAAACCATTCAGTCATCGTGTCTCACACCATTCCCGACCATCAGAGAGAACCGTGAGCGTGCGGCTCACGTACTTCGGCTTTCACGCCGTGTTTCTCCTGCCAGCGCTGGCGGTACTGGCAGTCGGCCTCTCTCACAGTCGTCGGCGGCTGGACGCCACTCACTGGGTCGGGACGGCGCTCATCACCGTGGTCGCCCTCCTGTACACGACGCCGTGGGACAACCACCTCATCTCCCGCGGCGTCTGGGGGTACGGCGACGGTGTCGTCGCCCTGCGGGTGTGGCTCGTCCCCGTCGAGGAACTCCTGTTCATGCTCTTGCAACCGCTCGTCGTCGCGCTCTGGTTGTACGCTCTCGCGCTGGCGGTGAGGTCCGCCTCGGTGACGACGCGAGACCGACTTCTCGGCGTCGCGGCGGGGGCTCTCGTCGGGGCTGTCGGCCTCGTTCTCTACGTGTTCGGCGGTCAGACGTACTACCTCGGAGCCATCCTCACGTGGGCCGCTCCGGTCCTCGCACTCCAGTGGGGGTTCGGGTGGCCCTACCTGTGGGCGGTCCGTCGGACGTTCGCCTTCGGCGTCGCCGTCCCGACGGTGTACTTCTGTCTGGCCGACCGCGTCGCGCTTCAGTTCGGCATCTGGCACATCTCGGCCGACCACACCACGGGCATCGCCCTGTTCGGACTCCCCATCGAGGAGGCGACGTTCTTCTTCGTCACGAACCTGTTCGTGGTGCAGGGTCTCCTCTTGTTTCACTGGGTGGTCGAACGATGGCGCTGAGCGAACGCCCCGCCGTCGATAGAAGAGTGAAGCGACGGCTCGCTCGAACGGTGTTTCCCGTCGCGTGGGTCGCCCTCGCGGCCGTCGGTGTCGCCTCGCTCGTCGGCGTCACCCTCGGCGGCCCCTCTCGGTACGTCCCCCTGTTAGCGAGCGTCGTCTTCCTCGGACTGCCGCACGGTGCGCTCGACCACGTGACCGTGCCGCGCGCCCGCGGGTCGGAGCCCTCGGTTCGGTCGCTCGCCGCCGTGGGGGCGCTGTATCTCGTCTTCGGCGGCCTCTACGCGGTCGTCTGGTTTCTCACCCCCGCCGCGGCGTTCGTCGGCTTTCTCCTTTTGACGTGGTTTCACTGGGGGCAGGGGGACGTCTACCCGCTCGTCTCTCTGACCGAGGAGACGCACCTTCGAACCCGGGGGCAACGCGCCCTCGCGGCGACCGTCCGCGGCGGGATTCCGATGGTCGTCCCGCTCGTCGCGTTCCCGGAGACGTACCGCCGCGTCGCGGCGACGACCGTCGAACTGTTCGCCCCGGAAGTGACGTTCGCGTGGCTCGTTTCCCCGCCGCTCCGAATCTCCGTCGGCGTCGGGCTGGCTCTTGTCACCCTCGCGTCGCTTCTCCTCGGGTGGCGTCGAGCGCCACACGGTCCCTCTCGCACCGCGTGGCTGGTCGACGTCGGCGAGTCGGTGCTGCTTTGGGCGTTCTTCCTCGTCGTCCCCCCGCTGGTCGCCATCGGGCTGTACTTCCCGTTGTGGCACTCGCTGCGGCATCTCGCACGCCTCGCTGCGCTCGATTCGCCGGTCGCCGACGCGCTGTCGAACGGCCACTCTCTTTCGGCCGCCGCCTCTCTCGGCCGCGACGCACTACCGATGACGGCCGGCGCGGTGGTCTTTCTCGGCGCTCTCGCGTTGACCGTTCCGACGGCCGTCGGTGGTATCGACGAAGTCGCGTCCGTCTATCTCGTCTCGCTCGCCGTCCTCACCCTCCCGCACGTGGTCGTCGTCTCGGTACTCGACCGGGTGCAAGGGATCTGGTGACCCTCTCGTGGCCCGTCGTGGACTCGGTTCGGAGCCGGTTCGCGGAGACTGAAAAGGATTAACCCCCTCCGTCCACAAGCGTCCCCCAAGGATGGCCAACGACGTCAAACCGACTCGGAAGAACCTGATGGCGATAGAGGACCGCATCGAACTCTCCGAGCGAGGCCACGACACGCTGGAGCAGAAACGCGACGGCCTCATCATGGAGTTCATGGACATCCTCGACCAGGCGCAGGACGTCCGTTCGGAACTCAACACCAACTACGAGACCGCACAGCGGAAGATAAACATGGCGCGCGCGATGGAGGGCGACGTCGCGGTGCGCGGTGCGGCCGCGGCGCTGAAAGAACACCCGGAGATCACGACGCAGTCGAAAAACATCATGGGCGTCGTCGTCCCGCAGATAGAGTCCTCGCGCGTCAGAAAGAGCCTCGACCAGCGCGGCTACGGGCTGCTCGGGTCGTCCGCGCGCATCGACGAGGCCGCAGACGCCTACGAGGAACTGCTCGAAAGCATCATCCTCGCCGCGGAAGTCGAGACGGCGATGAAGAAGATGCTCAGAGAGATAGAGACGACGAAGCGCCGCGTCAACGCCCTCGAATTCAAGCTCCTCCCCGACCTCTACGAGAACCAAGAGTACATCGAGCAGAAACTCGAAGAACAGGAGCGCGAAGAGACGTTCCGCCTGAAGAAGATAAAGGGCAAGAAAGAGGAAGAAGAGAAGGAAGAACGCGAGGCCGAGGCGGCCGAAGAGGCCGCCGAAGCCGAGAGACTCCCGGCGGACGACTGACGGGCGACCCCTCGGAGTCGGTCGGCGTCGCTTCGGCTCACCATCCGTTTCTCCGCCGCTCTCCGGACGACACCACTGGTTTTTCCTCGCCGCCGCCGTATCTCGACGTATGACTCGCACGTGTCCGGACTGCGGCGGTGACCTCGTCTCCTTTGCCGTCCCCGACGGCCTCGAACCGCACGCGCCGGACGCACCCGCAGCGGCGCTCTGTTCGAACTGTCTCCGAACGTACCCCGCAGACGCCGCCGAGTCGGCCGACTTCGGTTCGGTCGCGGACTACTTCCCCCGCGGCGACGGCGGCGCGGCGACGGCGCTTCTGCTCGGACTGCTCGACTCGCTGGCGTTGAACCGCGCCGCAATCGAGTCGCTCGCTGACCGCGCCGAACGCGACGGCGCGGACGTGCTGTTGACGCTCGACAGAATCGACGGCGACGCGACGCTCGCCCCTCACTTCGACGTCGGCCGTCGTCGCACGCAGGTCGGACAGATACTCGACTGAGGCGGCGAACCCGCTCCGTCGGAGAAGAACCGTTCTCGCTCGCTTAGACGCCGGTGGCGTAGCGGAGGATGCCCGCGACGCCGCCGAAGGCGTCGTGCAGTTGCTCGCCCTTCTCGAAGTCCGTCGAGATGAACTTCGTCTCCGTCCCACGCTGTTCGGCGATGGACATCAGATGTTCGATGACGTCATCGCGGTCTTTCTTTTCGGCCTCCTGACCGCACTCGGTGCACTCGTGTCCGGGGTCACCGTGGCGGCGGTCCACGACTTCGTACTCCTCGTGGCCCTCCGGACACTCGTAGACGACGACGTCCGAGTGGAGGTCCTCCGAGAGGAGGAGTCGGTCGACGGAGCCCATGACGAGGTTCTTCCGGGTGGGTCCGAACCCGTACGTCGCCTGCTCTCCGGTGTGGAGTTTCTCGAAGAACTCCTCCATCTGGGATTTGTCCTTCATCACCTCCTGATCCGCGAGCACGTCCTGTGCGGCGTCGACTAAGTCTTTGAGCCCGGACTCGTCGGTGTAGGAGACGTCGAACTTCCCGACGACGTGGTCTTGCAGTTCGTGGTGGAGGTAGTCGCCGTCCAGGAACTCGTCTTTCGTCGGCGACGGACCGCCCACGAGGATGCCGTCGAGTTCGTGTCGCCGCGAGACGAACAGGTCGTTTGCCATCCCCGCGACCTCCTGATAGAAGTTGTCGATGGCTTCCAGACGGAGGCGGGCGAAACGCTGGGCGGACTGGCCACCTTTCCGCTGTTTGCCGGGGACGAGAGAGGAGGCGGACTTGACGGGTTCGACGCGCTTGCCTTTCAGCCACCCGACGTTCGCCTCGCGGCGGTCGAGGACGATGAGGCCGAACAGTCCCTTGTCCGTCAGCATGTTTTCGAGCGGTTCCGTGAGGAAGTCCGAGTCGCAGTGGTAGCGGAACGACTGGATGGGCTCGGGCGGACTGTCCAACACCTTCGTCACCATCTCCGTCTGGCCGCCGCCGGAGTTGACCGCGCCGGAGAAGATGACGATGCCGTTCTCGGGGGGGAAGGTGTCGTAGTAGCGGAGGCGGTCCTTGATCGACTTCAGGGCGTCTTGGACGGCCGTGCGCGTCTGTTTCGACTTGATATTCGACGCCTCAGAGTGTTCCTGCGTGACGTGGGCGACGACGTCGGATATCTGTTTGTCCTCCGGGATGTAGATAGTGACGAGTTGCGTTCCGGAGCCTTCGAAATCCTCTAGCTCCTCTATGACCTTCCGGAACTCGTACTTCCGGCGGTCCTCGCTCGCCTCGGCGTCGGTACTCATTGTCGAATATAGGCCGGCGAGAGGCTAAGTAACCTACGACTGTCGGGGAACGTCCGGACGAACGGCAGATCGGCGGTGTGTCGGCGGTTCGCTCGGAATAGGTTTATGTGGTTGTCTCGGGAGAGTCCGAACGAGTAAGATATGGGACGGGTGTACGCAGTGGTCAGCGCGAAGGGAGGCGTCGGAAAGACCACGACGACGACGAATCTCGCGGCGGCCCTCGCCGCGGCGGGTGCCGACGTCGCGGTGGTCGACGGCGACCTCGGCATGGCGAACCTCGCGGGGGCGTTGGGCGTCGTACCGACGGAGCCGACGCTCCACGACGTTCTCGCGGGCGAATCGGACGTGTCCGAGGCGACGCAGGAGGGACCGCACGGGATGGCCGTGGTTCCGGGGGCGACGGACCTCGACGCGTTCGCTCGCGCGGACCCGGAGGGTCTCCGCGCGGTGCTCTCCGAACTGGCCGACCGATACGAGTACGTCCTGCTCGACACGGGCGCAGGACTGAGTAACGACACCGTCGTCCCCCTCACGTACGTCGACGAGGCGATTCTCGTCTCGACGACGGGGCGGGACGCGTTGGGGGACACCGAGAAGACGCGGCAGGTCGCGGTCCGACTGGACGTACCGGTCGCGGGCGCGGTGCTCACGCGCGTGGACCCCGAGAACCCGAACGCGGCCACGGTCGAAGAGCAACTCGACGCCGAGATACTGCAGGCGATTCCCGACGAGAACGTCGTCCGCCGGGCGGGCGACGCGGGCGAACCGCTCACGACGTTCGCGCCGGGGAGTTCGGCGGCCGCCGCCTACAGAGCGCTCGCAGCGGACCTGACCGGAGAACCCGTTCCGCAACCGGACGCCGTCGCCGCGCCGGACGACCCGAGCGAGGAGGCCCCGGAGGACGTTCCCGCCGCGGAGGACGTTCCCGCCGCGGACGACGACGAGACGCCGGACGCGTCCGCCGACGAGACCGGAGGCGAGGAGGAACGCCGAGAGGAAATCATCGTCGCGGGCGACCACGAAGCCGACGCCGACGCGGATGCGGACGAACCGCTCGTAGCGGACGCAGAACCCGAAGACGCGCCCTCGGAGCGGTCGGTGGACGCGGACGACGGCGAGTCGAAGGCAGACGAACCGCTCGTCGAATCCGCCGAACCAGACGCCGAGGAGGACCCGCAGATACCGTTCGCGAGCGACGACGGCGCGGACGGCGCGGACGACGCGGACGACGCGGACGATGCGAACGACGAAGACGACGCGGACGACGAGGAGGACGAAGACGACGGCGTCTTCACCACGGAGTTAGGCGAGAGCGCGGACGGTGCCGGAAAGCGCGGCGACGACGACGAGAAGAAGGGACTGTTCGGTCGATTCCTCGGTTGACCCGCCGACCCCGAGCGCCGACGAACGGGAAGTTCTTTTACGCGTCTGGTCGCAGGCGTTGGTATGGCAGAATCTAGCTCTAGCGTCCCGTTTTGGTGGATAGTCCTCTTCGTCGTGCTGGCGTTGGGTGCGGGAGCGCTCGCCGTCTCCTCGGTCGGCGGGTCGCTCCTCTCGTCGCCGGGCGTCGTAGTGCCCGCGTTCGGACTATAGCCTACATCGAGTCGGGCGCTTCGATACCCAACACCCAGAGCGCGTTCGCCACCGTGTGGCGCGCTGCCTCGACGAGTCCGAGACGGGCGGCGGCCACGTCGTCGTCGTCGGCGTTCAGCACCGAACACTCGCGGTAGAAGGTGTTGAACGTCTCCGCGAACTGGCGGACGTACGTCGCCACGACGTGCGGTTCCAAGCCGTCGGCCGCCTCCTCGACGACGAAGGGGAAACGCGCGATGGTCGCGACCAGTTCACGCTCCTCCGGGCCGTCGAGAAGCGAAGCGTCGGTGGACGCCTCGATGCCGGACGCCTCGGCTTCCTCGACGATGCCGCAGCACCGAGCGTGGACGTACTGGACGTACGGCGCGGACTGAGCCTCGAAGTCGAGCGCTCGCTCCCACTCGAACGTGATTCCCTTCGTCGGTTGCTTCGAGACGATGTCGTAGCGAACGGCACCGATGCCGACCTGTCGGGCGATGCGTTCGACGTCCTCGTCGTCGAGTTCGTCGTCGCGGATGCGACTGTCGAGGCGCGACTCGACTTCCTCGCGTGCGCGTTGGACCGACTCGTCCAACAGGTCGTCTAAGTCGACGCCCGTCCCCTTCCGGGTGGACATCCCGCCCTCGGGGAGGTTCACCCACGAGTAGAACGTCTGACGGAGGTTCTCGGTGTCGTTCCCGAGGATTTCGAGTGCGGTCTCCAACTGTTCGGCCTGCAGTTTGTGGTCCTCGCCGAGGACCGTCACCGCCTCGTCGTAGTTGTCGAACTTCCACTCGTGGTGCGCCAAGTCGCGCGTCGTGTACAGCGTCGTCCCGTCCGACCGGAGGAAGACGAGGTTCTTCTCGAAGTCGAACGACGAGAGGTCGAGTTGCCACGCGTCCTCCTCGTAGACCGAGTACTCGGAGTCTTTCAGTCGCCGGACTACCTCTTCTGCGTCGCCGTTGCGGATGAACTTCGTCTCCTTGACGAACCGGTCGAACTCCGCGGGCAGGCGTTCCAAAGAGGCGGTCATCCCCGAGAGCACCTGGTCAACCACGACGGCGACGCGTTCGAACGTCTCCTCGTCGCCCGCTTCGAGGCCCTGCATGATGCTCGCAATCTCCTCTTCTGCGGCCTCCGCGTCCTCCTCGTCGGCGTCTTCGAGGAAGGCGTTGCCCTTCCGGTAGTAGCGCACTAAGTCGTAATCGGAGCGGTCCCGTTCGGGGTCGGGGAGGTCGGACTCGTCGAACGTCTCGTAGGCCCACGTGAAGACGGCGACCTGTCGCCCGGCGTCGTTGACGTAGTAGTGACGCTCCACGTCGTTCCCGGCGAAATCGAGGATGCGCGCGATGGCGTCGCCGAGGATGGGGTTCCGGGCGCGTCCCACGTGGACGGGGCCCGTCGGGTTCGCACTCGTGTGTTCGACGACCACGTCCTTGCCCGTGTCGGAGAGGCGTCCGTACTCGTCGTCGCGGCCCGCCTCGACCGTCTCGGCGTAGTAGGCGTCGGAGACGTGGAAGTTCACGTACGGCCCCTGCGGCGTCGCGGAGTCGAGGTACGTGTAGCCGGTGGCGTCTATCTGCTCTGCGATGTCGACTGCGACTTTCGGCGGCGGCGCGCCGACTTCGCCCGCCAGTCGGAAGGCGGCGCTGGACGCCAGCGTCGCGGAGACGCCGTCCGGCGGCTCTTCGACGCCGAGGTCGTCGGTCGGCAGGTCGAGCGCGGAGAGTGCAGTAGAGACCGCATCTTCGACCTCCGAACGGAACTCTCGAAACATGCTCGGAGGTTCTCGCGGCGCGGCTAAAGGACTTTCCGAACCGCGACGACGCTCTCGGACCCGCGTTTCGGACCGCCCCGACGCGGCCGTCGCCGCCGCAACCGACGCACTTACCCTCGCTCTCCGACTACCCGACCACGAACCCGTCCGTAGGGGAGACCGACTCCGAACGCTACGGTTCTCACTTCTGTTACGCGTCTCATATCCGGTACGCTTATTCCGAGCCGATTCGAAGACGGGGACATGTCAGAATCGGCAGTCGCCGCCGTCGGCTACGACGAACTGGCCGCGTTGAAGTTCGTCGCCATCGAAGGCGGGTGCTCCGGCCCGGTGAAAGTCTCTTGCTCCGGTCTGGCGTCGCGTCTCGACGCGTCGAGCCAGACCGCCTCGCGCCGCCTCCAACGACTCGAAGAGGCCGGTTACGTCGAACGCGACGTGGTGTCGGACGGCCAGTGGGTTTCGGTTTCCGAGGACGGCGAGGCGGCCCTTCGGCGGGAGTACGCCGACTACCGTCGAATCTTCGAGACGGAGGACGCGGAGGCGGTCGAACTCGGCGGCACCGTCACCGGCGGTATGGGCGAGGGCAAACACTACATCTCGCTTTCGGGCTACATGCGGCAGTTCGAGAACCGCCTCGGCTACGAACCGTTCCCGGGGACGCTCAACGTCCGCTTGGACGACGGGAGCGTTCGGGCGCGCGCCGGGATGGCGTCGCTCTCTGCGGTCGCCATCGATGGGTGGGAGGACGACGAACGGACGTTCGGCCCGGCGGCCTGTTACGCCGCGACGGTCGAGTTCGAGGACCAATCGTACGCGCCGGCCCACATCATCGTCCCCGAACGCACCCACCACGACGAGAGCCAACTCGAGATTATCGCGCCCGAGAAACTCCGAGACGAACTCGAACTCGCGGACGGCGACCACGTCACCGTCCGCGTGGAGGAGGTGTGACCGTGACGACGACGAAACAGACCGACGACGCGTTCGGTCGCGCCCTCGCGGCGTTCCGCGCGGGTGACCCGATTCTCGTCCACGACTTCGACGACAGGGAAGGCGAGACGGACATCATCTACCCCGCCCACTCGGTGGCGGCGGCGGACGTGGCCCGCCTCCGAAACGACGCGGGCGGACTCGTCTGCGCCGCCGTCTCCGACGCCGCCGCCGAGGCGATGAACCTCCCCTTCTTGGGGTCCGAAATCGACCACCCGGCCGCCGCCGACCACGAATTGGCGTACGACGACCGGTCGTCGTTCTCGCTCCCGGTGAACTACCGCGAGACGTTCACGGGGATAACCGACGACGACCGAGCGCTCACCATCACGAAACTGAGCGAGGCGGCCGACGCCGCCGTCGACGGCGAGTACGACGCCGACGACTTCGCGGCGGACTTCCGAACGCCCGGCCACGTCACCCTCCTCCGGGGTGCGCCCGGACTCCTCGACGACAGGCGGGGCCACACCGAACTCGGACTCGCACTCGCGGACGAGGCGGGTATCGGCCCGGCGGTCGTCGTCTGCGAGATGCTCGACGACGAGTCGGGCGCGGCGCTTCCGACCGCCGCGGCGCGCGAGTACGCCGAACGCCGCGGCTTCCCGTTTCTCGACGGCGACAGCATCGTCGACTCCTTAGCGTAGGTCCCGCCAACTCCGCTCGGGTTCCCACCCGAGCATCCGACGCGCCTTCTCCGCGGAGACGAGCGATTCGTACCCCTCGAACGACCTCCGCGTCTCCACGTCGGGATACTCCTCTTCGAGGAGTTCCGCCGTCTCTACGTCCGCGTTCGTGTCCGCCGCGGCCACCCAGAACCGTTCGTGACCCTCGAAGTCGGCTTCGACTGCCCGGCGGACGGCGTCTGCGGCGTCCTCCTGTGCGAGGTACGAAAACAGGGTGTTCCGTATCGAGTGGAAGTTCTCCGACTGGCGGAGTGCGGGGAGTCTCCGGTCCGCGTTCAGGAACGTCTCGCGCATCTGGGCTTCCGTCGGCATCCACGGGAACCTGAAGGAGGTGATGGTATCGGGGCCGTCGGGCCGCCGAGCGAACCCGTCCGCGGTCACCTCGACGACCTGTTTGCCGAGGCCGTACGGGTTCGACGGCGTCAAGCGATGGTCTTCGTCCACGGGGAGATACGAGAGGCGGACCGGCCCGGGTTCGAAACTCGCGCCGAGAGCGCTCATGCTGGACGCGAGGACGACGGTGTCGATGCCGAGCGATTCGGACGCCTCCAGGACGTTGTACGTGCTCATCGCGTTGCTCTCGTAGACGACGTAGCCCGGGTCGTGACCCGGTTCCGAGAGCATCCCGAGGTGGACGACGGCGTCGGCGTCGGCGGTGGCGAACGCGCCGTACGTTTCCCCGGCGTCGGTCATGTCGGCCCGGAGGTTCGCGTCGCCGACGGACCCCCCGCTTCGACTGCAGTTCACCACGCGATAGCCCGCATCGCTGAGTGCCCGCACGACGGCGGGGCCGATACGTCCGGTCCCGCCCGTTACGGCGACTGTCTTGGGTGGCATTCGTAATCACTCCACGCACCGGCGGCGCAAAAACCCGGCGCGCGTCGCCGTGTCGCCTACCATTTTATCACCTGCCCCACAAACCACGCGGTATGGGATTCGACGAGATGGATGTCGACACTATCTGGATGGACGGTGAGTTCGTCGATTGGGAGGACGCGCAGATTCACGTCCTCTCGCACGGACTTCACTACGGAACCGGCGTCTTCGAGGGCGTCCGCTGTTACGACACCGAAGACGGTCCGGCCATCTTCCGGTGGGACGAGCATCTGGACCGCTTTTACGCCTCCGGGAAGCCCTACGACATGGAGATTCCGTTCGACAGAGAGGAACTCACCGAAGCGACGATGGAACTCGTTCGCCGACAGGACCTCGAATCCTGTTACATCCGACCCGTCGCCTTCTACGGCTACGATTCGCTCGGCGTCAGCCCCAAGGACAACCCCGTGCAGGTCGCTATCGCGGCGTGGCCGTGGGGGACGTACCTCGGCGACGAGGCCCTAGAGAAGGGCGTCGACGTGATGGTCTCCTCGTGGCGAAAGCACGCGTCGAGTCAGATTCCGACGAACGCGAAGACGACCGGTCTGTACGTCAACTCGATGCTCGCGGGCGAGGAAGCGCGCCGAAACGGCTACACCGAAGCCATCGTCCTCAACAAGGAGGGCAACGTCGCGGAGGGCCCCGGCGAGAACATCTTCATGGTCAACGACGGCGAGATATACACGCCCGGCCTCTCCGAGAGCATCTTGGACGGAATCACCCGAAACACCGTCATCGAACTCGCCCGAGAACACGGCTACACCGTCCACGACCAAGCGTCCATCTCGCGCGGCGAACTCAACACCGCAGACGAACTGTTCTTCTCCGGTACCGCCGCCGAAATCACGCCCATCCGGAAGGTGGACAACGTCGAAATCGACGACGGCACCCGCGGCCCGGTCACCGAGGAACTCCAACAGGCGTTCTTCGACCTCGTGGAAGGTCGCTCCGACGACCACGAGGAGTGGTTCTCTTACGTCTGAGGTCGTACCGACGCCGCAGCACCTCTTCTCTGCGTCTTCGCCGCCCGTTCAGTCGTCTTCGGTCTGTACGTCGATGTCGATAGCGGAGCGAGTCTCGTCTTCGGCGAACCCCGCAGAGAGGATGCGCGTCAACGCCTCCTCGACGTTCTCGTCGAGTTCCGTGATGTCTTCTGGTTCTACCTCCATCACGAACCCGGTGGTGATGTTCGGAGCCGTCGGCATGAAGAGAACCACTCGCCCGTCTTTCGTCGTCTGTCCGGTCTTGAACGCCGTCATCCGAACGCCCGGCCACGTCTCCAGTTGGACGGGCGTCTGCAGGTCTTCGGTCCCCGTCAACGCCGTCTCGACGGCGAGTTTCGACGCGTTGTAGAGGATGCGAACGAGGGGGACCCGATTCATCGTCGCGTCGAGATACGTCTCGAACAGTCGCCCCACCGTCGTGCGCATCAGATAGCCCACCGAAAGCACCAACATCACGAACACGACGATGGCGACGAAGAACCCGAACGGTTGGTCCAACGTCCTGATGACGGGCAGTCTGACGATGCTCGAGTAGAGATAGTTGAGAACCCACAGGATGACCAAAATGGGGACCAGTATCACCAGTCCGCTTGCGAAGTCGCGTCTCCACGAGGACATCTATTATCGAGTAGGTGAATCCGAGCCCTTAAGAGAACTTCTGTCCGGACCGTTCGTCGGCGCGGCGCGTCCCCCGCCACCGACGTCCCTCGGTCGGAGCGACAGACCCCGTCCGATTCCGACCGGAATCACGGTGTCTTAAGTCTCGGGCAGCGGTTTTCCACGTATGGTTATCGACCTCGTCGTCGTCGCGTTCTGGACCATGCTGCCCGCGTACGTCCCGAACAACGCGGCCGTCCTCGCCGGGGGCGGCGCGCCGATAGACGGGGGGCGGACGTGGGGCGACCGCCGCCTCCTCGGCGACGGCAAGACGTGGCGCGGAACCGCCGCGGGAACGCTTGCGGGGGTCGCCGTCGCTCTCGCCTGCAACGCCGCCGCCGGTCCCGTCTCTGCGATGCTCGGCGTCTCGCTCCCGACGTTTCCGCTGATTGCGGCGGTCGGACTCGCCTTCGGCGCGATGGTCGGCGACATCGGCGCCTCCTTCCTGAAACGACGGAGCGGACGCCAACGCGGCGCGGCGTTCCCCGGACTCGACCAACTCGACTTCGTCGTCGGCGCACTCGTCTTCGCCGCGGCGTTCGACCTACCGTGGTTCCTCGGGACGTTCACGCTCCCCGTCCTCGGGGCGGTACTCGTCCTCACACCGATTCTGCACGTGACGACGAACGTCGCCGCCTACCTCCTCGGCGTGAAGAACGAACCGTGGTAAACCACCTTTTTACAGGGGGTCCTCGCGCGCCTCCGGCGCGCTCGAACCCCCTCCAAAAATCTGGACCAAAAACTCCGCGAGACTCGGGCTTCGCCCTCACTCGCGGTACGGCGTCGGTGTCCTCTCCGCACCGCTTCGGCGGCCACCGTACCGTTCCCGCTACTGCCTCACTGCCGCCGCGAACCGCCCCGTTTAACCTGTTCGGGTGACCCGACGACAGTATGACGAACGACGAACTCATCGAGGCCCTGCGAGAGGCCGAGGCGGTCCAGTACGGAGAGTTCGAACTCTCCCACGGCGGCACCTCGGACTACTACGTGGACAAGTACCTGTTCGAGACGGACCCCACCTGTCTCCGACTCATCGCGGAGGCGTTCGCCGAGGAACACGGCGGCGAGAAACTCGCGGGCGTCGCACTCGGTGCCGTCCCCCTCGTCGCGGTGACGAGCGTCGAGACGGACACGCCCTACGTCATCGCGCGCAAGAAGGCGAAGGGGTACGGCACCGCAAAGCGCATCGAGGGGCGCTTGGAGGAGGGCGAGGAGATTCTCGTCCTCGAAGACATCGCGACGACCGGAAAGAGCGCCCTCGACGCCGTCGAAGCCCTCCGAGACGCCGGCGCGGAGGTCAACCGCGTTCTCGTCGTGGTGAACCGCGAGGAGGGCGCGGAGGAACGACTCGCCGAAGCGGACGTCGAACTCGACGCACTCATCACCGCGGACGAACTGCTGGCCGACCGGTAACGACTCGCTCTCTTCGGACCCACCCGCTATCCCCGTCCGGCACACAGTCCCGCGTGCCGACCGTTGTCACCCACGTCCGTGAGCAACTGCCCTCTCAGCGACATCGAAGTATTCATACTTACGCAAACTCGTCCATCGAGATATGAACAGAGCGGAGAAAGCGGCTCTCCAACTCCAAGCCGTCGCCGTCCTCCGGATGCTCAAAGAGACGAGGACGTACGACGAACTCGCCGCACTCACCGAACTGCCCGCGGGCGACCTGAACCGGTACGTCAACGGGCACGTCCTCCCCGGCATCGAACGCGCCCGCGACGTCGTCGAAGGCGTCGGGCGCGAGGCTCTCGCGACCGAACTCGAAGCGCGCGTCGCGTTCGACGACGAGGGGTACGTCGACAACTCCGGCGTCGTCTTCGACCAGTCGTTTCTGGACCTCGTCGCGCCCGTTGCGGCCAACACCCTCGGATTCGAACGGCCCGACGTCGTCCTCACGGCGGCGACTGACGGCATCACCCTCGGTGCGGCGATGGCGTCGTACTTCGACGCCCGCGTCGCCTACGCGAAGAAGTCCAAAGAGACGGCCGTAGAGGAGTTCATCGAGTCCCGCCAGCGACTCACCTCCGGCATCGAACTCACGTACTACCTCCCGGAACGCGCCCTCTCGTCGGGCGAGAACGTACTCATCGTCGACGACCTCATCCGGTCGGGCGAGACGCAGGAACTGCTCCTCGACATCGCGAAACAGGCCGGGGCGGAGGTCACCGGCGTCTTCGCTCTCATCTCCGTCGGCGAGAAAGGAACCGACCGCGCGAAGGAACTGACGACCGCACCCGTCGGCGCGCTTTCGGCGTTCGACACCGAGTGAGGCGGCCGTCGCCGGGCGCGCGTCCGATAGCCGTCCACCGCCCCCGACGTCGTCTCCGCCCGTCTCCGTTCTCGCGACCCTCACGTCGCCGCCCGAACGTCATCTATATGCACAGAGACGCGGACAATATCGGGACCGAATCGACTAGTTATGCACGCACGTGTATATTTTCGGCCCCTTCGATGGTAACGCTTATGTTCGGAATAGTGAGTATGCTCACTCGTGCATTATGGGGTTCACTGAGACGCTCGCGGACTACTTCGATGTGCAAGAACACGGGTCGTCCGTCCGGACCGAGATACTCGCCGGGGTGACGACGTTCCTGACGATGTCGTACATCGTCGTCGTCAACCCGTCGATACTGACGGACCAACCGTTCATCGAAGGGGCAGACGGTATCGCCATCGCCGGCTACGCGCCGAGCGAGGTGCAGTCGATGCTCGCAGTCGTGACTATCATCGCCGCCGCCGTCGCGACGTTGATTATGGCGTTCTACGCCAACCGGCCGTTCGGGCAAGCACCCGGACTCGGACTGAACGCCTTCTTCGCGTTCACCGTCGTCGGAGCTCTCGGCGTGCCGTGGCAGACGGCGCTTGCCGCCGTCGTCGTGGAGGGACTGCTCTTCATCGCCCTCACGGCCGTCGGCGCGCGGGAGTACGTCATCCGACTGTTCCCGGAACCGGTGAAGTTCGCCGTCGGGACCGGTATCGGGCTGTTCCTCGCGATAATCGGTCTGCAGGGGATGGGTATCGTCGTGGACGACGCCGCGACGCTCCTGACGTTGGGTGACGTCGCGTCGAACCCCGTCGCCATCGTCGCCGTCGTCGGCCTCTTTTTGACGCTCGCGCTCTACGCACGGGGCATTCCGGGCTCTATCGTCGTCGGTATCCTCTCTACCGCCGGATTGGGGTGGCTGTTGACGACGCTCGGCGTCGTCGCTCCCGACGCCGGCCTCGTCGCCGGTTCGACCGAGGCGACGTACAACATCGCACCGCTGGCGGGCGCGTTCGTCTCCGGATTCGGCAACGTCGAGGCGTTCAGTTTCGCGCTCATCGTGTTCACGTTCTTCTTCGTGGACTTCTTCGACACCGCCGGAACGCTGGTCGGCGTCAGTCAGGTCGCCGGTTTCCTCGACGAAGATGGCAACCTCCCCGACATCGACAAACCGCTGATGGCCGACGCCGTCGGCACCACCATCGGCGGGATGCTCGGCACCTCGACCGTGACGACGTACATCGAGTCCGCCTCGGGCGTCGAAGAGGGCGGCCGAACGGGGCTGACAGCGCTCGTCGTCGCGCTGCTTTTCATCGCCTCGTTGGCTCTCGTCCCTCTCGCGGCGGCGATTCCGCAGTACGCCTCTCACATCGCGCTCGTCGTCATCGGCATCGTGATGCTGCAGAACGCGGTCGACATCGACTGGAGCGACATCACGAACACCATCCCCGCCGGGATGACCATCCTCGTGATGCCCTTCACCTACTCCATCGCGTACGGCATCGCCGCGGGCATCGTCTCGTACCCGGTCGTCAAACTCGCTGCGGGTGACCGAGACGACCTCCGCGTCGGTCACTGGGTGCTCGCGGGCGCGTTCGTCCTCTACTTTTTCGTCCGAACGAGCGGGTTCCTCTCCGCGCAGTTCTGAGACGGCCCTCCCCTTCGTCCGACGGACCGCCGTTCGTCCCCACTGACGACGGCTCTCACCGACTGCAGCGGCCGCGAGAGACCAAAAGAGGTTCAGTCTCGCACCGACAGTCTCTCGGTAGTAATGGTCGCCCTCTCTAGACGAACCGCGATGCGGGCGCTCGCGTTGGTGCTCGTAATCGCGCTCTTGACGCCGTCTGTGGCGTCTGCCATCACCTACGACCCGGACGACGAGACGACGCTCACCCGCGGGACGGTGACGAGTCCGGCGAACGGTTCGACCGTCGTCAGCGTCCAAGGCTACACGTTCGACGGCAACACGAATCCGAAGAAGCCCGCCCGTCTCATCTCCGCGGACGAACGCGGACAGACGGAGTGGACCCACAACGAGTCCGGCGCGTGGTTCTTCGACGTGGACCCCCTCTCGAACGGGAACCTGCTCGTCTCTTCGCCCCGCGACGGCGAGACGCTGGTCTTCGAGTTCGACCCCGACAGCCAGACCCGCGTCTGGAACGAGACGTTCGAAATCGAGGACACCCACGACGTCGACCGACTCAGCGAGGACGAACTCGTCGTCTCGAACATGCGCGAGTGGGACGACGAGAACGGGTCGATGGACCGCATCTTCGTCTACAACCTCACGACGGAGGAGATAACGTGGGAGTGGTACTATCGCGACCACTTCCCCGCTGACACGGAGGGCGGACACAACGAAGACTGGACGCACTCGAACGACGTAGACCCCATCGGCGACGACAGACTCCTCTTGTCGCCGCGGAACTTCGACCAAGCCATCGTCGTCGACATGGAGACGAAGAACATCACCCACCGTCTCGGGAGCGACGACGACTACGACGTGCTGCGCGAACAGCACAACCCCGACTGGATGCTCAGCGAGAACGGGACGCCGACGATGCTCGTCGCCGACAGCGGAAACAACCGCGTCGTCGAGTACGCAAAAGAGGACGGCGAGTGGGTCCGCACGTGGTCCGTCGGGTCGAACGTCCTCAACTGGCCGCGCGACGCGGACAGACTCCCGAACGGCAACACGCTCATCACCGACACGCTCAACCACCGCGTCGTCGAGGTGACGCCGGAGGGCGAAATCGTCTGGGAGTACTACGCGACGTGGGGCCCGTACGACGCCGAACGCGTCGAACACGGCGACGGGTCCTCGGACGGACCGACCATCCGCGACATGAACGCAAGCGGCGAGTACGACATCACCGGAAGCGCCGGACTCCGCGCCGGGTCGGGCGAACGAGTCGGCTTCGCCGGGCAGATGCGCGCGACGTTCGCCGAGACGCCCCTCGAAGGGCCGATGAACGAGTTCGCCACCCAGTGGTCCCACGTCACGCCGTGGCTTCGCCCCGTCTGGATGGGCGGGTGGGAGTTCGTCTACGCCGTCTGTGCTCTCTTCGTCCTCGTCGGGTGGGCCGGCGCGGAAGTCGTCCTCCGTCGTCGCCGCATCGCCGACGGGGTTCGGAACGCGGTCGGACGCTGACCGCCGAGGAGCGCGTCCCGCCCCTGTGTACCGGCGGCGCACAGAACCCCCGGACTCTTTATTCGGAATCACCTACCCGATAGCGATGTCGAATCTCATCCTGTACGAGCTGGAGGGCTGTCCCTACTGCGCGAAAGTCAAGAACAAGCTCTCGGAACTCGACTTAGAGTACGAGTCGAAGACGGTCCCGCGTTCGCACTCCGAACGGACCGAGGTCCAAGAAGTGAGCGGACAGACCGGCGTCCCCGTCCTCGTGGACGAGGAACACGGCATCGACGCGATGCCGGAGAGCGACGACATCGTCGAGTATCTCGACGAGACGTACGGCACGGCCGCAAACTGAACGCGGGTTATCGGCGACTGCGGCTCTCTCCTTCGACGCGGCTCCGTCGGCTCCGACTCTCGGCGCGAGCGATCCGTAGCCCTCAAGACGCGCTCTCCCGTGGGGGTCGGTAGTGGTTCAGGACGTCGTCGGAGCGGTCTCTTTGGACCCGTTCGCCGTGATGAACACGGTCGGGCTGGTCGCGTTCGCACTCGTCGGGTCGACCAAGGCGATACGCGAGGAGTTCGACGTGTTCGGCATCGCGGTCGTCGGACTCGTCACCGCGTTCGCCGGCGGGGCGACGCGAGACGTACTCGTCGGCCGCGTCCCGTTGGCACTCCAGTCGTTCGGTGAGATACGTCTCGGACTGCTCGGCGTGGCACTCGCAGTCGGACTGAGCGTCGCCTTCGAGTCGGCGGACGAACATCCGATCACGCTTCTGTCCGACGCAGTCGGACTCGCCGCGTTCGCCACCGCCGGCGCTATCGTCGCGACGGAGGCGGGCGTCTCGGGGTTCGGCGTCGTCGCGATAGCGACGATAAACGCCGTCGGCGGCGGCGCGTTCGCGGATATCCTCTTGGACCGGTCGCCGTTCGTCCTGTTCGACGACTTCTACGCGAGTTGTGCGGTCCTCGGCGGGACGACCTACTGGCTGACGACGACCCTCGTCGGTGCCGAGGGCGTCGCCGCTGCCGTCTGTGCCGCCGTCACCGTCGGGTCGCGCATGGTGGCGGTCGCCTACGGGTGGCGGCTCCCGACGGCACAGACGCTCGGAGTGGCGCGCGACGAGCCACACGAAAACAGGTGACCGCTCCGAGCGGAGGCGTCGGGAGTCAGACCTCTTCGGGTTCGCGGGCGCGTTCTCGAATCAGGTCCCGAATTTTGTCGGGGTCGTCGATGGACGCGAGTTCCTCGCAACTGACGAGGGCCGTTCCGTCCACGGAATCGCGCTTCGATTGGTCCTCGGTGAAGTAGACCGACCGCGTCTGCGTCACCTCGCCGAGCGAGGACATGATGCGGGCGCGCTTCTCGGCGCTTCGATTGAACGCCGAGTGGCCGGTGAGCATCGGCATGCCGTCGCTTCCGCTCCGTCGGGTCGTTCGGTCCTCGTCTTCGCTGACTGCTTTGAACGGCGCGCGAGCGGTCGGATGGACGGTAAAGCCCGCCCGCGTCAGGATGTGGACGACGTGTTCGTCGTCGGGGTCCGCCGCCGGGTCCTCCGGCGTCGGGTCAGCCTCGCGAACCTCCTCTGCGCCCTCCATCACGTCGACGGGGTTCGAGAACGGCTGGTCGAACATCTGTTCGAGCTGAATCGCCACCTCGATGCTCGCGTTCATCCCGTCTTCGTACTTCGAGACGGTGCGCCGCGAGACGCCGAGTTCGTTCGCCAGACGACCGAGACTCCACCCTCGCTCCTCGCGTTCGTCGGACAACAGGTCGCCGTCGATGTTGACGTAGAGACCGCCCGGGGCCGCGTAGATAAGCGGCGGAACGCCCTCGACGAACAGGTCCATCGCGGTGTCCGGGTTCATCACGGGCACGCCGTGCCGGAAGTAGACGACTTCGGGTTTGAGGTCTTGGTCGCGAGTCCGCAGTCCGACGACTATCGGCGTCGCCGAGAGATACGTGCCGAGACGACGCATCTCCGCGCCCGTGGCGGCGTCGAACGCGTCGATGTTTCCCAGAATCTTCAGGAGGACCAGGTCCTCGCCGCGCCGGGCGGCGAGGTCGAAGCTCTTGGGACGGATGGCACAGCGGTCGCTGACGATGAAGCCCGCGTCGTCCAGCATCGCCGTGATATTTCCGACCAGAGCTGACCGAGACATACCCGTGTATAAGTGATTCGCGACATATAACTGTTTTCTAGGGCCTAATCGCCCGCGTCTCCCGATTCCGCTCGACTCGTCGGTACGTTTATATATTCTCTCTCGTCGCTCCGGACTCGAAAGGCGTTACATCGCGCGCCGACTATCGACGCCCATGACGGTCATCGGTCTGGACGACACAGACTCCAGAGAGCGAGGGATGTGTACGACGTACCTCGCGACGTTGGTCGCGGAGGCGGTGGAGGCGGCCGGTGGCCGCGTCCGGCGACGACTCCTCGTCCGACTCAACCCCGCGGTGAAACACAAGACCCGCGGCAACGCCGCACTCGCCCTCCACGTCGAGTTCCCCGTCGCCGACGCCCTCGACGTCGCCGTCTCGGAACTCGAACCCCTCGCGGAGACCGACGACCCGCGGACGAGTCCGGGCGTCGTCGTCGCCCCCGGTGACCCGGAGATGGTCCCCGAGGCGGTAGCGGACTTCGCCCGACGCGGCGTCAGAGACATCGTCGACACCCCGACGGCGACGACCATCGCCGAGGAGGCCGGATACGAACATCGCGGGTGGGACGGCGGGCGCGGCCGAATCGGCGCTCTCGCCGCCGTCGGCGCGTGGGCCGCCTTCGACGAGTGGACGTACGAACACATCTCCTACCGCGAGTTCGACCGGTGCGGGACGCCCCGCGACGTGGCGTGGGACTCCGTTTTCGACGCCGCGGAGGCGTTCTACCCCGAGGCGTGGGACACCATCGACAGAGAGGAAGGGCAGGCCGTCTGCGTTCCGAACGCGCCCGGTCCCATCCTGCACGGCGTCCGCGGCGACGACGCCGAATCCGTGCGCGAACTCGCGGCCCGAATCGGTTCCGAACCCGTCGAACGCGCGGCGACGTTCCTGACGAATCAGGGGACGGACGCGCATCTGCGAGACGGCGAACTCGGGTCTCTCCGCGACGACGCCGCCTACCGCGTCGACGGCACCGTCGCCTCGGACCCCGAGACGCGCCGCGGCGGACACGTCTTCTTCGAACTCGCCGACGGAGACGACGGCGCAGAGTCGGTCGAGTGCGTCGCCTTCGAACCGACGAAACGGTTCCGCGACAGGGTTCGCGCTCTCCGCGTCGGCGACGACCTGACCGTCTGCGGCGAGATGACCGAGGGAACCCTGAAACTGGAGAAGTTCGCCGTCCGGTCTCTCGTGCGCACCGAGGAGGTCACGCCGAGGTGTCCCGACTGCGAACGCACCATGGAGAGTGCGGGTCGAGAGCAGGGCTATCGCTGTCGCGACTGCGGCACCGCCGCGCCGGGGAAAGAGACGGTGGACGCGGACCGCGCCCTCGAACGCGGGTGGTACGAGGTGCCGCCGTGCGCGCGCCGACACATCGCCAAACCCCTCGCTCGCGGCGGGTTCGACGCGCCGACGCACCCCGAGCGGTAGCCTCCGCTCTCACCCTCGGACGACGAGTATCGCGGCGTTCTCCCGCCTGTCGACGAACTGGCTCCCCGCGGGCGGTTTCACGTCCACGACGAGCGTTCCGTCCTCCTGATTGGCACGGATGTCCGGCGAGACGGTCACCGTCGCCGTCCCGTCGGCCCCCGACGTGCCCGTTTTCACCCCGTCGATGTCGGCGGTTCCGTCCTTGACGATGACCGTCGCGCCTTCGACCGGGTCGCCGTCGGGGTCCACCACGAGGAGGTCGAGTTCCGTCTCGCCGGGCGTCACCACGTCGGGGTTCGGCTTCACGTCGAGTTCCGAGACGGCCAGTCCCTGCACGCCCGAGAGCATGTTCAGCATGACGCTCATCGTCGCCACGCCGACCACGAGGGCGATGACGAGGCGAATCGGGAGTCCTTCGATGGCCCTGTCGTCGTCGGCGAACTGCCGGAGTCCGAGTGCGTCGAGCATGGGGTGGCTGGTCCCGCCTTCCGGTATAAACCCTCGTCCGTGGGTTCAAGTGGGATGCGGCGGCCAGACGCCCCGATGCACACCGAGATACTCGGACGGCGCGAGGGCGGCGACGGCCCGTCCGTTCGCTTCGGCCGCCACCGCGCGCGCGACGGGAGCGACGGCGCGCCCGTCGCCGTGGACGTGGACCGCCCGCACGCCGCCCTCGTCGTCGGGAAACGAGGGTACGGAAAGTCTCACACGCTCGGCGTTCTCGCCGAGGGGGCCGCCCGGGCGACGGGCGTCGCGCCGGTCGTTCTCGACCCGATGGGCGTCTTCGACGGACTCGAAGACCCCGAGACGGACGGCCCGCCGGTCCCCGCCAGCGTCGTTCGGACGCCTCGCGCCCGCGCGGACGCCGTCCCACCCTCCGCGTGGCCGACACTCGTCGGGTGCGAGAGCGACTCTGCGGTCGGGTCACTCGTCTGGCGCGCGGCGGCGGCGTCGGAGACGTTGGCGGCGATGCGCGAGTTCGTCGCCGACGCGGACGTTCCGGCCGCAACGGGTCGCGCCGCGGGGAACCGCCTCCGCCGCGCCGCGACGTGGGACGTGTTCGACCCCGACGGCGTCGACGCCCCCGAACTCGCGGGGGGCGACGCAACCGTCCTCGACCTGTCGTCACTCGACCCCGCACCGGCGAACGCGGTGGTCTACGCCGTCGCGAGCGGTCTGTACGACGCCCGACTCTCGGAGTCGATAGCGCGCCTGCCGTGGCTCTTTCTCGACGAGGCTCACGCCTTCTTCGACGGTGTCGCGGCACCGGCGCTCAGAACGGTTCTCACCCGCGGGCGCTCTCCCGGTGTCTCGCTCGCTGCGGCGACCCAACGGCCGAGTGCGCTCCCGGACATCGCCGTCTCGCAGGCCGACCTGCGCGTCGTTCACCGCCTCACCGCCGGGCCGGATATCGACGCTCTCGCGGCGGCGAACCCGACGTACCTCGGCGCGAATCTCCGAGAACGGCTCCCCGACGAACCGGGCGAGGCACTCGTCGTCGACGACGCCGCGGAGGCGGTCAGAGACGTGACGGTCCGTCGCCGCGACACGCCGCACGGCGGCGCGAGTCCGCGCGCGAGTAACGTGAATCTGTAGCCCCGGTGGCGGGGAGGCCGATAGTCTGTCTCTCTCGGTCGCGGCCGTCTCTCGCGGGGAACGTTACCGTGGGCGTTTATGTCCCCCCTGATAGAACTACCTGCAACGTCGGTCGGACGCTCTTTCGACCCGGCGGTCACACACTCATGACGACGGCGCTGTACGTTTCGGGTGACGACGAGCGGAGACGGTCGATAGCGGCGCAACTCCGAGACGCCGCAGACGAGATTGTCGTGCGCGAGGCGACGCCGGACGGTCTGACGAACGGTCTCGCCGGTGCCGACTGCGTCGTCGTCGATATCGTCGCGACGGAACTGTCGCACGCCCGCGTTCGCGACTCGGGCTATCGGGGTCCGACTATCGCGTACGGCCCGGAGTCGTACGACGCACTCGAACGGCGGACCCGAGACGGCTTCACGGACGTCGTCCGCGAATCGGACGCCGGTCCCGCCGTTCTCGCGGACCGAATCGCCCGTCACGCCGCCGCCGGGGCCGACTCGGAGTCGTCCGGTCAGGACCGCGCGCGCGAAGAGACTCTCACCCGCCTCCACGAGACGAACCGCGAGTTGCTCCGGGCCGAAGACACCGCAGACGTCGCCGAGATAACCGTCCGAACGGCGAGCGAGGTACTCGAACTCGACGTCGCGGTGTTCGGGGCGTACGACCCCGACGCCCGCAGTATCGTCCCCGTCGAGGCGTCGGAGGCGGCGCGGGAGTTGGTACCCGAGTTGACGACCCGGTCGTACGGACCGGAGACGGGCGCTTACGACCTGTTCGACGCGGGCGACTCGCGACTGTTCGAGGACGCGGGCGAACGATTCGGCACGTCCGAACCCCTCGGACCGACCATCGTCGTCCCCCTCGGCCGTCACGGACTGCTCTTGGTCGGGGACGCGGACACGGAGCGACGGACCATCCCCCCGGAGGCACTCGACTTGACCCGTCTGCTCGCGGCGAACGCGGAGACGGCCCTCGACCGGGCAGAACGCGAGGCGGCGCTCAGAGCCGAACGCGACCGCATCGCCGTTCTCTTTCGGAACACGAGCGACGCCATCGTAGACGTCGAGTACGTCGGCGGCGACCCCGTGGTCAGAAGCACGAACCCCGCGTTCGAGTCGGTCTTCGGCTACGAGGAGTCGCACGTTCGCGGAGAGAACCTCGACGACGTTATCGTGTCGTCTGACGACCGAGAGACGGCGGAACACTACAACCGGGACGCCGTCGGGGGCGAACGCATCGAACGCGAGGTGCGTCGGGAGACGGCCGACGGGACGCGGGACTTTCTCCTCCGGGCGGTTCCGCTGGACCCCGACGGCGGGACGAACCGGGTCTACGGTATCTACACCGACATCACGGAGCGAAAACGCCACGAGCGAACGCTGAACAGTCTCCACGAGACGGCCCGGCAACTGATGCGCGCCGAGACGCCGAAAGGGGTGGCCGAGGTGGCGGTCGACGACATCGAAGACATACTGGGGTACCCGCTTTACAGCATCCGTCTGTACGACGAGGAGGCCGACGAACTCGCGTTGGTGGCGGCGTCGGACCGGACGTTCGAGGCGTTGGGCGAACGACCCTCTTTCCCCCGGGGTGACGGCGTCGTCTGGCGGACGTTCGAGTCCGGCGACCCCGCCGTCTTCGACTCCGTCGCGGAGATAGACGAGGCTTACGCCCGGTCCGGTATCGGCTCCGTGATGTACGTTCCACTCGGCGACCACGGCGTCCTCTCGTTCGGCGTCTTCGAACCCGAGACGTTCGACGAGTCGGACATGCATCTCACGAACCTGCTCGCGGCCACAGTCGAGGCGGCTCTCGACCGCGCGGAACGGACGCAACTGCTCCGCTCGCGCGAGGCAGAACTCGAACGACAGAACGACCGCTTAGAGGAGTTCGCGAGCGTCGTCAGCCACGACCTCAGAAACCCGCTCTCGGTCGCACGCGGCTATCTCGAACTCGCGAACGACGCTTGCGACTCCCCGGAGACCGACGAGTACTTCGAGTGCATCGAACGCGCACACGAGCGAATGGCGAGGCTCATCTCGGACCTGCTCTCTTTGGCCCGGCAGGGACACACCGTCGGCGAGACGGAACAGGCTCCCGTGGGCGAACTCGCAGAACGCTCGTGGGGCGTCATCACCTCCGGAGACGCCGAACTCCGCGTGGCGGACGCCCCGACGGTCGAAGCCGACCCCGAACGCCTCACGACGATTCTCGAAAACCTGTTTCGGAACTCGGTCGAACACGGCGGCGACGCCGTCACGGTTCGCGTGGGTGCTCTCGACGACGGCGACGGGTTCTTCGTGGCGGACGACGGCGTCGGAATCCCAGAGAGCGACCGCGAGGACGTCTTCGACCGGGGGTTCTCGACCGGTGACGACGGAACCGGGTTCGGTCTGGGTATCGTCCGCAGTATCGTAGACGCCCACGACTGGGACGTGGTGTTGACCGAGAGCGAAACCGGCGGCACGAGATTCGAGATACGGACCGAGTGAACGGGTACGGTCGCTCGGAGCGGTTGCGTCCACTCGGCGATGAAACGCCTCGCTGGGGGACTGAGATTCAGAGAAAGCGCCCGAGGCGGGAGTTCACCGAGCAAAGCGAGGTGAACGTCGGCGAGACAGCGTCTCGCCGGGATTTGAACCCCAGTCGCTCTGCTCGCTTCGCTCGCGTCGCTCCCTGCTTCGAATCCCGCGATAGTCGCACAGCGATTCTCGGTCGTATCGCTCGGCGACGAGACGCCTCGCTCGAAAGTACGAGAATCGAAGAAGCGCCCGAGGCGGGATTTGAACCCGCGTCACGACCGTGACAGGGTCGTATGATGGGCCACTACACCACCCGGGCACGCTGCACTCGTTCTTTTCCGTAGTGCTTCTTAAGGCTTTTCAGTTCGACTCGTCGCCTCGCGTTCGCCGTGTTTCTTCCCGTCGGTGCCGCTTCGGGCGGTTCGCTCACCCCTGCATCAGGTTCATCACCTCGTCGGCGACGTCCGGTTCCACGGCGACGACGTAACGCTTCCCCGGAGTGAGAGTCGTCTCTGACCCGGCGATACGTTCTCCCTCCTCGGTGGAGACGACGAGCGTCCCCTTCGGGAACCTGACGTCGGTGAGTTGCTTCTTCGCCGCCGGAGCGCCCTCGCCGACGCGAATCAGCATCACGTCTATCGCTCCGACCAAATCCGACAGCGTCTGCACGTCGCTCCCGATGATTTCGTTCGCCGCCAACCGGGCGCCCGCGCGTTCGGGAAACACGACGGCGTCGACGAACCGAGTGTACGTCTCTCCGGTCGTCCGTTCGATTCGAGCGACGGTTCGGACGTCCGGCGAGAGTTCCTTCGCGGCCATACAGACCGCCAGATTCACTCCCGTCTCGCCGGTCAGCGCCGCGATGGCGTCGGCGTTCCGGACGTCCGCTTGTTCGATGATGCCCGGGTTCGTCGCGTCGCCTTCGATGACCGTCGCCATCCACTCGTCGCCGATGTCGGACGCCACTCGCTCGTCCCGTTCGATTATCGTCACGTCGTGTCCGCGGTCGGCGAGCAGTTCGGCGGTCTGGAACCCGACGCGCCCGCCGCCCGCGACGATTACGCTCTTGTGTGATGTCATGTGTCAGTCGTCCTCGGCAGTTGCTTCTGCATCCGTTCTCGTCTCTTCGGGCGAACGAACCACTTCGAGCGCGAAGTAGAGGAGTCCCCCCAGTAGAATCCAGCCCACGCTCAGTCCCAACGCCAGCGGGTCGGTCCGGACGAGATACCGGACGAGTACGCCGGTCAGGACCAAGTTGAGCACCACACCGACGACCGGCGGAACGGGGTAAAACGGCATCTCGTACGGTCGGTTCATGTTCGGCCGTTCCCGTCGAAGCCTGATTGCGGCGACGTTGACGACGACGAACGACAGGAGAAAGAACAGACTCGACATGTTCCCGGCGCTCTTCGTCGGCAACGCCACCGACCCGAGCATCACCACCGCACTCACGAGGATGGCGACGAACGGCGTCCCGTAGCGGTGGTGGATGTGACCGAACGAGGGGAGTAACTGCCCCTCCCGTCCCATCGAGAAGGCGATCCGCGACGACGCGATGACGACGGCGTTCAGCGCCGTCAGCGTCGAGAAGACGGCGCCGAAGACGATGATCGCACCGCCGTTTTGGATCACGGGGAGGCCGGTGGGCATGAACTCCGTGGCCGCTTGGGCGATTCCGGCCTCCCCGGCCGCCGCCAGTCCCCCCGCCCCGAGAGTGCCGACGGCCACGGTGACGACTGCGAGGTAGACGATTACGGTCGCGGCCAGACTCACGAAGATCGCTCTCGGGATGTTCCGGCGGGGGTTCTTCACCTCTTCTGTCACCGTCGTGATAAGGTCGTACCCCTCGAACGCGATGAACGTCAGTCCCATCGCCGGCAGTACGGCGAACGCGCCCCGAGACTCCGGAAACAGCGGTTGGAACTCCGCGGTGGAGAACATCGGGGACGCGAGGCCGAACGCCACGAACACCAACAGAATCGTGACCTTCGTCGCCGTGAAGACAGTCTCGATGCTCCCGCTTGCGGCCGTCGAGACGGCGTTCAACGCGACCAACAGAAACACGGCCACGAACGACAAGAGCACCGATACGCCCAGGCCGACGTCGACGACCGGAAGCGCGACAGCACCGACCTGTCCCGGCGGCGGAACGATACCGTAGACGTGCAACAACTCGATGAAGTTCGGCGCGAATCCGAGCGCGTACAGCGCGCCGGCGATCATGTACGCGAACCAGAGCATCCACCCCATGAGGAACGACGAGACGTCGCCGAATATCTCCCGAACGAAGGCGTATCCGCCGCCGCTCTTCGGAATCGAGGCCGCCAGTTCGGCGTAGGAGAGTCCGGTGAACGCCGTGACGACGCCGTTCAGTCCGAAGACGACGATAGCGGCCGGACCGGCGACTTCGGCGGCTAACCCCGTCAGCACGAAGATACCCGCCCCTATCATCGCTCCCATGCCGATCATCGTCGCGTCGAGGAGGCCGAGTTCGGCCTCTGGGGCGCGCTCTCGACTGCTCATGGACCCTCCGAACCTCGGGCACGACCCAAGTCATTACGCGGAGGGATTAATATGTCGGGCAACTCCGGAGAACCGACGCGGTCGTCGGATCCCGGAATGCACCCGGCGAGAAGACGCCTCGCTGGGGGACTGAGATTCAGAGAAAGCGCTCGAGGCGGGAGTTCACCGAGCAAAGCGAGGTGAACGTCGGCGAGACAGCGTCTCGCCGGGATTTGAACCTCGGTCGCTCGCTTCACTCGCTCCCTGTTTCAAATCCCTTCGTAACCGTTCGTACGAACCGACTGGCGTTCGCTCAGCGACGAGACGCTTCGCTCGGCGGTCAGGTTCCAGAAGAACGCCCGAGGCGGGATTTGAACCCGCGTCACGACCGTGACAGGGTCGTATGATGGGCCACTACACCACCCGGGCTGGCTCCACTCATTCGTAGCCCGGTGTTATAAATAAGGCTTATCATATCGACGCCGCGTGTGACACGATACCGCGAGTCCGCCGGAAAGCATTTATTCGGGACAGACAATGAGTCCAAGTAACACGAGCGGTCGTACGAGCGCGATTTCGCGCCCGTGCCGATGAGCGGTGCTTTTCGAGTCCAGTTGGCAAGCGTTAAATGCCTGCTCACCCAACAAGGCTGTAGTATCCCGTGAGAACTTCTTCCCAAACCCACACCAACTATCCATGGTAGACGTAAGCCAACACGAGCTGGTGCCAGAGCACACGCTCCTCGAAGAGGACGAGATAGAGGAGGTGCTGGCGGAGTACGACGCCAGCCGCACGGACCTCCCGAAGATCAAACGGAAAGACAAAGCGTTGCCCGACGACGCGGACGTCGGCGACGTCGTGAAAATCGTTCGTGACTCACGAACGACAGACAAAGCGGTCACGTACCGACTGGTGATCGAATGAATCGAGAGGACCGACGCGTCGTATCCCGAGAGTACTTCTCCGAAGAACGGCTCGCAGAACACCACTTCCGCTCGTTCAACGCGTTCCTCGAACGCGGCATGCAGGAAGTCGTAGACGAGAAAGAGACCGTCGATACGGACATCGGCGACAAAGAAGGCGAGGAACCCGTCTACGTCGAACTGGGTGACGTGCGCGTGGAGACGCCCCGCGTCCGCGAGGCGGACGGCTCCGAGGAACTGCTGTTCCCGCAGGAAGCGCGCCTCCGGAACATCACCTACGCCGCGCCGGTGTTCATGGAGATGTCCATCGTCCGCGGCGGCGAAGAGGAAGAGGAAGTCGTCGTCGACACCACCGAGACGAAGGTGGGCCGCATGCCCATCATGGTCGGCTCGACGAAATGTAACATCGCGGGTCTCTCCGACGAGGAACTCGTCGAAATCGGCGAGGACCCCGTAGACCCCGGCGGCTACTTCATCGTCAACGGCTCAGAGCGCGTCCTCATGACCTCCGAGGACCTCGCGCCCAACAAGATTCTCGCCGAGTACGACACGAAGTACGGCGACGAGATACAGGTCGCAAAGACGTTCTCTCAGCGCCGCGGCTACCGAGCGCTCGTCCTCTGTGAGCGCAACCGCGAGGGTATCCTCGAAGTGTCGTTCCCCTCCGTCTCGGGCAGCGTCAACTTCGTCACCCTCGTTCGCGCTCTCGGACTCGAATCCGACGAGGAGATCGTCCACCGCGTCTCCGACGACCCCGAGGTCGTCAAGTTCATGCTCGAGAACTTAGAGGAGGCCGAAGTCCAGACCGAAGAGGAGGCCATAGAGAGCCTCGGGAAGCGCGTCGCCGGCGGTCAGGGTAAGAACTACCAGCTCAAGCGCGCGAACTACGTCATCGACCGCTACCTGCTTCCGCACCTCCACGAGGAGGGCGTCGAAGAGGAGGAAGTCCGCATCAACAAGGCGTTCTACCTCTGCCGCATGGCGGAAGCGTGCTTCGAACTTGCGCTTCAGCGCCGCGACTCCGACGACAAAGACCACTACGCGAACAAGCGTCTCAAGGTCTCCGGCGACCTGATGAAGGACCTGTTCCGGACGGCGCTCAACAAGCTCGCGCGCGACGTGAAGTACCAGCTCGAACGTGCGAACATGCGTAACCGTCAGCTGACCGTCAACACCGTCGTCCGTTCGGACGTACTCACGGAGCGTCTCGAACACCCCATCGCGACCGGAAACTGGGTCGGCGGTCGGTCGGGCGTCTCGCAGTTGGTGGACCGCACCGACTACATGGGCGTTCTCTCTCACCTGCGCCGACTCCGCAGTCCGCTGTCGCGGAGTCAGCCGCACTTCGAGGCCCGCGACCTGCACGCGACCCAGTGGGGTCGCATCGGACCCTCGGAGACCCCCGAGGGACCGAACTGTGGGCTGGTGAAGAACTTCGCGCAAGCGATGGAACTGTCGCAGAACGTCGAAGACGAACAGGAACTCAAACGAGAACTGGCGTCGATGGGCGTCGAGGGCATCCCCGGTATCGAACGCCCCGACACCACGACGCCCGCGGACGACTGACACATGGCTCAGGCAAACGCACGAGAAGCGAAGGTGTACGTAAACGGGAGTCTGATCGGGACGCACCCCGACCCCCAACAACTCGCAGGGCAGATTCGAGAGGCGCGCCGCCGCGGCGACATCAGCGAGATGGTCAACGTCTCCGTCAAAGACCGAACCCGCGAGGTCATAATCAACGCCGACGCCGGGCGGGCCCGGCGTCCCCTCATCGTCGTCGAGGACGGCGAACCCCTGCTGGGCGACGAGGAGATAGAGGCCGTCGACTCCGAGGAACTGTCGTTCGAGGACTTGGTCGAACGCGGCTACATCGAGTTCATCGACGCCGAGGAAGAAGAGGACATCTACGTCGCAGTCGACGAAGAGGACCTCACAGACGACCACACCCACCTGGAGATAGACCCCTCTCTCATCTTCAGTATCGGGTCGGGGATGATTCCGTACCCCGAACACAACGCCTCGCCGCGCATCACGATGGGCGCGGGGATGATGAAGCAGTCGCTCGGGATTCCGGCGGCGAACTACCGCATCCGTCCCGACACGCGTCAGCACCTCCTGCACTACCCGCAGTTGTCGATGGTGAAGACGCAGACGACAGAACAGATCGGGTTCGACGAGCGACCGGCGGCACAGAACTTCACCGTCGCCGTGATGTCCTACGAGGGGTTCAACATCGAGGACGCACTCGTCATGAACAAAGGCTCGGTCGACCGAGCGATGGCCCGGTCGCACTTCTTCCGGACCTACGAGGGCGAGGAACGCCGCTACCCCGGCGGACAGGAGGACCGATTCGAGGTTCCGAGTCAGGACGTCCGCGGCGCGCGCGGTGAAGACGCCTACACGCACCTCGACGAGGACGGCCTCGTCAACCCCGAGACGCGAGTGGACGAAAACTCCGTTCTCCTCGGGAAGACGTCGCCCCCGCGGTTCCTCGAAGAGCCCGACGACATGGGCGGTCTCTCGCCGCAGAAGCGCCGCGAAACGTCGGTGACGATGCGCTCGGGCGAATCCGGCGTCGTCGACACCGTCACGCTGATGGAGGGCGAAGACGGCTCGAAACTCGCCAAGGTGTCCGTCCGCGACCAGCGGATTCCGGAACTCGGCGACAAGTTCGCGTCTCGCCACGGCCAGAAGGGCGTCGTCGGCCACCTCGCGCCGCAGGAGGACATGCCGTTCACCTCCGACGGCGTCGTCCCCGACCTCGTTCTCAACCCGCACGCCCTGCCGTCGCGGATGACGGTCGGCCACGTGCTGGAGATGCTCGGCGGGAAGGTCGGCGCACTCGAAGGCCGCCGCGTCGACGGGACCGCCTTCCAGGGCGAAGACGAGTCGGAACTCCGCGGCGCCTTAGAGGACCACGGGTTCGAATCCTCCGGCAAGGAGGTCATGTACTCCGGCGTCACGGGCGAGAAGATCGAGGCCGAGATATTCGTCGGCATCATCTTCTACCACAAGCTGTACCACATGGTCAGCAACAAGCTGCACGCCCGTTCTCGCGGGCCCGTGCAGGTTCTCACTCGGCAACCGACCGAGGGCCGCGCCCGCGAGGGTGGCCTTCGCCTCGGAGAGATGGAGCGCGACACCGTCATCGGCCACGGTGCCGCGATGGTCCTGCAGGAACGCCTGCTCGACTCCTCCGACAAGGAGAACGTCTACGTCTCCGCGGACACCGGCATGGTCGCAGTCGAGGACCGCGACCAGCGCCGCATCTACGACCCCGTCACCGGCGACGAGGACAACATTCACGAGATAGAGATCAGCTACGCGTTCAAGCTCCTGCTCGACGAGATGATCGCGCTCGGCATCCGACCGCGCCTCGACTTAGAGGACGCGGTCTAACCACCACCCCCACACCCTCTCACCCACACAATGTCAATGCAGACACCCAAAGAGATCGGAGCCATCCAGTTCGGGCTGATGGACCCCGAGACGTACCGAGACATGTCCGCGACGAAAGTCATCACGGCGGACACCTACGACGACGACGGGTACCCAATCGACATGGGACTGATGGACCCCCGCCTCGGCGTCATAGACCCCGGCCTGCAGTGCCGCACCTGCGGCCAGCACTCGGGGTCGTGTAACGGGCACTTCGGCCACATCGAACTGGCCGCGCCCGTCATCCACGTCGGGTTCACGAAGCTCATCCGCCGCCTCCTCCGTTCGACGTGCCGCGAGTGCGGCCGCCTCTCTTTGACCCAAGAGGAGCAAGAGGAGTTCCGCGACGGACTCACCCGGACGCACGAACTCGGCGAAGACTGGACGAACGTGCTGAAGTCCGCGGTCCGACAGGCGCGGAAGGCCAACAACTGCCCGCACTGCGGCGCGCCCCAGCACGACATCAAACACGAGAAGCCGACCACCTACTACGAGGTCCAAGACGTCCTCGCGGGCGACTTCTCCGAACGCATCGCCGACGCGATGCAGCCTGACCCGGACGACGAGGACGACGAGGGCATCGCGCCCACCACCCTCGCCGACGAGGCGGGCTTCGACGTCGGACGCATCAACCAGATTCTCTCGGGCGAGTTCCGACCCGTCGGCGAGGACCGCAAGAAACTGGAGAAGGCGCTCGACATCGACCTCACCGAAGAGGACATGAACAAGCTGATGCCCTCGGACATCCGCGACTGGTTCGAGGACATCCCCGACGACGACATCGAGACGCTCGGCGTCGACCCGTCCCGTTCCCGCCCCGAGTGGATGATCCTGACCGTCCTTCCGGTTCCGCCGGTGACGGCGCGTCCGTCCATCACGCTCGACAACGGCCAGCGTTCCGAGGACGACCTGACGCACAAGCTCGTCGACATCATCCGCATCAACCAGCGGTTCATGGAGAACCGCGAGGCCGGTGCCCCGCAACTCATCATCGAGGACCTGTGGGAACTGCTCCAGTACCACGTCACGACGTTCGTCGACAACGAAATCTCGGGCACCCCGCCGGCGCGTCACCGTTCGGGCCGCCCGCTGAAGACGCTCAGCCAACGTCTCAAAGGCAAGGAGGGCCGCTTCCGCGGTTCGCTCTCGGGAAAGCGCGTGAACTTCTCGGCGCGGACCGTCATCTCGCCCGACCCGACGCTGTCTCTGAACGAAGTCGGCGTTCCGGAACGGGTCGCACGCGAGATGACTCAGACGATGAACGTCACCCAGCGAAACCTCGAACAGGCCCAGCAGTACGTCCGAAACGGCCCCGAGGGGCACCCGGGTGCGAACTACGTCAAGCGACCCGACGGCCGACGCCTGAAGGTGACAGAGAAGAACTGCGAGGAACTCGCAGAGAAGGTCAAGGCCGGATGGGAGGTCAACCGCCACCTCATAGACGGCGACATCGTCATCTTCAACCGACAGCCCTCGCTGCACCGGATGTCCATCATGGCGCACGAAGTCGTCGTGATGCCGTACAAGACATTTAGACTGAACACCGTCGTCTGTCCGCCGTACAACGCCGACTTCGACGGCGACGAGATGAACATGCACGCCCTGCAGACCGAGGAGTCCCGCGCGGAGGCGCGCGTCCTCATGCGCGTGCAAGAACAGATACTCAGCCCGCGCTTCGGGGAGAACATCATCGGGGCCATCCAGGACCACATCTCCGGGACGTACCTGCTGACGAATGGCAACCCCGAGTTCACCGAGACGCAGGCGCTCGACTTGCTCCGCGCGACGAGCATCGACACGCTCCCGGACCCGGCCGGCGAGTACGAGGACGGCACGCCGTACTGGACGGGCCGACAGATATTCTCGGAACTGCTGCCCAGCGACCTGAACCTCGAATTCACCTCCTCTACGGGCGACGCAGTCGTCATCGAGGACGGCCAACTCGTCGAGGGAACGATCGACGAGGACGCCGTCGGCGCGTTCGGCGGCGAAATCGTCGACACGCTGGCGAAGGTGTACTCGAAGACGCGCGCTCGGGTGTTCGTGAACGAAGTCGCGTCGCTGGCGATGCGCGCCATCATGCACTTCGGGTTCTCCATCGGTATCGACGACGAGTCGATTCCGCAGGAGGCGAACGAACAGGTGGACGAGGCCATCGGCAACGCGTACGACCGCGTCCAAGAACTCATCAGCATCTACGAGTCGAACGAGCTCGAATCGCTGCCGGGTCGGTCCGTCGACGAGACGCTCGAGATGAAGATAATGCAGCAGCTCGGTAAAGCCCGCGACTCCGCCGGTGAAATCGCGGAAGACCACTTCACCGACGACAACCCGGCCGTCGTCATGGCGCGTTCGGGTGCGCGTGGGTCGATGCTGAACCTGACCCAGATGGCGGGCTGTGTCGGACAGCAGGCAGTCCGCGGCGAGCGAATCAACCGCGGCTACGAGGGTCGGACCCTCAGCCACTACCAAAAGGATGACCTCTCGGCGGGAGCGCACGGCTTCGTCGAGAACAGTTACCGGAGCGGTCTGACCCCGCGGGAGTTCTTCTTCCACGCGATGGGCGGCCGCGAGGGACTCGTCGACACGGCAGTTCGGACGTCGAAGTCCGGATACCTCCAGCGCCGTCTCATCAACGCCCTCTCGGAACTGGAAGCGCAGTACGACGGGTCGGTGCGCGACACCTCCGGCACCATCGTCCAGTTCGAGTTCGGCGAGGACGGCACCTCGCCCGTGAAGGTGTCCTCGGACGCCGGCGACGGCATCGACGTGGACAACATCGCGGACCGCGTCTTAGACGCCGAGTTCACCTCCGAAGAGGAGAAAGAGCGGTTCCTCGGCAGTCGCGAACCGCCGACGAACCTCTCGGAGTACGCCGGTCCGGGCCTCGACAAGGCCACGGGGGTGAACTCCGATGACTGAGTACGAACACGTCACAGAGGACGTCGAAGCGGTCGTCGAGGACCGCGACCTCTCGCGGCGACTGAAAGACCGCATCTACACCACCATCGAGGAACGCGAGGGCGTCACGCCCGAGCAAGCCGACGAGATATCGCAGGCCGTCGAAACGCGCTACCGAGACACGCGCGTCGACCCCCTCGACCCCGTCGGGACGGTGTCCGCACAGTCAATCGGCGAACCCGGGACGCAGATGACGATGAACACGTTCCACTACGCGGGCGTCGCCGAAATCGACGTGACGCAGGGGCTTCCGCGCCTCATCGAACTCGTCGACGCGCGGAAGACGCCCGACACGCCGATGATGACCGTCCCCCTCGAAGGCGAGTACGCCACGGAACGAGAGAAGGCCCACGAAGTCGTCTGGTCGATGGAGGCCACGAAGATTCTCGCACTCGGCGACGTGTCGACGAACGTCGCGGACATGCTCGTGCAGGTCGACCTGAACGAGGACACCCTTATGGAACGGTGGCCCACCGTCGATAGCGTGGACACCGTCGCCCAAGAGATAGCAGAGACCATAGAGGACGCACTCGGCGTGCAGACGAACCGCTCGGGTACCGTCATAGAGTTCGGCCCGGAAGCGCCGAGTTACCGCCGTCTGCTCCAACTCGTGGAGGAACTCCGCGAAATCGTCTTCAAGGGTATCGAGGAGATATCGCGCGTCGTCATCCGAAAGGAGGAAAACGAGGAGGCCGGACGAGAGGAGTTCGTCCTCTACACCGAGGGGTCGGCGTTCGGAGACGTGCTCACGATAGAGGGCGTCGACGCCACCCGCACGACGAGCAACAACATCCACGAAGTCCACCGCGAACTCGGCATCGAGGCGGCCCGCGAGGCCATCATCAACGAGACGATGGACACCCTGCGCGAACAGGGTCTCGACGACGTGAACGTCCGTCACCTGATGTTGGTCGCAGACATCATGACGAACCGCGGCGAGATAGAGTCCATCGGCCGCCACGGCATCTCCGGGTCGAAAGACTCCGTCCTCGCGCGTGCGGCGTTCGAGGTCACGGTCAACCACCTGCTCGACGCGGCCATCCACGGCGAGGAGGACGACTTAGACGGCGTCATCGAGAACGTCATCGTCGGCAAGCCGATATCCATCGGTACCGGCGACGTGGACCTGCGCATGGGTTCGATAAACCCGGCGGACGACTGAGAGAGACGATATGAAGGTCACGCTGTCGGACGCCGAACGCCGATACATCGCCCTCTTCGAGGACGAGACGGGCGCGGCGGCGAGAGACTGTCTCACGTTCGACGACCGGGTCGTCATCCTGGTCGCCGCCGGAGAGATGGGCCAAGCCATCGGTCCCGGCGGGCAGAACGTCGAGGCGGTCGAAGAGAAGATCGGTCGGTCGGTCGAACTCGTCGAGGACGCGGACACGTCCGAGGCGTTCGTCGCGAGTGCCCTCGCGCCCGCGGCGGTTCGACACGTGACCATCTCGAACCAAGACGACCGCGTCGCGTACGTCGAAGTCGCGGACGAGGACCGCGGCGTCGCCATCGGAAAGGGCGGACAGAACATCGAGACGGCGCGCACGTTGGCGCGTCGGCACTACGACATCGACGACATCCAACTGACCTGAGGCGGTCCGCCGCGCCCTTTCTGCGACCGCACTTTTGTGACTCGCTCGCGAACCGAGCGGTATGCTCGAAGCGGCCGTCGGTCAGGTACCGGTTCCTCCCGTCGACGAGGCCACCGAAGCAGTCGACCACGTCGCGGAAGCGACCGACCAGTACGTGCTCAGCGCAATCGCGTTTGCCGTCGTTTACCTCGTCGGTCGGTACGTGGTCACGCCCGCGATAGTCCGCGTCGTCCGGGCGCGCAACCCCAACAACTCGACGATGACCGCGGCGACGCAACGCTATCTCGCGGGCTTTTTCGCGGTCGTCGCGTTCGTCGTCGCCGTCACCGTCGCGGGGTACGGCCCCTCTCTCAGTCGGTCGGCGATACTCGTCGCGGCGGCGTCCGTCACGCTGGGTATCGCCGGACAGGACGCCATCGGCAACCTCGTAAGCGGCGTCTTCCTCGTCGCCGACAAGGACTTCAACGTCGGCGACCACATCGAGTGGAACGAGTACACGGGCGTCGTCGTCTCCATCCGGTACCGGACGACGCAGGTGCGGACCGCGGAGGGCCACGAGGTGACCATCCCGAACACGGAACTGTCCGCGAACGCGTTCGTGCGGCCGTACAACCGACGCCGCGTCGCGTTCTCCGAACGACTGCCGTTCGGCTACGCGGTCGACGTCGACCGGGCGTCCGCGGTGCTCGAACGCGCCGTACTCGAAGCGGAGGGCGTCCGCGACCACCCGCGCCCCGCCGCCAACGTCGACGAATTCTGCGCGGACGTGGTGTGGGTCAACATCACCTACTGGGTCGGAAACCCCCGAGAGGCGGACGTCGCCGAGATTCGAGGGGAGGCGGCGGACCGACTCAAACGCGCCTGCGACGAGTGGGACCTGCCGGTGTCTCCGCCGACGGACCACCGAGTGGTGGATTCGGTCGAGGTCACAGAGCAGTGGTCCTAGGCCGCTTTCCGACCGGGACGCCCCCGGCGAGACGACTTCTCCGAACTCCTCTCGACCTACGCCGTCCGGAGAGCGCGTAACTCCGCTCGACGAGACGGCCTCAGATACCTTCTTAGGGGGCGCTAATCGGACCTGCGGGCGTCTCGCACGCTTTCGAAAAGGGAGGCTTAAGTATCTCCGTCGGGAACTCACGTCCACTATGGCGAACGGCAAATACGCCGCGCGCAAACTCAAGCAGGACCGGCAGAAGCGACGCTGGTCCGACTCCGAGTACGCGCGCCGCGAACGTGGTCTCCGCAAGAAGTCCGACCCCCTCGAAGGCGCACCGCAGGCTCGCGGTATCGTGCTGGAGAAGGTCGGTATCGAAGCAAAGCAGCCGAACTCGGCCATCCGAAAGTGCGTCCGCGTTCAGCTCATCAAGAACGGAAAGCAGGTCACCGCGTTCTGTCCCGGTGACGGCGCTATCTCGTTCATCGACGAGCACGACGAAGTCACCATCGCCGGTATCGGCGGCGCGAAGGGCCGCGCGATGGGTGACCTCTCGGGCGTGAACTACAAGGTCGACAAGGTAAACGGCGTGGCGATGCTCGAACTCGTCCGCGGTAACGCAGAGAAACCGGTGCGATAATGTCCGAGAGCGACACTCCCGACCCCGACGCCCCGGCGGACAGCGAGGAAGCGGCGGCGAACGCGCAACTGTTCGGCGTCTGGGACGTGACCGAGATAGAGTACACCGACCCCTCGACGGAGCGGTACATCAACGTCACCCCCATCGCTCACACGATGGGCCGTCACGCGTCGAAGCAGTTCAAGAAAAGCGAGATCAGCATCGTCGAACGACTCGTCAACCGCCTCATGCAGACCGAGGAGAACACGGGCCAAAAGCAGAAGGCGATGAAGATAACGAAGGACGCCTTCGAAATCGTCCACGACCGCACGGAGGAGAACCCCATCCAGATTCTCGTCCGCGCCGTCGAGAACGCCGCCCCGCGCGAGGAGACTGTCCGCCTGAAGTACGGTGGCATCTCCGTCCCGCAGGCCGTCGACGTCGCACCCCAGCGTCGCGTCGACCAAGCGCTCATGTTCCTCGCCGAGGGGACGAAGAAGGGCTCCTACAAGACGACGACGAGCGCAGCCGAGGCGCTCGCCCAGCAGCTCGTCTCCGCCGCGGACTACGACGTCCAGTCGTACGCTATCAACCAGAAAGAAGAGTCCGAACGCGTCGCGGAAGCGGCCCGATAACTCGCCGGACGCTCTCTTTTCTTCTCTCTTCGCCGACCGAGAGCCGACGGGTCGTCGCGCGGCGGTTCGGTCGCCGCCGTTCGCCGTCTCTCAGTCCGCCGCAGTCGCGTGGTTCGGCCCCTCTATCGCGTACCGCCGAGTCATCTCCACGAGCGACTTGCGGTAGTCGCTCTCTGTCGGGTCCGCGGCCAGCGTGCGGAACTCCCGCTTGAACGCGTCGAGTTCGACCGTCGGCGCGTCGTCGGCGGCGGCGTGCGCCAGGTCGTAGAGTCGGTGACTCGGCTCGACCACGTCGTGTCGCTCGACGAGAGCGAGCGCGAACGCCGCGTTGACCGCCGTAATCTCGGGGTCGGCGTCGGCGGTGACGAGTCGGGAGTCGGGCCACGGCGACGGCCCGGGCTTTGCCGCCAGCGCCCGCGCCAGTTCGGATTCGAGGAAGTGAACGAGTTTCTCGGCGGGCGCAACCGAGAGCGTGATGTCGTCGGCGTAGATGTCTTTCATGTGATTCGCGATCTGGTAGCAGTGAGCGACTTTCCTTCGCTCGACCGAACTCCCCGACAGTGCGAGGAAGATGGCCTCCTCCGTGGACTGGACGTGCGAGGCGTGTCGCTCCTCGTTTCGGGCCATGTGCGAGAGTTCGTGGAGGACGAGTTCGCGAGCCATCGCGCTCGTGGCGGCCTGCTGTGAGATGTTGAGGACGTGGCGGTCGTCGTAGTGGGCCGCCCACGTGCGCTCGTCGGGGTCCTCGCGGACGTCGACGTGTACCGGTCGGTCGAGGTCGTACTCCGTCTCGAAGAGGTCGACGGCGCTCAAGAAGGGGTCCGCCGGCGCAGACCCTCGTATCCGTAAATCCATGCGTGGCGTTACCACGGCGTCGTCGGGTATGACTCTTGCGCCGAGGGCGGCCCGACCGCGCGACGCCGAGAACGGGGCGTACCGGCGGGTTCACCGTCGTTCGGATTCGCGCGTCCGTCGCTGGCGGTGATTGTGTGAGAAAGAGACATACCGAGGCGAGAGCCCGCCGAATCCGGGCGTTTCACCACGGCAAAACACTACCCTTTTGACCCTCCTTCCGGTACTGGCCAGTATAATGGGCCGACGAAAGAAGATTGTACAAGAGTGTGAGAAACTGATGGACAAGCCGGAGCAGATCCGGAACATCGCCATCGCAGCTCACGTCGACCACGGAAAGACGACGCTGACAGACAACCTCCTTGCGGGCGCCGGGATGATCGCCGACGAGGGCGAGGCCACCCGCCTGATGATGGACACCGAGGAGGACGAACAGGAACGTGGCATCACCATCGACGCGGCGAACGTGTCGATGACCCACGAGTACCAAGAGAAGAACCACCTCATCAACCTCATCGACACGCCGGGCCACGTCGACTTCGGTGGCGACGTGACGCGTGCGATGCGCGCCGTCGACGGTGCGTTGGTCGTCGTCGACGCCGTCGAAGGCGCGATGCCGCAGACCGAGACGGTCGTTCGTCAGGCCCTCCGCGAGGGCGTCAAGCCCGCGCTCTTCATCAACAAGGTCGACCGCCTCATCTCGGAACTCCAAGAGGGTCCCGAGGAGATGCAGCAGCGTCTCACCGACGTCATCGGCGACGTCAACGAACTCATCCGCGGGATGACCCAAGACATGGACAACGTCGAAGACTGGACCGTCTCCGTCGAAGACGGTACCGTCGCCTTCGGCTCGGCCCTCTACAAGTGGGGCGTCTCGCTCCCGTCGATGCAGGAGACGGGCATGTCGTTCGGCGACATCATCGAACTCGAACGCGCCGACAAGCGGATGGAACTCCACGAGAAGACGCCGCTCTCGAACGTCGTCCTCGACATGGTCGCGGAGCACTTCCCGAACCCGCTCGAGGCCCAGCCTCACCGCATCCCGCGCGTCTGGCGCGGTGACGCCGACTCCGACCTCGCACACCAGATGCGCGACGTCGACGACGACGGCGACGTCGTCTTCATGGTGACCGACATCTCGATGGACCCCCACGCGGGCGAAATCGCCACCGGTCGCCTCTTCTCGGGGACCATCCAGAAGGGCCAAGAGCTCTACGTCTCCGGGACGGCGGGCAAGAACCGCGTCCAGTCCGTCGGTATCTTCATGGGCGGCGAACGGGAGGAACTCGACCGCGGCGTTCCGGCGGGGAACATCGCGGCCGTCACCGGTCTCCGCGACGCCATCGCGGGTTCGACCGTCTCCTCTCTGGAGATGACGCCGTTCGAGTCCATCGAGCACATCTCCGAGCCGGTCATCACGAAGTCCGTCGAGGCAAAGAACATGGACGACCTGCCGAAACTCATCCAGACGCTCCAGCAGGTCGCAAAGGAGGACCCGACCATCCGCGTCGAGATTAACGAGGACACCGGCGAGCACCTCATCAGCGGACAGGGCGAACTCCACCTGGAAGTCATCACCCAGCGCATCCAGAAGAACCAGGGTATCCCGGTCGTCACCGGCGAACCCATCGTCGTCTACCGCGAGAAGCCCCAGAGCCAGTCGCGCGAAGTCGAGGGCGTCTCGCCGAACCGCCACAACAAGTTCTACATCACGGTCGAGCCTCTCTCCGAGGACATCGTCGAACAGATAAAGCGCGGCGAAATCTCGATGGACATGCCCGAACTGGAGCGCCGCGAAGCGCTGCAGGAAGCCGGCATGGACAAAGACTCCTCGCAGGACGTCGAACACATCCACGGGACGAACATCCTCATCGACGACACGAAGGGTATCCAGCACCTCAACGAGACGATGGAACTCGTCATCGAGGGCCTCGAAGAGGCGCTCGACGACGGTCCGCTCGCGGCCGAACCCGTTCAGGGGTCGCTCCTCCGGCTTCACGACGCGAAGCTCCACGAGGACACCATCCACCGCGGTCCGGCGCAGGTCATCCCCGCGGTCCGTAACGCGGTCCACCACGCGCTCATCGACGCGGACATCAAGCTCCTCGAACCCATCCAGAACGTCCGCATCGACGTTCCCTCCGAGCACATGGGCTCTGCCTCCGGCGAGATTCAGGGTCGCCGCGGGCGCGTCGACGACATGTTCCAAGAGGGCGACCTGATGGTCATCGAGGGCATCGCGCCCGTCGAAGAGATGATCGGGTTCTCCTCGGACATCCGCTCGGCCACCGAGGGTCGCGCGTCGTGGAACACCGAGAACGCCGGCTTCCGCGTCCTCGCGGACAACCTCCAGCGCGAGAAGATAATGGAGATTCGAGAGCGGAAGGGAATGAAGCTCGAACTGTCGCAGGCCGTCGACTACATCTGAGCGTCGGCGCTCTCTGACGCCGGACGCGCGTCCGGCGTCTCAGTTCTCTCTCGCTGCCCCAAGTGGCCGTAGCCGCAGGTTCTTCGACTCGCGATGGCTTCGAGTATCGATTTTGAGACTGTACCCGGAGCCTACATGTCGCCGCGCTCCGTCCGGGAGGTATACAGATGCGCCCACGACTGCTCTCTCTCGCCGACCGACTCGGGTTCTCGTCCCCGCCGGACGCGGCGTTCGACGGAACGCAGAGGCGGGGACCGAAACGACTCGTCGCAAGCGGGCTTCTCGCTTCGACCGGACTCCTCCTTCTCGTCCCGAACATGTATCCGCTCCTCCGCGGAGCGCCGACGCCTATCGCGACCGCCCTCTCGGTTCTCGGCTCCGCCGTCTCGGTCGGACTCGTCGCCGCCGGATATCTCCTCCACCGGAGCCGATTCAGCGACCGCAACGCGGTCAGAATCGCGGCGTGGAACGCCCTCGGCGTCGTCGTCCTCGGTCTCGTGATGCTCGGACACGCCGCCTCGCAGGGGGCCGTCCCGACCGGATTAGACACCACCACGTTCGTCGTCGCCAACCTCGTCGCTATCGCCGCCGCGGCGCACGTCGTCATCGGCGTCTACGACGCCCGGCGAGTCAGAGCAGAGCAACTCGCCAGAGAACGCCGTCGAATCGCCGTTCTCAACCGCGTCCTCAGACACAACCTCAGACACGAGGCGCAGGTGCTCTCTGGGTACGCCGACATCGTCGCGGCCGAGGCGGGCGCGAACGACCGACTCGCGTCCTCGGCGGCGACGGTCAAGCGGAGTGCCGATACGGTGGGGAGTCTCGCCGACGACGCGAAAGTCATCATGCAGGCACGAGAGCGGGGTCCGGACGCCTACGAACCGACGGACGCCGAAGCGGTACTCGGCGGTGCCGTAGACGACGTTCGCGCGGACTCGCCGTCGGCGGACGTGACCGTGCGCGCCACAGACGAGAGCGTCTCGGTTCTCGCGACGAGCGACCTCCGACGCGCCCTGTCCGAACTCGTCGAGAACGCCGTAGAGCACGGTTCGACGGGCGACTCTCCGTCCGACGACGCCGCGGAACGCGACTCCCCGAACGTCGCCGCGTCGGTCCGACGGGACGGCGACGTCGTGGAGTTCCGCGTCGTAGACGAGGGACCGGGCATCCCGGACCACGAACGAGCGGTCGTCAACGGCGACGCGGAGATAACGCAACTCACGCACGGGAGCGGTCTCGGCCTCTGGGTGGCGAAGGCAGTCGCCGAATCCCACGGCGGGGAGTTGACGTTCGCCGAGGGGGACGCAGACGGCGCAGTCGTGACGCTCTCGGTTCCACGGGCCTGATTCCGGAAGCGGCCGGACCGCTCTCGGGGGCAACGAGACGCGAGATATCTGAGGGCTGCCCGCCCCGTCGTCGTCCCGCAATCGCATCGACTGCGAACCGGCCTCCCCGTGTGAACGCACGCGGAGCGCCGGACAGATTTGCAACCGACGAAGGCTTATAAGCCGAGCAACGAGTTGTCGATAGTATGCAGACGGGGACCACTCTCCCGCGCCGCACCGACACGGAGCAACAGTACGACCGCTCCCTGTCGACAACAGGTGAGCGGCGCCGTCGGGGGGTGGAACGATGACCGGCGACGAAGACGCCGCAGACACCGGCCCCGACGCGGACGTCACCGAAACCGACGGCGGGGAACGGCCCCAACCGCACACGGTCCGTCTCGAACTCGTGGACGAACCCGGAGAGTTGCTCGCCGCCCTCCGGCCGATATCCGACAACGGCGGTAACCTGCTGTCCATCTTCCACGAACGGGGGAATCTGACCCCCCGCGGGCGAATCCCCGTGGAGGTGGACTTGGAGTGTCCGCCCGACCGCTTCGAGACCATCGTCGAAGCTCTCCGAAACGAGGGCGTCAACGTCATCCAAGCGGGCGCGGAGCGCTACGGCGAGGAACTGTCGGTCGTCCTCATCGGACATCTCGTGGACACCGACCTCTCGGATACGCTCCGCCGCATCGAGGAGTGCAGTTCGGCCTCGGTCTCCGACATCTCGCTCAACGCGCCGGAGGGCAGAGAGGACGTCTCCAGCGCCCGCCTCCGCCTCGCGACGCGCGCGGGCGAGACGGAAGCCGCGATCGACGCCGTCCGGACGATTGCCGACGAAAAGGAGTTACACGTCGTCGAACCCCTCACGGAGGGAACCGCATGAGCGGACACCGCCTCGCCGTCGTCGGCGCGGGTGCGGTCGGCGGGTCGGTCGTCGAACTCGCCGCGGAGTACGGCCACACCGTCACCGCCTTCGCCGACTCCTCGTCGGCCGTCGTGGACGAGGAGGGCATCGACCCCGCGTCCGTCCTCGAACGCAAGCGGACGGAGGGCGTCGTCGGGAGCGGCGACCCGGAGGACGCTCTCGACGCCGAGTACGACGTGTTGGTGGAGGCGACGCCGACGACGCTCGGCGACGCCGAACCCGGCTTCTCTCACGCGCGGTCGGCGCTCGAACGCGACAGACATCTCGTGCTCGCGAACAAGGGTCCGGTCGCCGAACGCTACGGCGAGTTGACGTCGCTCGCGCGCGAGAGCGCGGGCGACGTCCGGTTCGAGGCGACGGTCGGCGGCGCGATTCCCGTCCTCTCGACTATCGAGGACCTCGGCCCCTCCCACGTCGAGGCGGCGCGCGGCGTCCTCAACGGGACGGCGAACTTCGTCCTCTCGCGGATGGCCGCCGAGGGACTCGACTACGAACACGTGCTCGCGGAAGCGCAGGACCTCGGCGTCGCGGAGGCGGACCCCTCCTTCGACGTCGAGGGGACCGACGCGGCGTTGAAATGCGTCATCCTCGCGAACGTCCTCTCCGACGGAAGAGAGTACACCCTCGCGGACGCCGAAGTCGAGGGTATCACGGACATCCCCGGCAGCGCACTCGATTTGGCCGCCGAGGACGGGCGGACGATTCGCCTCATCGGCGAGGCGACGCCGAACGGCGGCGTCCGCGTCGGCCCGCGCCTCGTCCCGACGAACGCGGCGCTCTCTGTCACCGGGACGCGGAACATCGTCCAACTGGAGACCGCTCACGCCGGCCAGTTGAACATCAGCGGCCGCGGAGCGGGCGGCCCAGAGACTGCAACGGCCGTTCTCGCCGACGTCGGGCGACTCGACTGAGCAGCGACGCTCGGCGAGTCTGTCACCGAATTTGCATATTCGGGCGAGAATCCGGGATGCGGTGTGACATCTCGTCTCACAAAATCGCGGTACGACGCCGCTCTGGCCTGTATAGCGTATCGAAATCGTTTTAGGTGTTTCAGGTTAAACACCCTTCCACAGAGCGCCTTAGCGCGTGACCCACCAATGAGTGACAAACCGCACCAGAACTTGGCCATCATCGGCCACGTCGACCACGGAAAGAGTACGCTGGTCGGGCGACTCCTGTTCGAGACAGGATCCGTCCCCGAGCACGTAATCGAGCAGCACCGAGAAGAGGCAGAGTCCAAAGGCAAGGGCGGATTCGAGTTCGCCTACGTCATGGACAACCTCGCAGAAGAGCGCGAACGCGGTGTCACCATCGACATCGCGCACCAGGAGTTCGACACCGACGAGTACTACTTCACCATCGTCGACTGTCCTGGTCACCGCGACTTCGTCAAGAACATGATCACGGGTGCCTCGCAGGCCGACAACGCGGTTCTCGTCGTCGCCGCCGACGACGGTGTCGCGCCCCAGACCCGCGAGCACGTCTTCCTGGCCCGCACCCTGGGCATCAACGAACTCATCATCGCGGTCAACAAGATGGACGTCGTTGATTACAGCGAAGACACCTACAAGGAAGTCAAAGAGGAAGTCCAGAACCTCCTGCAGCAGGTTCGCTTCCGCTCCGAAGACGCGACGTTCGTCCCCATCTCGGCGTTCGAGGGCGACAACATCGCAGAAGCGTCCGACAACACGTCCTGGTACGACGGTCCGACGCTGCTTCAATCGCTCAACGACCTGCCGGCCGCGGAGCCGCCGACGGACGCGCCGCTTCGCCTGCCGATTCAGGACGTCTACACCATCTCCGGCATCGGTACGGTCCCGGTCGGCCGCATCGAGACGGGGACGATGAGCCCCGGCGACAACGTCTCCTTCCAGCCCTCCGACGTGGGCGGCGAAGTGAAGACGGTCGAGATGCACCACGAAGAGGTTCCGCAGGCCGGCCCCGGCGACAACGTCGGGTTCAACGTCCGCGGCGTCGGTAAGGACGACATCCGACGCGGTGACGTCTGTGGTCCCGCCGACGACCCGCCGTCCGTCGCAGAGACGTTCAAGGCGCAGGTCGTCGTCATGCAGCACCCCTCGGTCATCACGGCCGGGTACACGCCGGTCTTCCACGCCCACACGGCGCAGGTCGCGTGTACCATCGAGTCCATCGACCAGAAACTCGACCCCTCCTCTGGCGAAGTCGCAGAGGAGAACCCCGACTTCATCAAGTCCGGCGACGCGGCTGTCGTGACGGTGCGACCGCAAAAGCCGCTCAGCATCGAGCCGTCGGGCGAAATCCCGGAACTCGGCAGCTTCGCTGTCCGCGACATGGGCCAGACCATCGCGGCCGGCAAGGTGCTCGAGGTCAACGAGCGATAGAATGCAGCAGGCACGCGTTCGTCTCGCCGGGACCAGCCCGGAGGACCTCGACAACATCTGCGACGACGTCCGCGAAATCGCCAACAAGACGGGCGTCAATCTCAGTGGGCCGATTCCGCTGCCGACGAAGACGCTCGAAGTTCCGACGCGGAAGTCCCCCGACGGAGAGGGGACGGCCACGTGGGAACACTGGGAGATGCGCGTCCACAAGCGTCTCATCGACATCGACGCTGACGAACGCGCCCTGCGCCAGCTGATGCGCATTCAGGTGCCGAACGACGTCAGCATCGAGATCGTCCTCGAAGACTGATCTCGTCGGTGGGGGCTGCCCCCGACGCCGAACTCGAACGAGGCGCAGAGCTAGGGGCTGTCTCGCGTTCCGTGCGGTTCACGGCGCTGAGGCGTCCGCGCCTTCTCTCTCACTTTCGATTATCGTCCCTGTGAGCGACGGCCGAGTCGGTCGATACGGTGTGCGAGGCGTTCGCTCCACCGGTTCGAAACAGAAGGTACAAATGACCGCACGCCCTCGAACGAAGTGCGGGCTCGTAGATCAGTGGTAGATCGCTTCCTTCGCAAGGAAGAGGCCCTGGGTTCAAATCCCAGCGAGTCCATGCGCGTTGCGCACGTTCGGTAATCGCAACATGGCGACGCTTCTTTATATAACCACTACACCGTTAGAATCGCGTATTCGCTCCGTCTCTCGGCGTAGGTTGCCGGTTGTGTATTCGTGATTTCTTTGAGTCATCCCCCTGCCGTCTGGCAGTTAGCCAAAATGATTGCTCTGTCGTGTGAGTACTATGACCGGCAGATGGCCCGCTTCAATGACTTAACGATACCCTCTTTAAGATGTTAGAGTTATTACAAATCGCTTCTTAGGTTGGGCTATACCTGTGCCTCGAACGCACCAAACCAATCTCGAACCGATTCAGCCAGAGGAGGCTAAGGAACTGTATCTCTCACAGCGAGCGGATGAGGTTTCAGAGAGTACCATCCAAGCACACCACTACCGGCTCAGTCATTTCGTGCAGTGGTGCGATGAGGTCGCAGAGATAGACAACATGAACATTCTGAGTGGCCGTGACCTCCAGCACTACAAAATGTGGCGGCGCGATGACGGCGACCTCAACAACGTCACAATGGTCACGCAGTTATCGACACTTCGTGTCTTCATCAATTGGTGCGAGAACATTGACGGGGTAGCAAGTGGAACACACGATAAGATTTTGATGCCGTCACTGGCGAAGAACGAGGACCGACGAACGGCGATGCTTAGTAACGACGCGGCGAGTCGGCTCATTGAGTTCCTTCGAGAGTACAAGCGTGCAAGCCGAGAACACGCTCTTGTTGAAGTTCTATGGCACACCGGAATGCGAATTGGAGCGGCCCATAGCCTTGATGTAGAGGACTATGACGCCGATGGACAGTACGTTGAACTTCACCACCGTCCTGACACAGAAACGCGTCTGAAGAACAGAGAGGAGGGAGAGCGACACGTCTCTTTGAGTGCTGAAATATGCGATATATTGGATTCATACATCAAGTACAAACGCGAGGACGCCGCCGACATGTTCGGTCGTAACCCGCTGTTCTCCACCCCTCACGGAAGGCCAGCAAAATCGACTCTCCGAGATAATATCTACCAGACTACTCGACCGTGCGAATACACAGGGGAGTGTCCTCACAACCGAGAAATAGCCACCTGTGAAGCCATGGACCGAAACAAGGCGAGCAAGTGTCCATCGAGTGTGAGTCCCCACGCCATTCGGCGTGGCTCAATCACACATCACCTATCAGAGGACGTTCCAGAGAAGGTCGTCAGCGACCGGATGAATGTGAGCCTTGACGTTCTTGAGAAGCACTATGACCGCCGTGGGAATCGAGAGAAGGCCGAACAGCGTCGGGACTATTTGGAGAATATCTAAGGGAATATTCTGATTGGTGCTGGCGTCATCGCGTCTTTCCTTGACGGACTACTCGCCGTCTCGAAGTGGTTACGAGGTTGTGAAGTCGATTCTTCTACTCTCTCATGTAGGGGTGAAGCAGTTGGAAGTGGTTTGAAGAAGGGAGGAGTATCCATCTGTACTACGATGAGCCGGGAACCATCATTATTACAGAGATTATTTTCTCATACATATATCGGTATCATTAAGTGTATACACGTTGTGTATAGAGTGAGGGCAATTCGGACGGAGTAATGTGGTTTCTCTCGGTACTACTCAGCAACAATACAGAGGTTAGTATCACCTCTCATAGTATGACTCCTCATCTACAACGCGATGAGCCGGAGACGTGATTCGATTCAGCGGTGAGTTAGAAGTTGTAGGAGTCGGCGTAGTGTACCCATCACAGTAGTGAAGTCCAACTCTGCATCCTACTCCTGATGAGATTTAGTCTACATCCTGCCCTCATCGCATTGAACCTTTGAGTCAGAACTGAGAAGTACATCTCTCGAACTACCCCTCAACCTGTAGTCCTTCTCCCCTTCTTCACCTATCCGACTCGCCATACATCGAATTAGGGAGGGAGTGACACCGACCGTAGTGAGGAGGTACCACAGCGTTACCAACTACTCCGGCTCATCGCGGCAAACCTTTGGAACAATGCCTCGAACTTCCGGCTCGACCGAGGTGACGACCGTGAGAGAAGTGCGCGCCGGTTGGCACACGAGGCGACGGGCGCGAGCGCAGACAACGTAAGTCGCTCTGAGAAATATGCGGATTTTGGTTCCAATTTCACGGAATTACGTTGCGCTCTACCTGCCGATTCTTCGGGGATACGAAGGTATCGAAGGTGAATGTATGGATGATATGCAAGTATTTGGTTACTCTCTTTCTTATAGGTTTAGTGTGACACGACTGTATGAGTGACTGGCTTGCTGACGGACGACGGGAAATCAAAGAACGGCTGGAAAATGGAGACGGGGAGTACCGAGAATATCTGAAAAAGGAACGACCATACGTGTATTGGGGTTTGGAGTTTACTCCCGAGCCACCCGAAGAAGTCGCGCGAGAGTTGGGACTCGATTAGTACCATATTCACAGACTACTAAAATGTCTGTTAATTATGCGTTCAATCGCGCTCGGTGCGCTCGTACCCACGAGAGGTAATGCGAGGAGGCGGCGGTTGGTTCACGTCGATACCGTTGACTCACCGACCGAGTTCTCTAATTAGCATCTCTCTCAGTACGTCCCTTCTACGAGAGGAATGATACAGTCAGAGGAGTAACGCCGAAGTCTGGCTACTGTGTTTAATCTCACCGCAAGGATTCAACTCTACGTGTTTCAACCCTACCGCTAAGTTCTATTACTATCCCGGCCTCATCGCATCGAACTTTGTGAATTGTGGATGAGTAGCCTCACTCAGTAGTGCCCATAGATGCGGCACTACAGCAGGGCGCACGCGTGGGGCGTGACGCGACGAGCCACACAGTAGTTTATGTGAACTCCCCACTCCGGTTATTCTCCTCGTCGATTCTAAGCACCCTGATAAGCGCATGGGTGAGTTCCGTGAGTAATTGCATACTTTTCCTCACCAAAAAATGAAACCTCTTAGGAAGCCACACAGGAAATTCTGTGGGAAATGAATTTAAGATAAGTTTGTATTAGACAGTGACACCCCCGACCATCACCTACTAACGGAGAGGCAGACATACCCATAGCAAGAACGTGACCCGTGAGGGCGTTTCAAGACTCTCTGAAAGAGATACATCATATAACAAAACAAATCGCTGTGCTGGCCTGCTATACGTTGTGGGAAAGGTTGAAGCCAACAGGACAAATCAGACACCAGTAATATTTTTATGTGAGTTACGAACTATCAACTCATAAATACTAATTCCATCCACATCTACGCAATGTCTCCTCACTCACCTTTTTCATGGGTGAACGAATGGGACTGATTAATGCCGAACTCCTCTGCTCTCTACGATTCCATTCGTTCGATTGCCGAGCAAACGGACGACGATATGAGCGAACGCGACGTGGAAAATCTGTTTCTCGAACGCGGATTCTACGACGCGCTGGACTACGAAGGCACGGGAACAGACCTCCGAAGCGAGTTCACCCTGCCCGACGACCGACGCCCGGACTACATCACTCTCGACTCGAACGAAGCCGTGACTGCGGTGTATGAGTTCAAGACTACAGGGCGTGACCTGCCGCCCCACGAATCGCAACTGTTCGGATATATGGATTTCCTGCGGGCCGAATATGGGGTACTGACTAACGGCGAGGAGTTGCGGCTCTATCGACGGGGGGAGAACCGCCCCCTCATCGTGGCGTCAATGGCGTCGATTACTGAGAGTGATGCCCGCGACCTCGTCAGCGCCCTCCAGAAACGTGAGTTCGACCTCACAAGTGCGGATGACGTGAATCAGTTCCTCGAAGACCTCGACCCGATTCCACTTGACGAACAGGCTGAACTCGGACAGGAACACTTCTTCGACACCTTCCGGCTGGAAGAAGGCAGTCCGTTTGCCGACCTCGTGACCGGGATGATGGACTTGCTTGAAGAACTCCGCGATGAACGGGACGCAAAGTTCGTCAAGGGTGCTTACGACTTTTGGGAAGCGACCTACGCGAGTGAACCCGATGAAGTACCGGCATCGTGGGAACCGTTCATCGACGGGAACCAGTCGCTACGGGACTTTATGTTCTGTCTCGAAAGCGGTCACGCCCTCCTCGCGCGGCTCCTCCTTGCGAAAGCCACGGAAGACCACGACTTCTTCGCGGGAACCGGATACGACGGAATGGACGACTACTTCCGAGGCTTGCAGGGTTTCGGTCAAAGCATCAACCTTGATGCCTTCCCTGTCGCCGCAGACAACCTCATCGACGATATGCAAGAGCAGTTGGTCGAAGGGTTGTTCCAAGACGACATTTTCGTATGGTGGACTGACGGCTACGAGGAGCAACTCTCACGGGGTCACGAAACAGGAGCAAATCAGTTTGAGGCTGTCGCAAAGGAATCAGACGGAGTAGAGCGAATTAGCGAAGCCACGCGGAATCGCTTCAGCCGAGCCGTTGCCGAGGTGTTCTTCAACGTCCTCCGATTCGACTTTGGTGAAGTAGAGGGCGACCTCCTTGGCGACCTCTACCAGCGGTATTTCGACCCGGAAACGCGCAAAGCACTTGGGGAGTTCTACACGCCTCAGCCTGTCATCGACTATATTATGGACGGCGTCGGCTACGAGCGTGGCGTTTCCGGTGAACGGCTCATCGACCCGGCCTGTGGTTCGGGGACATTTCTTGTGGAAGCCGTTGAGCGGTATCTCGCTGACGTGGAACGCTATGAAGATGACCCGGACTGGAAAGACCATCTCCAAGACCTCTGTACGCGCCCTCGTGTGGTAGGACTCGACATTCACCCCTTCGCCGTTCTGATGGCACAGATTCGGTTCGTCGTCGCAATCCTACCCGCGTACCGCGAGGCGAAGCAGTCCCATCCCAATTACACCATTCGGCGTCTCCCTATCTACCGAACAGACACCCTCCGGAACGAGCGCGAACTCACCGGGGCCGACCTTGGTGGTGACGGAACGCGACAGATGACGTTTGACGCGATGACCGAAGACGAACAGGACGTGCGGATTCCCGTTCCCCTTCCGGTCGAAGTCGATGAGGACGAAGCCGCCGAGACGGAAGACGGGTTCCTCGTGCGCCGCGTTCGGATGCCGCTGTTCGACACCATCCAGTTGGAGACGGGAGTTGGGAACTTCGGGGAATACTTCGCGGCTCTACAAGGCGTGCTGGACACCGTCAAAGACCACATGGCCCTTGCCGAGGAGTTCGGCGGCGACTTCGACTGGACGTACCAGAGCGGCCTTGAGGAGCGAATCAATCAGCATACCTCGCAGGAGTACTCCGGCGTCGAGGATTTCTTCGCGCCCTACGTGAACGATATGCTGGAGAACGTTCGGTATCTCAAGGAGGAACACAACGACGGGCGGCTGTTCAAGATGTTCGAGGACACGGTGCTGGCCCTCGTTGTGAAGAATTATATGGAGTACGACTACGTCGTGGGCAACCCTCCCTACGTCCGTATCCAGAATCTCCCGGATAGTCAGAAGCGGATGATGAACCAATTGTATGAGTCCACAACAGGGAACTACGATATTTACGGCCCGTTCTATGAGCGTGGTCTTGATTGGTTATCTGAGGATACGGGAAAACTCGGGTACATCACTCCGAATCAGTTTATGACCACGGACTACGGCGAGGGGCTTCGGCGTGTGTTGTTGCGTGAAAGCCGAATCAACGAGGTATACGACTTCCGCGATTCGGGCGTCTTCGAGGATGCGAAGAATTACCCGGCTATCGTCATCCTCGAAGACGAACCGGACGTGAACGAGCGAAACGAGAACGAAATCCGGTGTGTGCGTGTGAAGGGTGATACGAAAGAACCTACGAACCGAAGCCTCGATACCGCAATCCTCGAATCAGTCCGTCAGCACCGTGACGAACCCGGCTATGAGGACGAGTTCATCAACGTTTTCGACCATCCGCAGGGTGACTTGGATGACGGATATTGGGCGCTGATGCCGCCGGAGGAACTGAATATCATTCACAAGATGGACGCGGCAAGTGACGCGAGTGTGGGGGATGTGACGGACTCGGTTTTTGCTGGAACACAGACCAGCGCGAACGACGTTTTCCTCGTCACGCCGATTGATGCCGACCGAATTTCTGCCGACGATACAGGTAGCACGGTCACGGTTGTTCCAAAGGGAGAGAGCCGAGAGTATGAGGTTGAAACAGATACGCTACGACCGTGGCTACAGGGTCGAGACATTAACCGATGGCGTGGAGATTGGTCTGGAGAACACGCAATCGTACCGTACACGCTCGACCGTGACGACGACGGGAACCTCTCCTCGAATCTAATCAGTCAGGAGAGGTTGGAAGACGAGTTGCCCTTGACGTGGTCGTATTTGACGGAGCATCGAGACACATTAGAAAGCCGCGAAGGAGGGCGGTTTGAAAACCGGGGAGACTGGTACGGGTTTGGGTATCCCAAGAGTATGACGCGATTTGAAGACCCGAAACTTATCTGCCCTGAAATCGCGGCAGAAGCGACGTTTATGTTGGATGAGGTCGGAACGTGGTATTTCAAGGCCGCATACGGTGTGCAACTCGAAGATGAGTTCAAGAGTCGAACAGATACGTTCGCCGCGCTGTTGAACTCCAATGCATTGGACTTCTATCTCAAGCACTACACGGCACTGAAGGTCGATGGATACTACAAGTACACCACGAACTATCTCACTCCCCTTCCGATTGCATGGGGCGACGACGAAGACCGCGACGAGATTCGGGGGTCCGTGTCTGCAATCACTACGGCGTTAGACACAGATGCCAAAACCGCGCGATTCCCTGAGGCATACCTCGGGGACTATGACGGCGAACTTGAGTACATCACCTACGAGTGGCAGACGCGCCGGTATCCTGTCAACGCCGAAGTACAGGGAGATGTGGAGGGCGACTTTACGGTACAGGCCGGTCGGTCGGACGTAATCAACGACCCGGCGATGTACTCTGACGACCGTGAGGCCCGGAAGCGTCGCGCCGAGTACGTTCACGCCGCCGTAGATGGCCGTAGGGTCAAGAGCGGCGAGGAAACGACCATTCCCATCCCCCGGAGCGACGATGGCGTTGAGGAACTTCTGAACCGTCTCGATGACGACCGCGATGAGGTGGCGGCGACGAACACCGAAGAACTGGAAAGAATGGTAAACGAGATTGTCTATGATATGTTTGGAATTACGCCTGAGGAGCAGGATGTGATTGAGGAGTTCTTAGAGACGTTCCGAGTGTACTGATTTGCCGAAACACTATCGTGGAGGACTACCTCAAAGTGTTCTGACTCTCTCCTGCCTCATCGCACCATAGATTCAGATATAGGCTTATCAATGTCCACTCAGAGAGTGGTAATATGGCAGTCACCACCTCCGAGTTCCTGCAAGATGTTCCCGAGTTCGATGAGTTGGAACCCGGTGAGAAGGTTACCGTCAACGACGTGGAGTACACCATTATCGACAAAGAGACGCGGTGGCCGTCACCGGGAGAGTCTGTTCACTATCTCTATCTGGAGTGTGGTGAGACAATAAACGTGGTATCGTGGAATCCGGCCCACTCATCTGAGGCGGTGTGGCTGTTCCCCAAGGGTTCTGACCCGATGACGGAGGGCGTTGATGTGGAGAGTGTGACGTTTCATGGAGAGGAGAGTTAGAGGGTGTTAGTTATCTTGCCGCCTCATTGCGTTGAGCCTTCGTTTCGCCACTCTAATTAGCGAAACAGACTGGTCTTGGTTCGGCATACGTGGGTCCAACCGAGTAGTGTAGCGGGCCAAAGGAGCGGCGTCCTCGCGTATCGACTTGTTCGAGCGAAACAGAACGAACTTCCAAGGAATTGGTTCGATATATATTTCGTGTTAAGGAAATTAAATGAAAAACACTTTATGACCGTTTGAGAGAAAGACAGAGAGTCAAGAATTAGTACGGCTGCTCACCGTCCGGTGTATGGTACACCTGATTCTCCCAATCATCATTAGCGAGAATCCACTCTCCATCCTCAGTTAGCCCTTCAAAATCTTCACGAGAGTATTACGTAGGTTTGTATCTCTCCTAATCTCTCTGTTCGAATTCTTCCCACCGCGACCGTGACTTTGCAAGCACTCCTTTGTAAGTACGAAACGACTTCTCCTCTGCCCACTCTTTGAATGCTAAGCGTTGCCCTGCATCATCACTGGTGTCTGTTTCTACCTCGATTACTGTGCTCGGGAGCACGCCTACGCTAATGTCCGGGACATGGTCATTGACTTTCTGAGGGTCTTTGAACTCGTCTATGTCATCAGCCCGAACATAGTCCTGGTCCTCATCGAGTTCTTTTGCAATCTTTTCTACGACGGCATCGTGTTTGCTCTGGTCACCGGAGGCTCGGTCTGCCATACTCACAAAGTTACGTGCAGCTGTCAAAATATTTTGGACCGTAGTTGATAGATTGCACGTCCACGAGGTAGTCCTCCTGGCGTTCCATCCGCTCCTCTTTCGTCGCGTGGTCGTAGTGCTTGTCTAATACTTCGGTAGTCATATCCACGCGGTCGGCGGTCACATCGCGTGGCTGGCCCGCGTTCAGCGCTTGAATGACGTAGCCGCGCCGGAGTAGGTAGGAACTTCTTCAACGCATTCTAACTGCCTCGGCCTCATCGTATCTTCACACAGTAGAGCCAAACGGAACAGACTTCTACTGAATTGGTGAGGTGCAGATTCAGCATATTCTACTTCCACTTCGGTTTAATTACTCTTTTGTCACAATGTGACGTATGAGTGAATATGGGCTATGAGACAGGAGCAGTCAAATACTTCATCGGAATGCTAACCAGTGGTTGGGGCCTAATCACTGCGTATTTCTACGCAGATGGATTGCTCCATCCGCTGGACTACATCGAGGGCTTCATCCACATCGTCAGTAACCTGCACAACCCTCAGGAGGTAGTTCGTGGCCTCGTGGGTATCTTCATCACCACCCCCTCAGAGTTCATCAAACTCGTGCTAATGGGGCTTACCCTGATGACTGTCCTGTGGTACGTTGGGAGCAAGTTCGATTAACACTATGCAGACTCACAATCAACTTGCCAAGTGGTTCACTCGGCTCTACGCTCGAACTATCAATTTCAGTGGTGTCAGCAGAGAGGAACTCTACCAAGCCCACGGTGAGAAACGGACAGTCTTCTGGATAGATGCCGAGGACTGGTCTGCGGCAGGTCAGTGTACCCCTTTCGGAACTATTCTACTGAACGAAAACAGACTCAGTGAGGCTCCTGAAAACGTGAGAGATTACGTGTTCTTGCATGAGGTAGGCCATACGAAACCTCCAGCACTCCTGAGTCTGGCGAGTATCGTCTTACGAGTTCCTTTGGTACTCTTAGCCGGTTTTGGTGTTCCTGTGCTGATTGGGAGATGGCTTGGAGTTGCTCTCTCTTTTCCTACCTTAGGACAATTCACGACGTTCACTGCGGTTACTCTGACTACTACTCTACTCATTACACTCCCGGTAATTGCGATTTGGTGGCTGGATGAGGGATACGCAGAACTGTTTGCCGTCTCAAAAATCGGAGCGATGGACTACCAACGCCGCCACGAGGAGATGTTAGAACACGCGGATAGAAATTTGCTAAGTTGCGCCGTTCGGTGGTTGCTGTATCCGAATCCGAAATTCGTCGTGTGGCTCGCAGAGAAACTTGACAGGTGAAAGGCCGGTTTATACGTCCACGAGGTAGTCCTCTCGTCGCTCCATCTGCTCGTTCTTAGTCGCTTTGTCGTAGTGCTTGTCCATGACCTCGTGAGACATATCTACTCGGTCAGCAGTCACATCCTTCGGCTGGCCAGCGTTCAGTGACTCGGTCACGTATCCTCGTCGGAGAGCGTGAGGACTTACAGAAGCAGGACACTTGCTTGCCGTATTGTACGAGGTCGCCTCGCACTCATCGAGGTCACGCCCCATCGGACACTCTCCAGTATAGTGGCAGGGACGAGTTACGGTGTAGATGTTCCGCTGGATGGTAGAGGGTTCACATCGCTTCCCGTGAGAGGACATGAGTAGAGGTGTGCGCCCATGTTCGTCCTCCCCATCTCGATGGTTGAATCGAAGGTAGTCCCGTAGCACATCAGCGACTTCTCCGCTTATCCGAACGTCACGGTCGCCTCGACCCTTGTTCTTGAGCGGTGTTTCTGTTTCTGGACGATGGCGAACTTTGAGATACGGCTTTGAGCCGTCCTCGAAGTCGCGCTTGTCGAGTCCATATAGCGAACTCCGTCGCATCCCGGTCTTCCAGAGAACTAAGAACACGACGTGACGTAGGCTCGCGTACTCGTGTTTTTCGAGGTAGTCCAAAATCTCGGTTGCCTCGTCACTTGTGAGAATACTATCGGAAACCTCGTCCTCGCGGCTCGGCTTCGGGACGCGGACTAATTGGCTCATCCCGTCGGGAACCGCGCTGATGTGTTCACAGAACTGGATGAAGCCCTTGATGCAGGTCATGTCGGTCTTGAGCGTGATGGTCTTCACACGCTCTAATCGCCACTCCTTGAACTGCTGAATCTCGTCACTCGTCAGCGTATTGAGCGTCTTCACTCCCGCCTCATCGCACAGCCAATCACAGAAACCGTTCAGCGTGGTCCGGTAGTTCGATAGTGTGGAGTCGGTTACGTCGGTAGACTTGTCTTTCAGGTAGCGGTTCTTCGCTTCGTGCGGCGGGATTGCGTTCATTGTCGTACCTCGTGACACCAAACGCGCCCACGCGCATGGGTGCGGATACGCCGAGTAGTGTATCCGTTTGCTTCCTTGGAACCGCCGAGGGCGGCCCCCTCTTGCGGTTACGGGGCCATCTTGCCCGAGGCGGTGAGGCCCTGGGTTCAAATCCCAGCGAGTCCATTTCTTTCGGTCGTTTCACTCCCTCAGTCGATTGACTCGCTGACGTCCCGTTCACTACGTTCACGGGACTCCCAGCGAGTCCACTACTTCCTCTCGACACGACCGACGAACGGCGTCAATCGCACCTACGAGGGCGCATCCGAACCCCGACTTACTCGTCCGAACAGTCCGTGCTCGTCGCATTCACGACGTTGTCCGTCGAGTCGCTATCGCTCCGAGTGGCTTCGGAAGCGCCGCAGACCTCGTTCTGAAGGACCCGGTTTCGGTCCGAATCCACGAGTTCGATTCCGACGTCGTAGCCGCTCAGGCGGTTTCGGATGAGCGTATTCCGGTCTGCGTTCGCGAGTTCCGCCCCGACTCCGGAGCCGTTGCCCTCGAACCGATTCTCCCGGACGACGTTCCGGTCGGCGTCCGTGAGAGAGATGCCGACCGTATCGCCGAGCACGTCGTTCCCGTGGAGGACGTTCCGGTGAGAACGCGCGAGTGTGACGCCCGCATCGAACTGGCTCTCGATGCGGTTGTCGTTGATCCAGTTCTCGTGAGACTCCACGAGTCGAAGGCTGAAATCCTCCGTCTCGGTCTCGTTTTCGACCAGCACGTTCGCGTCGGACCCGCGGAGCGTAATCGTCGTCTCGCCGACGAACGTGTTTTGCGCGACGTAGTTTCGGTCCGAATCTTCGAGCGACAGGCCGTTTCCCTGCCGTAGCTTCGTGTTGTCGACCAGCACGTTGTGGTTCGAGTTCGCGAGCGTGAACCCCCCCTCGCCGACGGTGTTCCCGGCGATTCTGCAGTGATTCGCGGCGTCCAGCGTGAACGCGCCCTCCGCGAACTCGCTGGCACCGCCGACGTTCCGGACGGTCACTCCGTCGGCCCGGACGAGCACCTCGTTCACGAGATAGCCGCCTGCGTCCAGTCGCGCGTTGTCGGCCGTTATCTCGATGCAGTCGACGTCCTCGTCGAGCGTGTACCGGCGGGATTCGTCGAGAACGAGGCAGGAACCGGGCGAGGCTGGCGGACACGTCAGTTCGACCGACGCCTCCTCGATTCGCCCTGTCGGTCCCGGAACCATCTCGCCGTCCCCGTCCAGAATCCGCGTGATAACCGTGTACGTTCCCGTCGGAACGGACGGAAACTCCGCCGCGTCGCCTGCGCCCGCGGCGTCGAGTGTGGTGTCGTACCGTTCGCGCCTGCCGTCTCCGTCCGCATCCGGTCCGTACGCGATGACCCCGACGGGTTCGGAGTTCGGATTCCGCAGTCGGAGCGTCCCCATCCCGTCGGAACAGGACTGTTCGACCGCGACGCCCTCCAACTCGTCTCCGGCGGCACCCGCCGTCCCCGACGAGACGGCCAGTCCTCCGAGCGTCGTCATTCCCCCGGCAATCACACCCATGGCATCCCGTCTCGTTCTATCGATTGACATGACCGTACTATCGTTCTCTCGAACCTACCTAAGTCGTGTTCGCGATGTTCGGTACTGTCATGTAATCCGGCGCGAGTGTGCGGTACCGAGACCGAACCGACGGATCGAAAGCCGAATGCCCGGCCGAACGGGGGACGCAGACTCGGTTGGCGTCGCCGTGGACGGACCCGACCACGAAACGCGGCTACCGGCGCGGCGGGTCCGGCGAGGGCCGCGAGGGGGACCGACGACGACCCGACGAACCGCCCCGTCGGGGGAGTAAAGTTATCACACAGCACTCCGTCGTCTGAGACAGAACATGGACGACGCAGCGTACGACGACCTCATCTCGTCCGTGACGCCCCACGAGTCGAGTGGTGGCGTCACCACGTACCGCAACACGGTGAGTATCGCCTGTCCGGCCTGCGAGAAGCCGTTCGACGACCTCGTGGTCTGCGAAGAGGAGTACAACAGCCTCGAACTGAGCATGTTGCTCGACCTCTGCGTCTCAACGCACGACGACGACGTACTCCTTTTCACCCACAAGAAGTAGCGACGGCGTTCGTCCGTCGCCTCGCGATCAGTCCTCGCGGAGGTCCACCGTCTCCGGCGGGAGACCCTCCTCGTTTACGACGTCGCCGTCCTCGTCGACGGTTCTGAGGCCGCGGTTGTTGACGGCGTAGGGGTCCAAGTGGACCTCTTCGAGGAACTGCTTGTACAGTCGCTCCGCGGTTTCGGCGTCTTTCTGCCTGTCGGAGGCGCGGTCGCAGAGTTCGATGAGGTCCTCGGGGACGTCGTTCTCGTGGACGATCCAGTGGTTGATCAGGTCCGACAGTCGCCGGATGGGCGAGGTGAAGTGCCCGTAGATGTCGAAGTTCAGCGCGTGGTGCCCGCCGAACGGGTCGTTCATGTACTTCGCTCGGGGCATCACCTTCAGCACGGCGCGTTGGATCTTGTTGAGTGCGCGCGGCGGCGAATCTTCGAGGGCGGCGTTGACGGCCTTCCGCGGGTCGTCGAACGACGCACTCGGGATGGAGACGCCGTCGAGTTCCATTATCTCGCGAAGCGCCTTGTCCCACTGGTCGGGGGTGGGTTGGGGGTGGACGCGGTACATCGCCTCGACGCCCCGTCCCCACATCAGTTCGTGCGTGACGGCCTTGTTGGCCTTCAGCATGCACTCTTCGATGATGGTGTGCGCGCGGTCGCGCCGCGGGTTGAGGACGAGAGAGCCGTCCTCCTTTCGCTGTTCGTGCATCTGGTCTGCGAGTTCGAAGACGAGTGCGCACTCCTCGTGGAGGGGGAGGTCCTCGTCGTCGAGACGCGTCTCGCACTGCGTGTAGGTGAGTCGTTCGTCGGACTCGATGACGGATTTGTAGATATCTATCTCCTCGAACGAGAGGTTCTCCTTGTCTATCTCCATCTCGACTGTGTGCGCGAGTCGATCCTCGTTCGGAACCAGAGAACAGACCGTCTCCGCCAGCGTCGGCGGGAGCATGTGGATGGTGTAGGAGGGTAGATAGACGGTGTTGCCGCGCTTTACCGCCTCGTCCCACATCTCGGAGCCGGGGTGGACGTAATGGCTCACGTCGGCGATGTGAACCCACAGCGTGTACGTCTCCTCGTGTTCTTCGATGCTTATCGCGTCGTCGAAGTCCTGTGCGTCCACCGGGTCGGTCGTCCACGTCGTCAGGTCGCGCAAGTCGCGCCGGTCGTCGATTTCGTCTTGAATCTCCTCGTGGACGCCGTCGGTTCGTTCGCGCGCCTCCGCGAGGACGTCCGACGGGAACTTGTCCCGAATCTCGAACTCCTCGAAGAGTTCCTCTCGTTTCTCTTGCAGTTGCCGGGCGACGTCGGGGCTGATCTCCACGGGCCCTTGCCCCTCCGCCGTCCCGGCCTGCGCCTGCGCGTCGTTCGACATGCGCACGACTAAACGGGAGAGGTAGTTAGTCGTGTCGCACGCACGGTCGAAAATCCGCCCGCCGACGGGCGTCGAGTGGTCCGTCGCCGCGTTCGCTCCGCGGAACCGCACCGAAAAAGCGGTCGTCGGCGTCCCGTCAGGACTCGCGGTTGGTCTCCTCTTGGGAGCCGTACCGTTCCTCTACCGCCCCGAAGTACCGGCTGAGGAACTCCGCTCTGCTGTGTCCCTCCCCTTCCACCTCCACGAGGAGTCCTTCGAGTTCGTCCCGGGGTTGGTGACAGAGGCCGCGATAACACTCCTTACAGAGGTGCTCGAACTCCTTTCCGTGCCGGTCCCAGCGGTCACCCTCTTTGTCGTACTCTCGCGCCTCCGACCGGAGCACCGAGGTACCGCAGGCGATGCAGACGACCATCTTCCGGTCCCGGTTGGTCCGGGAACGCCACATACGACTCACCATGCGCCGCCTTCACTTAGCGTTTGTTCCCGGTCGACCGGCGTCTCGGGCGCTCGACACCCTCTGTTCGGAGAACGTGACCGACTCGGAACCCTTCGAATAACGGGCGATTTATTCAGGCTCGCGGCGCAGTACCCGGTATGAAGGTGAAGTCCCGTCACCACCTGCGGAGCGACGAGATAGACGACATCGAACGGACCATCGCGGACCGAACCGGCGTCGAACTCGACGGCGACGCCTACGAGATGGTCGAACTCTCCGAGTCCGAGTACGACATCGTCCTCGTCGACGGCGAACCGGTCGTGATGTTCCTCGACGACGAACCCGCGTTGACCGTCCGCGGCGCGAACCAGTACTCGCCGTCGCGCAACGTCGTCACCGTCGATTCCGGCGCTATCTCCTTCGTCAGCGACGGCGCTGACGTGATGCGCCCCGGCATCGTCGAGGCGGACGACTCCATCGCCTCGGGCGACTTCGTCCTCGTCGCAGAGGAGACGCACGGCAAAGTGCTCGCCGTCGGCCGCGCACTCGAATCCGGCGCCGAGATGGTCGGCGAGTCGGGGAAAGTCGTGGAGTCGATACACCACGTCGGCGACGAACTGTACGAGTTCTCCGTCTGACCCGGCCGTCTCTCACTCTCGGTCGTCTCTCACTCGCCGTGGTACTTCTCGATGGCCGCCTCGTACCCCGCCCTCGCGGCGGCGTACGTCTCTCTGAGGTCCGCGAGAGGCGTCCGCGAGGCGTCCACCCGCAGGTCGTGGTAGTACGGGTCCGGCGCTCTCTCCTCTGTCGTCTCGACGCGCAAGGCGGCGCTCTGTATCTCCAGGTCCTCGCGCTTGTCGCCGCCCTCCGCGTACCCCGCTTCGAGGGCGTCCACCAACCGCTTGCCCACCGGTTCGTCTTCGTCTCCCTCCTCGTACGCCGCGGCGGTGGCGTCCACGACGGACTCGCCCGTCAGCAGGTTTCCGGCGACGGTGTAGTTCTTCCCCTCGACGTGGCCGTACCACCCGTGGCAGTCGTCGCCCGAGAAGGCGAACGTCCCGTCCCCGTCCACGCCGTGGAGTTGCCGCTGTTCTCGTCCCTCGTCGGCGTTCAAAAGCGCCCGCAACGCGTCCTCGACGGCGAGTCCGTCGTCGAGGTAGTCGATACCCTTCCGGCCCAACTCCACGTTCGTGAAACTCTGCGTCGCGACGGCGCCGTTCTCGCTGGCGAACGGACAGAGCGTTCCGACGCCGGGCAGTCGAGTCGTCACCGCGACGCCGAACCGGTCGTGGGTGTCTCCGTCCTCCCCGGTGTACTCCTCGCGGACGCAGATGCTGAATGTCACGTCACCGGCGTCGCACTACCCGAGGAAAAACCCCCGTGTGGCGGCACGGCGCGCCCGTTTCGACCCGCCGTCAGACGAGCGTCTGACGTAAGAACTAACCCCGAGCTAGCGCTTTTAGGTCGCATGGGTATCATGAGCAAAATCCTCAGCGGGGGGGAACAGCACACGACTGAGGACTACGTCGAACTCGACTTAGACGAGTTCGACACCGCGCGCGGCGAAGCGGGCATGAGCGTCCGAATCGCCACGATAGGCGAACAGCAAGACGTCATCGCCATCAAGGACGCGGTGTACGACGGTGACATCGTCATCGCGGACATCACCCGTCACACCACCTCCGACACCACGATGGAGCGCATCGTGGACGACCTGCGGCAGGTCGCACAGGAGGTAGACGGCGACATCGTCCAGAAAGGCGACGACCAGATAATCATCACGCCGACCAGCGTGAGCGTCGCCCGAGAGAAACTCTGACCGGCCCCGCAGACGCGACATCTCCCGGCGCGGCCCCGAACCGAACGCGGCACGGCCGACGCTTTCTTCTCTTTTCTCGCGTCCGTCTCTCGCCGAATCCGTCCGTCCTCCGAACGGCGTCCACTCGGTAGCCGGGCGTCCGCTCTCTCCCGTCGCGAGTCGGTGGTCGAGTCGATTCCGTGGGGGAGCGACCGGCGACGGTCGGTAAAAAGAGCCGGAACGATATCGGACGCGCGGCGTCGTCTCGGTCCTCAGTCGGTCGTGGAGACTGCGCCGTCGGTGAGACTCGTTCCTTTGAGCTTCCCGATTCGCCAGCGGAGGACGCCGACGGTGACGAGTCCGACGACGACCATGGCGTTGATGATGTAGAGGGTGGTCTCGTAGTTGCCGGTCGATTCCAGCACGAACGAGGCCAGTTGCGGGCCGACGACACCGGCGGCGCTCCACGCCGTGAGCGCGTACCCGTGAATCGCGCTGACCTCGTCGGTGCCGAAGAGGTCGCTGAGATACGCCGGGAGGCAGGCGAACCCGCCGCCGTAGCAGGTGATGACGAGGAACATCAGTCCCGCGAGGACCCAGACGCCCGCGACCTGCGGCATCACGAAGAAGGCGCCGATTTGGATGACCATGAACGCCGCGTACGTGGTGGTCCGACCGATGTAGTCCGATAGGGTGGACCAGACGATTCGACCGCCGCCGTTGAAGATGCCGATGTAGCCGGTGATGAACGCGGCGGTCGTCGCCGTCGCGCCGCTTATCTGCTGGAGCATCGGCGACGCGAACGCGAGAAGCATGATGCCCGCGGTGACGTTGATGAAGATGACGAGCCAGAGCAACCAAAAGCGCGGCGTCGAACGCGCCTGCGCCGCGGTGAGTACGTCGAGACCGGGGAGCGCGCCCGTCGCCTTCTCGTGTGCGTTCTCTTCGCCCTGCATCCCCTCGGGGAGCCACCCCTCCGGGGGCTTTGCGAGGTAACTCGCGCCGAGCGACATCAGCGCGAAGTAGAGCGTCCCGAGCGCGAAAAAGGTCGTCGAGACCCCGTAGTTTTGGATGAGGAAGTTACCTAAAGGCCCCGTCAGCAGCGCACCGGCGCCGAACCCCATCACCGCGAGACCGGTCGCCATCCCCCGACGGTCGGGGAACCACTCGACGAGCGTTCCGATGGGCGAGATGTAGCCGAGACCCAGCCCCATCCCCCCGACGACGCCGAACGTGGCGAGAAACAGGGGGAGGCTTCCGACGACGACGCTGGCCCCCGACCCGATCATTCCGAGACCGTAGAGGACGGCCGCGGCGAGACCGGCCTTCCGCGGGCCGTACTTCTCGACGTACTTGCCGAGGAAAGCGGCGGTGACGCCGAGAACGAAGATGGCTATCGAGAACGCCAGCGTCACCTGGGAGGTGGCCCACCCCTGTGCGTCCCGCAGCGGAATCTGATAGATGCTGTACGCGTAGATGCTTCCTATCGAGAGGTGAATTGCGACGGCTGACAACGCGATCAACCACCGGTTCTTGCCTGACCCGTTCTGTGGCATGCACTCTCGTCCCTCATCGATTATGATAATGATGACGGCCCCCTGACCGCGTCAGCTGCGGGGGAGGTTGATTTTTAATGCAAGAGCGGGACTCGGAGCGTCGAACGACGCGCGGTACTCCCGCCGAATACCGACCGCGAAGCGTGTTGCCGTACCCCGTGAACCGACGGCTTTTCACGCCGTCATCCCCTCTCTGAACGTAGATGAGTAAGGACTTCATCGAGGTTCGAGGAGCCGAAGAACACAACCTGAAGGACCTCGACGTCCGGATTCCGCGGGAGGCGTTTACGGTCGTCACGGGGCTTTCGGGGTCGGGGAAATCGTCGCTGGCGTTCGACACGGTGTACGCGGAGGGACAACGCCGCTACATCGAATCGCTGTCCGCGTACGCCCGGAACTTCCTCGGGCAGATGGACAAACCGCAGGTCGAATCCGTCGAGGGACTGTCGCCCGCCATCTCCATCGACCAGAAGAACGGAGCCAACAACCCCCGTTCGACCGTCGGGACGGTCACCGAACTACACGACTACCTCCGCCTCCTCTACGCGCGGGTGGGGACGCAGTACGACCCCGTCACGGGCGAAGAGGTGGGCGAACAGTCGGCTCAGGATATGGTCCGACAGATTCTCTCTCTCCCCGAGGGGACGCGAGCGAAAATCGTCGCGCCCGTCGTCCGCGACCAGAAGGGAGCGTTCGAGGACCTGTTCGACGAACTCGTCGCCGACGGCTACGCCCGCGTCGAAGTGGACGGCGAGTCGTACGACCTCACCGTCCAACGGCCCGAACTCGACAAGAACTACGACCACACGATAGACGTCGTCGTCGACCGGGTGAAGATAGCGCCGGACGCTCGGTCGCGCATCACCGACAGCGTCGAGACGGCGTTAGACGAGGCGGACGGCGTGCTGAAGATAATCGTCCCCGACCCGCCGGAGGACGTCGCCGTCGCCTCGAACACGCGTTCGACCGGGTCGCTCGCGGGCGACGGCGACGACAGACTGGTCTTGGAGTTCTCCGAGGAACTCGGCAACCCCAACTCCGACTTCCGGTTTTCGGAAGTCGAGACGCGGTCGTTCTCGTTCAACAGTCCGCACGGCGCGTGTCCGGAGTGTGAGGGACTCGGCCAGACGAAGGAGGTGTCCGAACGCCTCATCGTCGAGGACCCCTCGAAACCCCTGAAGAACGTCTTCGAGCCGTGGTCGTACAACCGAACGTACTACCGCCGGCAGATAGACAACGTCGCGGAACATTTCGGCGTCTCCGTGCACACGCCGTTCGAGGACCTCTCCGAGGAGGTGCAGGACGCCTTCCTGTTCGGCACCGACGAGGACGTGGTGTTCGAGTGGTCGACGAAAAACGGCGTCCGCAGGAAGGAGCAACCGTTCGAGGGCGTCGTCGAGAACCTCGAACGCCGCCACGTCGAGACGGACTCCGACCGGACGCGCGAGCACATAGAGGAGTTCATGGCCGTCACCACCTGTCCCGAGTGCGACGGGACGCGCCTGAAAGAGCAGTCGAGACACGTCCTCGTGGACGGGACGTCCATCACCGAGGTCAACCGCCTGAGCATCGGCGACGCCGTAGAGCACTTCGAGGGACTGGAGGCGAACCTCGGCGAACGGGACCGAACCATCGCGGAGGAGATCGTAAAGGAGATTCGCGCCCGCCTCGGCTTCATGGAGGAAGTCGGCCTCGAATATCTCACCTTGGACCGCGAGGCGGCCACCCTCTCGGGCGGCGAGAGCCAGCGCATCCGCCTCGCCACGCAGGTGGGGTCCGGTCTCGTGGGCGTCCTCTACGTTCTGGACGAACCCTCCATCGGCCTCCACCAACGCGACAACGACCGCCTCCTGAACACGCTCTGCGGTCTCCGCGACTTGGGGAACACCCTCGTCGTCGTCGAACACGACGAGGAGACGATGCGGCGCGCGGACGAGATTATCGACATGGGTCCCGGTCCCGGCAGTCGCGGCGGCGAAGTGGTCGCACAGGGCGACTTCGACGACATCGTCGCCGCCGACGACTCCGTCACAGCGGAGTATCTCTCCGGCGAAAAGGAGATACCCGTCCCCGAGGACCGCCGCACCTCCGACGCCGAACTGACGGTCCGCGGGGCGCGACAGCACAACCTGAAGGACCTCGACGTCTCCATCCCCGTCGGCCAGTTCACGGCCATCACCGGCGTCTCCGGGTCGGGCAAGTCCACGCTGATGCACGACATCCTCTACAAGGGACTCGCCCGCGAGATGAACGACAACACGTCCGTAGACCCCGGCGACCACGACGCGATAGAGGGGATGGAGAACATCGAGACGGTGCGTCTCATCGACCAATCGCCCATCGGCCGCACGCCGCGGTCGAACCCCGCGACGTACACCGGCGTCTTCGACTACGTCCGCGAACTGTTCGCGGAGACGAAACTGGCCAAACAGCGCGGCTACGAGAAGGGTCGCTTCTCGTTCAACGTCAAAGGCGGGCGCTGTGAGGCCTGCGGCGGGCAGGGCGACGTGAAGATAGAGATGAACTTCCTCTCCGACGTGTACGTCCCCTGCGAGGAGTGCGGCGGCGCGCGCTACAACGACGAGACGTTGGACGTGACGTACAAGGGCAAGACCATCGCCGACGTGTTGCAGATGGAAGTCGAGGAGGCCCTCGATTTCTTCGAGGCGAACTCGCAACTTCGCCGCCGCCTCCAACTCCTGAAGGACGTGGGGTTAGACTACATGACGCTCGGACAGCCATCGACCACCCTCTCGGGCGGCGAAGCCCAGCGAGTCAAACTCGCAGAGGAGTTGGGCAAAAAGCAGACCGGCGACACGCTCTATCTCCTCGACGAACCGACGACGGGTCTCCACAAGGAGGACGAACGGAAACTCATCGACGTGCTCCAACGACTCACCGACAACGGCAACACCGTCGTGGTCGTCGAACACGAACTCGACTTGGTGAAGAACGCCGACACCGTCCTCGACTTGGGCCCGGAGGGCGGCGAGAACGGCGGCGACGTCGTCGCCGTCGGCACCCCCGAGGACGTCGCGCGCACCGACGCCTCTCACACGGGTCGGTATCTCCGCGACTTACTTCCCGCGGTGGATATCGACGGGCCGCGGTCCGACCGTCGCAAACCCGCGAAAGTGGCGAGCGACGACTGACCCGCGGACCGGTCACTCCCCCGTCGCGAGAAGGATGACGGCCGCGAACAGAGAGACGCCGAGGCCGAAGACGCCGACGGCCTTCGCGAGCAGTCCGCCCCGTCCGAAGTCCGCGTCGAGCGACAGCATCAATCCTGCGAGCCAGAATCCGCCTACGACGAGCGACCCCATTCCCGCGGCGTACCGTGCCGTCCAGTTCGGGGAGAAAGACATCGTCTGTTCGAATCGGACACCGACCGAATCAATCTAGGGGTTCTATTATCTACTCTGATACTCTGAGGCGCGAACGCCGCGGGGCGCGCCGACGAGTCGTTCGCGGGGTGACCGTTTTTCGTGCTCGACGTGCTACGTGCTCGCATGACGACCTGTTACGCCGCCCTCCGCGAAGCCCTCCTCGTCGTCCGCGACGCCGACGATACGGATTCGGACCTCGAAACGAGCGCCCACCTCGACGGACACGACGTGGAAGGAATCGACGTCGGCGACGGGACGGCCTGTTGTGCCACGTTCGACGACGGACTGTTTCGGACCGCAGACGGCGGAGAGACGTGGACGCGCGCCTCGGGCCTCCCGGACTCGGTGACGGCTATCGTCGCCGGCGGACGGCCGGGCGAGTGGTGGGCGGGGACCGAACCGAGCGCGGTGTATCGCTCCGGAGACGACGGGCGGACGTGGGAGCGACGACCCGGCCTCACCGACCTTCCCTCGGCGTCGTCGTGGTCGTTCCCGCCGCGGCCTCACACTCACCACGTCCGGTGGATAGAACCGGACCCGGCCGACCCAGACCACCTCTACGTCGGCGTCGAAGCCGGTGCCCTCGTTCGGACGCGCGACGGCGGCGAGACGTGGGAGGACCGCGTCCCCTCGGCCCGGCGCGACAACCACTCGCTCGCGACGCATCCCGACGCGCCCGGACGGGCGTGGGCCGCCGCGGGCGACGGATACGCGGAGACGGCGGACGGCGGCGAGACGTGGGACCACCCCCACGACGGACTCGACCACCGCTACTGTTGGAGCGTCGCCGTCGAGTCGGCGGACCCGACGCTCGTTCTCCTCTCGTCGGCCCAGAGCGCCCGCGTCGCGCACAACGCCGACAGAGCGGAGTCGTACCTCTACCGACGCCGGGGCGACGGCGCGTGGGAACGACTCGACGGCCGAGGGGTTCCGACGGGCGAGGGCGTCCTTCGCGCCGTTCTCGCCCGCGGCGACTCCGCGGGGGTGTTCTACGCGCTTCACAACCGGGGCCTCTACCGGACGGCGGACGGCGGCGATTCGTGGGCGCGCCTCGGCGTCTCGTGGAGCGAAGCGTTCGAACGACAGACGCCGCGCGGACTGGCAGTCGGGGAGTGACCCGACTCAGAGTCGCGGACTCGGGTCACCGGCCTCGTAGTGGCGGACGCGACTCTCGGCGGCGGCGGCGACGAGGGCGACTCCGAGGGGGAGAACCCAGCCGATAGCGTAGAGAGCGCCCAGCGGGAACCGACCGCTCGACGGGGTGACGACGACGAGAGCGAGTCCCGCCGCGAGGACGGCGGGCGGCGACAGTCGGTTCAGGCGGATGCCGACGTACACCGGCACCGTCCCGAGGACGAGGAGTCCGCCCGCGACCCAAAGCAAGAGACCTATCGCGGGGAGCGTCGGCGACTCGAAACGGAGTCCCGACGCGCCGAGCACGGACACGGCGTAGACGACGCCGACGGCGATGGAACCCGCTCCCGTCTGCCCGTCGAGCAGTTCTCGAACGCGCGGGTGTTCGGTCGCGGCGTATTCGAGAGCCGAGACGGCGAGGACGAGTACGGCCACGAGGAGGACGCTCGGAAGGAACCGCAGGAGAGTGAGCGAGTCGGGAGCGACGGTGCCGAAGCGCACCGCGAACCCCACCCACGGTACGAGAAGCGACAGCGCCGTCGCTACGGGCAGCGGAGTCAACAACCCCCGCTCGTGCGTCTCGGCGACGAGCACGCCGAGTCCGGAGAGCGTGGCGACGTAGAGCGACGTCGCGAGGAGGGACTCGCCGGTGACCGTCCCGACCGCGACGCCGAGACTGAGGAGGTAACTGGTGAACGCTACGGGGGCGAGGGCGGCGGCGAGGAGGGCGTCCCGGCGCATGATATGCTAGTCATTTCCATCCGTCAAAATAGTTATCGCGGACATACCGGAGGTCAACCGGAGGCTAACGCGCCGGGCGGACGGAGAAGGTATTTGTCCGGCCGTTCGATACGACACAACGATGTACGACTTCGCCGTCGTCGGTGTCGGCCCCGCCGGTGCGCGCTTCGCACGACGCGCCGCCGAAGCGGGGTACGACGTCGTCGCCTTCGAGAAGGGGACGGTCGGCACCCCACTGGCCTGTTCGGGCCACGTCAGCACGGATATCTGGGAGTACGTCCCCGAGGAGTCGAAAGACCGTCTGCTCCAAAACCGGGTGTACGGCGCGAACTTCCGCGTCGGCGGACCCGGGACCCGCGCGTACCCGTTCTACAAGAGCCAAGAGGTATCGAACGTCGTAGACCGGATCGAACTCGACCGGACGCTCGCCGACTGCGCCCGAGAGGCGGGCGCGGACGTCCGCGAACGCCACACGGTGACCGGAATCGACGAACGACACGACGGCGTCGAACTCACGGTCTCCGCGGCGGGCGAGACGCTGAGCGTCGAAGCCAAGATGGTCGCCGGATGCGACGGCCCCGTCTCCCGCGTCCGGCGCGCCGTCGGCCTGCCCGAACCGGGCGAGACGCTCCACGGCGTCCTCGCGTTCGACGACGACCCGGACGACGGCGACTTCGTCGACGTCCACCTCACGGTGCCGCGCTTCTTCGCGTGGCGAATCCCGCGCGGCGACGCGGGCGTCGAGTACGGTTTGGCCGCCCCGCCCGGCGCGGAGGTAAACGAGATGTTCGACGCCCTCACCGACGCGTACGACGTGGAGACCGACCACTTCTGCTCGGGCGCGATTCCCATCGGCCCGCCGGACCGCGTGACGACGCGCCGGGCGTTCCTCGTCGGCGACGCCGCCGCGCAGACGAAACCGTTCACCGGCGGCGGCATCCTCTACGGCATGACCGCCGCGGACCGCGCCGTCTCCACGATTTCGCCCGACGACCCCGCGACCCTCCGCGACTACGAGTCGGCGTGGCGCGAGGAACTCCAGAGCGAAATCGCACTCGGTCACTGGATTCGCCGGGCGTACTCGCTCCCCGAGTCGGTCCAGAAGCTCGGACTACGGTCGCTGTCGGGCGAAATCGCGGTCCACATGGACAAGCCAACGTCGTTTTTCTCGCGGGAACATCTCGGAAAACTCGTCGGTCGCTGACTGCCGGAACGGCCCGTCCCGTCACCGACGCCGTCAGCACCTCACTCCTCGTCGTCGGGATACGCCGGCACGCGCGCGGAACGGGCCGTCCCCTCGTAGAACGGAAGCGCCTCGCGCGTCGCCTCGACGGCCCCGCCCGCGCCGCCGTCACCCGAGCGGTCGACCGAGAGCGTCGCCGAGGAATCGAGGCCGTACTCGACTTCCGCGAGGGCGATAGGGCGGTCCAGAGACGGACTCTCCACCGCGCGGGTCACCTCACCCACCTCCTCGCCGTCGGCGAGAACCGCGTCGCCCCTCTCGGGGAGTTCGTCGGCCGCGAGGCCGACGAGGCGGGAACTCGGTCGGCCGCGGTTCTCTACCTTGGAGACGACCTCTTGCCCGACGAAACAGCCCTTCTCGAAATCGACGGCGTTGCGGACGCCGAGGACGTTCGGCAGGCGTCCGTCGAGTTCCGTCTCGAAGAGGGGGGTTCCGGCCTCCGCGGTGAGACTCTCCCACGTCGCGTAGCCGAACGGCGCGGCGCCCGACCCCTGCGTCAGTAGCGTGTCGAAGACGCGTTCGGCGGCGTCGGCGGCGCAGACCACCTCGTACCCCTCGTCGCCGGTGAGTCCGTCGTTCGCTATCACGGTCACGCCCTCGCCGCCGACGACGCCTCGGTCGAACGTCAGGGCGGGTTCCGGCGCGGCGGCGTTCTTGAGGACGCTCGCGACCTTCTCGGTCGATTTGGGTCCGTGGACGCCGAAGACGCCGAACTCCCCGGACGCCTCGCGGACGGTCACGTCCTGGATGAACACCTTTCCGGACCAGTCGTCGGCCAACGGTTCGGCGCGGTCCGGCGGCGTGAAACAGAGCAGTCGCTCGCCCGCGTTGTAGACGTACATGTCCGTCTCGACGCGTCCCTGCGGGTCCAAGAGCAGGGCGTAGACGCCCCGTCCGTCCTCGTCGGGGACGCGGTTCGAGACGGTGTCGTCGACGAACTCGACTCGGTCGTCGCCGGAGACGACGACGACGCCGTACCCCATCTCGATTATTCCCGCCCCGTTGCGGACGGCGCGGTGAGCGACCGACGGACGGCCGTAGTCGCACACCACGTCGCGGCCGCCTCGCTTCTCGAACGTCGCGCCGTGGGCCGCGTGCAAATCTTCGACTACCGTCATCGCTCGATACTCCGTCCCCGTCCCTGAAAACGTCCGCGTGTCGCGCCGGTCACAGACCCAACCTCTCGCGCACGGCGTCGAGGAAGCTCTGTTCTTCTTCTATCTCCTCTTCTTCGGGGTCGGGAATCACCCGGTCGTCCGGGAGGATGGCGACCCGTTCGCGGTGATTCTCGACGGAGATGAGACCGTCCTCTTTCAGTTTCGCGAGGGCGTCCTCGATGGTGTCGATGTCGGCGTCGACTGCGGCGCGCAACTCGAAGACCGTCATCCCCTCTTCGGCACGGTCGACTAACGCATCGAGTACGTCCACCTCGATGTCCCGTCGGTTTTGGAACTCCCGCCGCGCTCTCATAGCGCGTACAACGTTCGCGGGTGGTTTACTCTTACCGCCCGCGAGCGGGAGATATCGAGTCCGCGCGTCCGTCTGCCACGCGTCCGACGGAGGGGGTACATTTTAGTCGCTGAGTTTCCGAAAAGCGGGTAATGGGACTAAAGTGCCGTCTACTCGGGCACGAATACGGGGACCCCGAGATAGAGCGCGAACGCCAGGAGAACGGCGACGAAGTCGTCGTCACGATACGGGAACTGCAGGTCTGCAAGCGGTGCGAAAACGAACATCTCGTCAGCGAGAACAAGGAAGTGACCTCGATTCGGTCGCCCTCCGAAGTCGGACTCGACGACGGCGGTGCCTCGGGCGGGCCGTCCCCGGGGGCGGCGTCGGCGCCGGACCCCTCGCCCGCGCCGGACGCGACACCGGTGAGAGGGGAGACCGACGACTCGGACCCCGCCTCGCACATCTCGGAGGCCGAACCCGACGCTCCGTCCGTCGAGTCCGGTCCCTCGCCCGCGGACGTCGGCGTCGATGCGGGCGTCGCGGACGACGAGGACGACGACTTCGAACCGCCGCAGGACCCCGACGAAGACGACGCCGTCATCCTCGACGACGACGAGGAGGGCGAACGCGACTCGACGCAGTGGCCCGAGGAGACGACTGCGGACCCCGCCGCCGCCGCAGAAGAGTCCGCCGCGGCCGAGGACATCCCCGAAGACCTGCCCAGAGACGGCGACGGCGAACCGGTCACCGACGACGCGGAACTCATCGACGCCGACGAGACGCACAGCGTCTCGTCTGCCGACCAGAGCGCCTCGCGTTCCGGTGACGCCGAGACGCCCGCCGACCGCGGCCACGGCGAGTGGCCCGCCCGAGAATCGCCGCCCGCAGACGAGAGCGGTTCGAACGCTCCGTGGCCCGAACAGACGGGCGAAGACGAGGGGTTCGACGCCGAACCGTCGGACGGGACGCCCGCGGAAGTGGCGTTCGGCGGCGGTCTGACGCCGGAGGCGAACGGCCACGCGGAGTCGCGCGACGCCATCGACGGCGTCGCTTCCTCGGACGAGGGGTTCACTCGCGCCGACGAGGAAACCGAACTCGAAGCCGACGTTCCCGACGAACGCGTGGAGTTTTACTGTCCGAACTGCGGACACGCGCGAACCGCGGGCGCGTCGTCGATGCGCGCCGGCGACATCTGTCCCGAGTGCAAGAAGGGCTACATCGCAGAGCGGCAACTGTAAGCGGCGCTCCCGGTACTGTCGCCGGGCGACGACTCGCGCCGACCGCCTCCGATAGCCGGCGTATCCCGACCGACGGACGCCGGTGCTTGCGCTGAGCAGATTGACAGAGAGACCCAGACGAACCGAGTGACGAAACAGGTAAACCGTCCCCTGTCAAATCACCGGCTATGAAGCAGTACAAGATGCGTCGCGGGGAGACGCTGGAGGAACGCGTTCCTGATCTCGAAGGATTCATCGAAGACTACTTCGGCCCCATCACGGGTACCGAGGAGTACGACGGACACGAACTCTACGTCGTCGGCGAACCGAAGAACCCCGTGTTCACGCGCATCGTCGCCGGTGCAGCGGAGTACAGCGGCAAGAAGGACAAACTCGCCGTCCACTTCGACGAACGCGACGCCCAAGAGATCCTCGACAAGGGACTCGAAGACCACGCCCAAGACGCCGTCAGCGCGAAAAACGAGTTCCTCCTCGAAGCCACCGGTCGCGACGCCAAGTCCCGCCGCGACTCGATGAAGCGAGACGTCGAAGACGACGCGCCGGACTACTGAGTTTCGCGGACGAGGCTATCGGCGGTTCAGAGCCGTTCGGGTAGCCATCCGCCGTCGATTTCGACGTTTTCTCCGCTCACGTACCCGCTGTCCTCGTCGAGGAAGAACATGACCGCGTGAGCGACGTCCTCGACGGTGGCCCACCGCCCGCGAGGCGCGTCGTCGGGGAACTCGTCGGACGTCTCGACGACGTACGGCGACACCGCGTTGACCGTGATGCCGTCGTCCATCGTGTCGTTCGCGAGCATCCGCGTGAACATCAGAACGCCCGTCTTCGCGACGAAGTACGGGAAGTTCTTCGGGTGGACGAGGGCCTTCTCGCTTCCCGCGTAGCCGATGTTGACGATACGACCCCAGCCTTGCTCTCGCATCGCCGGAAGCGCCCGCCGCGAACAGAGCACCGTGCCGTCGAAGTTCGTCGCCATCACGTGCCGCCACGTCTCGAACGGCACCTCCTCCCAGTGGCTCGGTGCGAAACTCCCCACGTTGTTGACGAGGACGTCCACCGTCCCGAGTTCGGACTCGACGGCCGCGAACGTCTCCTCGACGGACTCGGGGTCCGTCACGTCCCCCTGCACCGCCGTCGCCGCGGGCGCGCCCACGTCCGTGGCCTCTCTGACGACGTCGTCTGCGGCGTCTTCGCTCGTGTGGTAGTTTACCGCGACTTCCGCGCCCGCCTCCGCCGCCGCCAGGGCGATTTCCCGCCCGATTCCGCGAGAACTCCCCGTCACGAGCACGGTTCGGTCCGCTATCTCCGGTGTGAGCATAGGGTTTCATCTCTCTGACCGCCGAAAGAACCCACGGGCGGCGCAAACTACATAATGTTAGCACACGTCACGACAACCGGTCTCCGCCGTCCAGTATCTGAATATTTATTCTAATACGAGTAAAAACATCCGGCACCGTTAAGCGTCGGCAGGTAGAACGTACAGTATGGCGCTCGAAACCATCCTCTTGGCGGTCGGGCGGGACGACCACGACAGACTCGGACGACTGGCCGAAGAGACGATAGACGTCGCGAAACCCGCCGGGTCGCGCGTCGTCATCGCGCACGTGTTCACAGAGTCCGAGTACGAGGACACCATCGACAACTTGGAGTTCGACCGAGACGCCGAGAACCTCTCTGCGGACGCCGTGGCGGCCAGACACTCCTCGATCCGAGAGCTTCAACGCCGCTTCGACGACGCGGGCGTCCAACACCGAGTCCGCGGCGCGGTGGGCGAACACGGCGAGTCCATCGTCGAACTCGCGAAAGACGTGGACGCCGACCGAGTCGTCGTCGGCGGACGAAAGCGGTCGCCCGCGGGGAAAGCGGTCTTCGGTAGCGTCGCCCAAGAAGTCATGCTGTCTTCGCCCTGTCCGGTGACGTTCGTTCGCTCGGATACGAAGTGACGACGGCGTCTCCGTCGTGCGATCTTCGGCGGAGTCGTGCGCTCCGAGGGAGGCTGCCAATCGCTGGTAAGAACCCGCTTAGTTAAGTATCGCGGACACACCAATCCGAACAATGGCCTACTACGTGGGCGTCGACCTGGGCGCCACCAACGTCCGCGCGGTCGTAGCCGACGACGAGGGCACGATCATCGGCAACGCAGAGAGCGGGACGCCTCGCGGTCCGACCGGTATCGCGGTGACGGAAGCCGTCCTCCGCGTCGTCCGCGAGGCGTGCGACGACGCCGGCGTGGAACCGGACGAGGCGGCGGCCGCGGGCATCGCCGCCATCGGCCCGTTGGACCTCGCCGAAGGCGCAGTCGAGAACCCGGCGAACCTCCCGGACACCATCGACCGCATCCCGCTCACCGGCCCCATCTCCGTGTTGCTCGACACGGACCGTCTCTATCTCCACAACGACACGAACGCGGGCGTCATCGGCGAACGGTTCTACAGCGACAGAAACCCCGACGACATGGTGTATCTCACCATCTCCTCGGGCGTCGGCGCGGGCGTCTGCGTCGACGGAGAGGTGCTCTCCGGGTGGGACGGTAACGCGGGCGAAGTCGGACACATGACCCTCGACCCTCAGGGGCTTTTGACCTGCGGGTGCGGCCACGACGGACACTGGGAGGGGTACTGTTCGGGGAACAACATCCCCCGGTACGCCGAGTATCTCTACGAGGACGACAGAAACGTCGAGACGTCGATGCCGATAGACGACCCCGACTTCTCGGCGGTGGACGTCTTCGAACACGCCGAGGACGACGACTTCGCCGCCTACGTCGTCGACCAAATCGGCCACTGGAACGCGATGGGCGTCGCGAACATCGTCCACGCGTACGCTCCCATCATCATCTACGTCGGCGGGGCCGTCGCCCTCAACAACCCGGAGAAGATTCTCGACCCGATTCGCGACCGGATGGACGACATGGTCATGACCAACGTCCCCGAGATAGAACTCACGACGCTCGGCGACGAAGTCGTGGTGCAGGGTGCACTCGCGAGTGCGTTGACCGGTGGCACCGGTGACCGGTCCCGTCTGTAGGACGAGACGATTCACCGGGGTCACCGCAGGCGGTACGGGCGACCGTTCGCGCCTGTAAGGGCGCGGGAACTCGTCGGGGGTACCGAAGGCGGTACGGGTGACCGGTCGCGCCTGTGATGGCGCAATGACTCGCGTACCCCTTCTCGGAAGCCGAGAGCCACCCTACGAAGCCATCTCGGTCGAAGGCGTCTCACTAGGCGGTGATCTATCATGACCACAACGAGACGTGGAGCGTACGACAGAGCGACGAGAACACTCCACGAGAGGGCGTCAGACCCCCGAACGCTCGCGGGGACGCTGTTCGTCGTCCTCGCCGTCCAGTTTCTCACGGTCATCATGCTCGCGGCGGCGATGGCACCGGGCTACGACTTCGGCGGCGGCGCGATTAGCGACCTCGGCGTACTCGCGCCGACCGCGTTGCTGTTCAACGCTTCGCTCGTCGCCGCCGGCTTACTCGATATCGCGGGGGGATACGCCTTCTACCGCGTACACGGCGAGCGTTGGATACTGGCCGTCTTCGTACTCGCCGGCGTCGGCGCAGTCGGAGCGGGCGTCTTTCCGCTCGACACCGGCGGCCTCCACGGCCTGTTCGCCCTCGTCGCGTTCCTGTTCTTCAACCTGCAGGCTCTCGCGAGTGCGACCCGACTCCGCGGCGTCGTGAAGGCGACCGGAATCGTCGCGGGCATGGTCGGACTCACCTTCGTACTCCTCATGGCCATCGGCGACGGCGGCAACGCGGCGGCGTTCGGACCCATCGGCCACGGCGGGACCGAGCGGATGATCGTCTACCCGGTGATGCTTTGGTTAGTCGCCTTCGGCGGGTCCCTCCTCGGCACGCCGTTGGCGGAGACCCGACCGGCCGTCGGCGAGAACGAGGCGACCGACTGACTCCGTCTGACCCGTCCGACCCCTCCGACCCGCCGACGCATCTCGCGTCTGCGCACCGGAGTAGTCCGAGACGCGAATCGAAGACACCGCTTATCCCCCTGCGCGCCTCAGTGCGATTCATGCGACGACGCGACGCCCTGAAAGCCGTCGGGTCGGTACTCGGCGTCGGCGTCTTCGGGTCGGCGGTGACAGCCCATCCCGGACCGTACGAACCGTACGGCTACGTCGAGTTAGAGGGTGCGAGAGAGGCCGTCGTCTCCTCCGACGACGACGTGGCGTACGTCGCCACGACGACGGGGTACGCCTCAGTCGACGTCTCGGTCCCCGACCGACCGCGGGTTCTGGCGGACGTCCGAGAGCCCCTCTCGAACCACGAGTCCGGCCCCCTCCGGCAGATTTACGACGTCGATCTCGACGCCGACTCGGATACGCTCGCGGTCGTCGGACCGGCGAACTCCCGCCCCGGTGCCGTCTCGGGCGTCCTCCTCTCGGACGTCTCCGACCCCGCCGCGCCCGAACGCGTCTCTTTCCACGAGACGACGTACTCTATTCACAACTGCTTTCTCCGCGACGGCGTCGTCTATCTCACCGGCAACGACGGCGCGGAGAACCCCCTCGTCCTCCTCGATGCGGCGTCCGGCGAGACGCTCGGACGGTGGTCGCTCTCCGACGCGGACCCGGCGTGGAGCGACGTACCCGCATCGCTTCGACCGCTTCACGACGTGTTCGTCCGAGGCGACGTGGCCCATCTGTCCCTCTGGGACGCCGGGACGTGGCTCGTGGACGTCTCCGACCCCGCCGCACCGACCGCGGTCGGAAGCGTCGAGGAACCGGACCCGACGGCGCTCTCGTCTCTCTCGCCGTCCGAACGCCGCGGGCGACCGACCGCTCCGCCGGGAAACCACCACTACTCGGCGACCGACGAGTCCGGTGACCTCCTCGCCGTGGGGAAAGAGTCGTGGGCCCGCCGCGTCGAGGACGCGGCGACCAGCGAGAACGCCACGGAGGAGGGCACCGCCGGTGAGGCGTACGTCGGCGGCCCCTCCGGAATCGACCTCTGGGACGTGTCGGACCCCGCCGCGCCCGAACGACTCTCGACCATCGCGCCGCCGCCGTCGCCGGACCCGACGTACGGCGGCGTCTGGACCACCGCGCACAACTTCCAGATTCGGGACGGCCGACTGTACTCGTCGTGGTACCAAGGCGGCGTGAAGCGACACGACGTCTCCGACCCGCGAGAGCCGAAACAGATCTCGTGGTGGCGAAACCCCGACGAGGCGCGGTTCTGGAGCGCGCAGTTGGCCGCGCCGGGCGCACGGGAGGGGTTCTTCGTCGCCTCCAGCATGGGCGTCGACGACGTCTCCGCTCGACTCTACACGTTCCCGGACCACGCGGGCCGACAGGCGAACCCGCCGACGGTCCTCTCGGGCGAGGAGACGACGGAGTCCATCGTCGTCACCGCGACGGGCGAGACGAGAGACCGGTCGGAAACCGCGACTCGGACCCCCGGGTTCGGCGCCGCCGTCGCCGCGGGGTCGCTCTCGGTGGCCGGGTGGCTCGTCCGACGCCGCGCCGAAGCTACGAGCGGAGCTGACGGCGGGAAAGACACACGTCGTTCGTGACACACATCGCTTCGTGTCGACTCGGCGCGAGTACAACCGCAACATACCCGTAGGTGCGGCACGAATAACCTGCTAATGACTGACGATGGTGACTCCGGGGAGACGCTGAAAGAACGCGTCGAGACGTGGATGGTCGGACAGATGCCCATCATCGAGATGCACGGCGGAAACAGCGTCGTCCAGAAAGCGGACCCCGAGAGCGGCGAAGTCGTCGTCGAACTCGGCGGCGCCTGCGCCGGATGCGGCATCAGCGATATCACCGCGGACAACATCAAAGCCGACCTCATCACGGACTTCGAGGAGGTAGACGACGTCCAAGTGAAGGTGCCGAGTTCCGGCGACCACGGCAGCAGCACGGTCGAAGGCGGACGCGGAGGCGAACTCCAGTACGGCAGCGAATCCCCGAATCACTTCTAACCCACCTTTTTACGCCTCGGGTCGCGCGAAGCGCGACCGCTCGGTGCAAAAAGCCGGACGAAAAAGTTCCGCGAGGGCTCGCTCCGGAAGAACTCCGTTCTTCCGTGCTCCCATTCGCCTTCGGCTCACGGGAACTTCGCTCGCCTCGCGGCACGGTCGAGACGACCACCGCACCACCGACTGCTTCCCGAATTTCACGCCGTCGATTCCCTTCCCCTCTCGACGCCGTTCAGCGCCCGCCGCGGTACGCGACGGATCTGTCCACGTCCATCGGGAGTATCTGCCCGGCGACGGCTTTCCTGACGAAGTAACCGAAGAACCCGAACGTCACCGCACAGCCGAACGCGACCATCGTGGCGAACAGTCGAACCTCGGTCACTCCCCGCCAGAGCGTCTCTCCGAGGAGCCACAGTCCCCAGAGCGTCGCTCCGAGGGCGACGGCGAGGCAGAGATAGCCGAACGCGCCACCGACCGCCGACTTCAGACCCATGATGCTCTCTTTTCCCCTTCGCGCCAACATCTTTGTGGTATCCGCGGCAGTCGGCGTCTCGGTCTGTCGGGTCTCGCACCCGTTCTTTTGAGTCTCCGGCCGCAACCTCGGACCGTGCCATCCTGCCCCGACTGCGACGTCGAGATGCGCGAAACAGACCACAAAACCTCCTACCGCGGCGACGGAATCCGAATCGACGTCGAGGGCGGTCTCTTGGGGAAACTCGACCTCAAGGGGACGTACCTGAACTGCCACGTCTGCCCGGAGTGCGGCCTCGCGAGATTCTACGCCGACGCCTGACCCTTTTCACCGAGACGTCAGTCCGACGCCGTCGGCGAGCAGTTCGTGAGAGCGGAGTGCGTCGTCGTGGTCCGAGAGGACGTGCTGGATCATCACCTCGTCGACGCCGACGCGGTCCGCGAGCTGCTCCAACAGGCCCGAGAGCGTCTCGGGACTCCCGGAGATGGCCCGCGGCCACTCGTCGGAATCGAGCGTCGCGGGCGTCGGGTCGGGCACGAAGCCGAGTTCGTCGATAGCCTCCTCGACGGAGGGCGTGGTGCCGACGACGCCTCGTTGCATCCGCTTGAACGACGCCTCGGCCACCGCCCGCAGTCGCGCCGCCTCCTCGTCGGTCTCCGCACAGACGGCGTTCACCGCGACCATCCCCCGCGGTTCGTCCCGCCCGCCTGCCAGCGGCGACGACCGGAACTGCTCGCGGTACTCCTCGAAGGCGCGCGCGGCGAACTGCGGGCGGATGAACGCCGCAAAGCAGTAGGGGAGCCCGAGTTCGCCCGCCATCGCCGCACTCGACGGACTCGACCCGAGCAGCCACGGGTCCGGTTCGTCTGCGCCCGACCGCGGAATCTGTAGGTCGCTGTACGCGTGACTCTCCGGGTAGTCGTCGTAGAGGTGGTTGACGACGGCTTCGACCTTCTCTCTGTGGTCTTCGTCGGGGTTCCGGACGTACCGTTCGGTCTCGAGGGCGCTATCGACGGCCTCCGACCCGTTCGCTCGCCCCAGTCCCGCGTCGATGCGACCCGGCGCGAGGGCGTCCAACGCCCCGAACACCTCCGCGACCTTGAACGGGCTGTAGTGGTTGAGAAGCACCGCCCCCGACCCGAGGCGAATCGACTCGGTTTCGGCGGCGAGGCGTCCGAGCAACACCTCGGGGGTGGTCCCGGCGAGGGTGTCGGCCATCCCGTGGTGCTCGGCCACCCAAAAGCGCGAGTAGCCGAGTCGCTCGGCCTGCGTCGCGGCTTCGACGGTGTTTTCGTACGCGTCCGTCGCGGTGCCGTCGTCGGGGACCGGAGAGAGGTCTACGGCGGAGAGTTCCATGTCCGCACTCGGGGCCTTGCGAGAGATAACGGTTGGGCTAGCAGAAGTTCGCCCGGAGACGTTCCGGGGTCCCACTCACTTCGAGAGCGCCGTCTCCAGACTCGACGCGACGGACCGCGCCTTCTCGGCCAACGCCTCCGAGATGACTCCGTTCTCTACGGCGTCGTCTAACTCGTCGTCGTCCACGCGTTCGACGGTGCCGTCGGCGTGCTTTATCACGTCCACGTGGAGGTCCACGTACCGAATCTCGTCCGGGAAACATTCGACCGGCGTACAGACGTTGACGTACGTTCCCTTCACCTCGCTCTCGGAACTCCGGTAGACGGTCGGATACCACCACCGACCCTCGCGGAACTTCGTGAGGGCCGTGTCGCCGGACTCGCGCGCGACGCCGAGGGCGTCGTACGTGCCGCCGCCGGTCAGTTGCCGTTTCACCGAGACGGTTCCGTCGGCGTCCCACTCGACCACCTCACCGCGGCCGAGAGTGATGTGCCGCCCGTCGGGTTTCCCGTGGCCGATGCCGACGGTGTCGCCTTCGACCGGTCCGAACTGCCGCGTCACCACGTCGAACGGAAACTCCCCCGTCGGGTCACAGAGCGCTTCCGCGAAGTCAACGCCCGCACTCGCGGACTCCGAGGCGGCCTTCGTGCGGTGGTGGCCGGGCATCGTCGTCTCCACCTCGCGGCGGTCCGAGTCGAGTTCGAATCGCGACTCGCGACCGAACCACACCCACCGCCCCGCACCGGTTCGGACGAGTTCGCGCGCGGGTTCCACCTCGTCGGCCCCGTCGAGGGCGGATTCGAGCGTTTCGGCTCTCTCCGTCGCCCGTTCGAGCGACGTACGGAGGGCGTCCATGTCCGCGTCCGTGGCCGCGTGGGACCACTCGATACCCCACCCCTCGGGCGCGGAGACGCCCAACAGGTCGGTCATCCCCGCGAGTTCCCGTCCGGCGGCGTCGTCGCGCGTGTCCACGCGAACGCCCTCGCCGCCGCGGACGAGGGTGGCGAGTCCGCCGTCCGCGCGCACCTCCGTGTCGAGTTGCGCCCGGCGGTCGTTCCACGGGGGTTCGGACGCGCGCACCTGGACGCGCACGGCGTCGCCCGCCTCCACGTGGCGGTCGGTCGTTCGGAACGGGAGAAACCCCTCCGCTCCGTCTCCGAGAGCGCATATCGCGCCGGACCCCCGCGTGTCGGTCACTCGCGCGTCGAACACCGCGCCGCGGACCGCGGGGTCGTCCCACTCGAACGCGTCGATTTCGACGCCGCGGAGGTGCGACCCGACGGTTTCGACCGCCTCGGCGTCGCCGTGGACGCCGACGCCCTGTCTGTCGCCCGTCGTCTCGACTGTCACCTCGTGGTGGCCGCTCTCGAACTCCGCGTCGAACCGGTCGCGGATGGGTTCTGAGGCCTGCACCACCTCGTACCCAGCGCGGAGAAACCGGCGCGTCAGGGCGGTGGTGTAGATGCCGCGGACGCGGACGCGAACGTCCGTCCCGCCGCGTTCGCTGTCTGCGTCGTCGCTCATCGCAGGGCGTCCGGGCCGCGGGCGAAGCGCACCCGGCCGTGGACCGTCGGGCCGAGAGTGAGTTCGACCTTCTCCTCGGAGAGGACCCGGCCGTCCTCGACGTACGCGCCCCACGAGTCGAATCGGAGGTATCCCCGCAGGTCGCCGCCGTGGGTGTACAGGTCGAGATACTCCACCTCGTGTTCGTGGACGTCGTCGCTGCTGTGTGCGCGGTCCATGTCGGAGTACACCGGTCCGTCCTCGAAGAACGACTCCAACGCCTCCGCGTCGCGGCGGACTGCGTCGGTCACGGCGTCCGACGCCGACCGAATCTCCTCCTCGGAGAGACCCGCCTCGCGGAGGGCCGCCTGCGTCCGTGGGTCGAAATGCATGCGTCGAGGTTCGCTCTCCGACCTTTTCAACTGCCCTGATTGCGGTCGCGGCGGTGCGGTCTTTCGCTCACGTGGCCGAAGAAATTACGCGGCGTCGGATTCATTTTGGGACGATGGCTAAGAGAGACCCGGTTCAAAAGGCGACGGACGACTCCGCGGACCTGTACGATATCTCCACGTGGGAGGAACGAACGTCGGTGGACGGGCTCGCGGTGTTCATCTACCGCGTTCTGGCCGGTTCCGCCCGCATCGCGGTGGTCGCAGTGGCGCTCCTCTTGCTCCTCGGTATCGGCGGCCTCGCGGCGTTGACGGACCCACAGACGGGGATTTTGACGCTGCTCTCGGCGATTCCGGCGCTCGGACTCGCCGCCTACGTCTACTACAGCGACGCGACGACGAACGAACCGCTGTCGCTTCTCGTCGGAACGTTCCTGCTTGGCGTTCTCACGGCGAACTTCGCCGCCGTTCTCAACGGGTATCTCAAGCCGTACTTCGGCGGCCTCGGCTTCGTCGGCACGGTACTGTTCTTCTATCTCGTCGTCGGTCCGGTCGAAGAGACGGTGAAGTTGCTCGCGGTTCGCCTCTTTGCGTACACGGACGAACGCTTCAGTTCCGTCGTCGACGGCGCGGTGTACGGCGCGATGGCGGGACTCGGCTTCGCCACCATCGAGAACGCCCTCTACATCACCCGCGAACTCCCGACGGAGGGACTCGACTTGGGCCTCGGCCTCATCGGTGCGGGCGGCGGCATCACGGCCGTCCGCGCCCTCGCGGGGCCGGGACACGTCATCTACTCCGCCATCGCCGGGTACTACCTCGGCCTCGCGAAGTTCAACCGCGGGTCCCGCGGCCCGATAATCATCAAGGGTCTCCTCATCGCCACGTTCGTCCACGCCACGTACAACTCGACGGTGGGCATCGGGTCGGCGATAATCGCGACGTTCACCGGCCTCGGCAGTCTCACGTCGTTCCTCGTCTACATCCTCATCTACGACGGCATCTTCGGTCTCTACCTCCTCAGAAAGATAAAACGGTACAACGACGCCTACCACGATGCGGACGCGACGGGCTACGGCGACCAAGCCCCGCAGGACGACTGACCCGACTCGAAGCGAGGCTACTCGGCGTCGGACGCTGACGCGCCCCGCGCCATCCGTTCTGCGTACCCCGACACCATGTTCTCGACGTACTTTGCGACCACGTCCACCTCGACGTGAACCGGGTCGCCGACGGACTTCGAAGAGAGCGTCGTCAGGTCGTACGTCGTCGGGATGACGGCGACGGCCAGCGTTTCGTCGGACCGGTCGGCCACGGTCAGGCTGATTCCGTCGAGTGTGACGGAGCCTTTCTCGACGACGTACCGCCCGAACCCCTCGGGGAGGGCGAACTCGAACCACCAGTCGTCGCCGACGCGTTCGACGGCCGCCATCGTCGTCGTCGTGTCGACGTGCCCCTGCACGAGGTGGCCGTCGAAGCGACCCTCCGCGGGGAGGGCGCGTTCGAGATTCACCGCGTCGCCCTCGCGAACGTCGCCGAGGTACGTCTTCTCGACCGTCTCGGCGGCGAGGAACACCTCGAACCACGACCCTTCGTCGTCGAACGTCTCCACGGTCAGACAGACTCCGCTGACGGCTATCGACTGGCCGTGGTGGAGGTCGTCTATCTCGAACTCCGGACGGATTCGAAGCCGCCGTCCCCCGCCGTCTTCGCTCGCCGCGACGATTTCGCCGACACCCTCGACGATGCCCGTGAACATGGTTCGACCTCCTGTCTCAGTATTGAAAAGCGTCACGAACCCGTTCACCCGCGCTCGCGGTTCGGCTGGCGTACACTTTTGCCGCATTATCACGCACTCCGACGTGATGAACGTCGCCGCGCGCCTCCGGAGCAGTTTCGTCACGGGTACGCTACTCGTCACGCCCCTCGCCGTCACGGTGTTCGTCCTCGACTTCGTGTTCGACAGGCTCACCCTGCTTTTGAACCCGATAGTCCGAACGGCGGGGCTGACCGCGTACACCGGAAACATCGAAATCGTCGCGCAACTCGTCGCCGCCGTCCTCTTGGCGTCCGCGCTGACGGTTCTCGGCTACGTCGCCTCGGTCGAACTCGGGCGGCGATTCTTCGGCGGTTTCGAACGCGGGCTTCGCCTCGTTCCGCTGGTTCGGACCGTCTACTTCGGCGTCCGGCAGGTGTCGGAGTCGCTGACGCGACAGAGCGAGGGATTCGAACGCGTCGTTCTCGTCGAGTACCCCCGCGAGGGACTGTACTCGCTCGGGTTCGTCACGAACGACGGCCCGAACGCGGCGGAGGACGCGACGGGGGAGACGCTCTGTACGGTGTTCGTCCCGCACAGTCCGAACCCGACGGCGGGGGCTCTCATCATGGCGTCCGACGCGGAGATGTACGACCTCGAGATGTCCGTCCGGCGGGGGCTGAGACTCGTCGTCACGACGGGCCTCGGCGTCGAAGACCCGGACGAACTCCCGTCGGGCGTCGTCCGGTGAGAGAGGGTGTCGCGACGGGAGACGCCGACCGGACCCCCGAACGCCGTCGCTGCGTCGTATCGCGGCGTTTTTGACCGCCGGAGGCGAACGGTCGACAGACGATGGGACTCGGAATCTGGGGGACGATACAACTGGCCGCGACGCTCGTATTCGCGATTCCGGTCGGTATCTTCGGTCTGAACACGCTTTTGGCCGGACAACAGGTGCTCGGCGGCGGCCTCCTCGCCGTCGCCGTACTGATGGTTGCGCTCCCGCACTACCTCACGACGCCCGGCGACATCCCGGCGACGATAGCCGAGAAGGTGGTCGGCAAGGCCGTGACGGTACCCGACGACGACGAGACGTGACTGTCCGTCTCGCGTCGCCGCCGCGTCTCACTCGCCGCGCGGCGCGAACGAACGCGGGTACTCGTGGAGTATCTCGACGCCCGCCTCGGTGACGACGACGAGTTCTTCTAGCCGGACGCCGCCGCGTTCGGGGTCGTAGACGCCCGGTTCGAGCGTGAACGCGTGCCCGGGCCGCAGTTCCGCCTCTCCTCGGAGCGACGGCCCCTCGTGAAGCGAGAGGCCGACGCCGTGGCCGGTTCCGTGGGTGAACCCCGCCTCTCCCTCCGCCGCCTCGGGGTCGAACCCGTACGCGGCGAGTTCGGCGGCCGCCTCGGCGTGCACCGTCCGGGCGGGGACGCCCGGTTCGACGGTGTCGAGAGCGACGTCTAACGCCGACTCGACTGCGATGTACGCCCGGCGCTCCCACCCGCCGTCGCTGTCGACGACGTAGGTCCGCGAGATATCGCCGTAGTAGCCGTGCGGGCCGCGCGGCGAGAGGTCCACGAGCACCGTTTGGCCCGGTCGAACCGCCGCGGTCCCTCGGTAGTGGAGGTCGGTACAGGTCGGTCCCGCACCGACGACGGTGTTCTCGGCGTCGGTCACGCCGCGGGCCGCGAGTTCGGCGTTCACCTCGCGTCGAAGGCGTTCCGTCGAGAGGGGTTCTCCCTCCCAGACGAGTTCGTCCCCGTCGGGCGACGCCTCCGCGAGGACCGTCTCGGCGCGCCGCATCCCGCCCGCGGCGGCGCGTTGCACCCGCCTCAGTGCGTCGAGTTCGGCGTCGGTCTTGACCGCGCGGGCGGCGGCGACGGCGCCCGTCGACGTCACGTCGTACCCGCCGCGTTCGAGGTACGCCGCCGCGTCGTGCGGAATCGACTGCGGCGCGAGAACCGCCTCCCCGTCCGTCAGGTCGTCGAGGACGGCCCGGGCGCGGACGCCCGCCGGGTCGCCGGCGTTCGCCGTCCGAACCTCGCCGCCGAACTCCCGGCGGGCCTGTCCTTCGAAGCGCGACGGCGCACAGAGGACGCCGCCCTCTGGACCGTCGGCGACGTAGACGAACGCGTAGTCGCGGTCCGGCCCCGAAAAGCGCGTCAGATACCGCACGTCGTCGTCGAACCGGTCGCCGACGTGGACGAACGCGGCCGCGTCTGACTCCGCGAGGGCGTCGTCGAGGAAGTCGAGAGTCGTCGTCGGGGCGGGCGTCGCATCGAGAGACGACTCCTCGCCCTCCGAGTGCCGGTCCGTCATCGCGCGGTTACGGGTCCGGTTCCGGTGCCGGCGTCTCCGCCTCCTCTTGGGCCTCTTCGAGGAGGTCCTCGATCGGGTCCTCGCGGAGTTCGTTGTGCAAAAGGACGCTCACCGGAAGCGTCGGCGCGCCGGAGACGAGGTTCTCCAAGAGGACGAGACGCTCTCTGGCGCGGGACATGCCGACGTAGAAGACGCGGCGTTCGTTGTCCGTCAGGATGGGGACGGGACTCGTCGTGGAGGTGAACTCCTCGACGCCGTCTACCTCCTCGTCCTCGACGGAGGCGGCCATCTGTTCGACCACCTTCTCGGTGAGGTCGGTGGCGACGAACACGTGGTCCGCCTCGCGACCCTTCGCGGAGTGGATGGTACCGACGCGGACGCGGTTGGGGTCCATGTCCTGGTACTCCCCGGAGAAGTACGCCTCGATGGACTTCCGCTGGAAGGACGTCACCTTCCGGACCATGTCGCCCGCGGACTCGCTCTGCGGGAGGAACGGCGCGTGGTCGGAGATGACGCCGTTGTCTATCTCGATTTCGGTCAGGTCTTCGACGCCCGCGGCCTCTTTTTGCTCGTCGATGTGGTCGAACAGGTCGTCGCGTTCGTTCGAACCGAACGCGGAGTCCTGCAGCATGTCGGCGAGGCGGCGCGCTTCGAGTCCGTTCACCGGGTCGCCGCGTTCGGTCTTCTCTATGGCGCGGACGTACTGCGTGAGGCGGTCGGTCCACATCCGCTGGTCCGTCAGCACGGAGAACGGCATCCCCAGCGGCAGGAACTCGTCGATGAACTGAAACATCTGGTAGCGAGCGCGGAACAGCACCATGATGCTCTCTTCGTCTTCGCTCTGTTCGATGGTGTATCGGACGTTCCGCGCCAGGTCGAGCATCGACGGCGACTGGATTCCCTCTACGGTTCCGCCCTCCTTGCGCGGTTTGAGGTCTTTCTCCTGTCGCTTGTCGATGTGGCGAATCTCCTGATTGACGACGTTCAGGATACGGGAGGGCAGGCGGTAGGAGTTCGGAAGCACAACGTCCTCGTCGCGTTCGGCGTCCAAGAGGAGGTTCGGGTCCGCGCCCTGCCACGCGTAGACGACCTGGTCGTCGTCGCCGGCGATGAGGACGCGCTTCATGTGCGGTTTCCACTCCTCGTAGACGTCGTACTGGAGCGTCGTGATGTCCTGGAACTCGTCGATGACGAGGTAGTCGACGTGGGGGACCAGAGAGCGCTGTCGCACCCGTTCGAGCATGTCGGCGAAGCCGACGAGTCCGTGTTCGCCCTTGTACGAACGCCACGCTCGGATGGCCTCCGGAACGTCCACTCTGTCGTCGTCGGAGGGCCACGTCGGCGTGTACTTGTTGCCCTCCTGTGCGTTGGGGTCTACGTCCGGGGGGAGACGAACCTCCTCTACGTTCCATTGGAACGGCACGTCGTACCAGTCCGTGACGTCGCGGCGGGTTCGCTGAAGCCACTGGCTGGTCGCGATTATCTTGTTTCCGAGCGTCGTCGAACGTGCAGTTCGACGGCCCGCCCCGCCGTACTGGTCTTCGAACTCGATGCCGTACTCTTCGCAGAACTCCGTCTTGTCCTTCTCGCCGACCACGTCGTTACGGGAGAGGTCGAGGAGTTCGTACGCCTTGGCGTGCATCGTCGCCACGTTGCCCTTCAGTGCGCGCGGCGAGATGTCGAGTCGTTCCGCGAGTCGTTCCCGAATCTCGGCGGCGGCAGCGCGGGTGTACGAGACGACGAGAATGTCGCGAATCGTCGTCTCTTCGTCTTCGAGGATGCCCTCGACTCGGTCGAGAAGCGCGGTCGTCTTCCCGCTCCCCGGTCCACCGAAGAGTCGAGTGACGGTCGCGTCGGAGTCGGTCATTGTACCCGTTCACGCCCTAATCGGTGATAAAGAGCCTGCTTTATCTTATACTGAAGTTCTGTCGAACGCGACCCTGACTCAGGCGAGCGGGTCCCACCCGCAGACCGCGCAGTCGTCGGCAGACTGGTCGTGTAACGCACCGCAGTCCGGGCACTGCTTTTTGTTATAGGACGTCTCCCAGTTGGACTCTGTCACCTCGTGGCCGCGGTCGTCCAAGAACTGGTCGAACAGTGCGTCGTCGGGGTTCGGTGCAGAAGCCATACGGGCTGTGGTATGGGTTGTCATTACTTAGTCTTGTTGCCGCACACTACCGTTCCGGAGATATATCGAGAGATAGAGGGCCGAGAGACGCAGAAATCCCGACTATCGAGGCCGAAGAAGGGAGGCTCCGCGGGTCGGAGCGGTCAGTCCAACTCGTAGAGGTCGCCGTACTTCTCCGTGACGTAGGCCACGAAGTCGTCGGCGGCGAACTCCTCGCCCGTCGCCTCGACGACGAGTTCGTTCGTCTCGTACTTCGAGCCGTGGCGGTGGACGTTCTCGATCAACCACTCGCGGAGGGTCTCGAACTCTCCCGCCTCGATCTGCTCGTCGAGGTCGTCGATGTCGTCTTCGGCGGCGTCGAACAGTTGCGCGGCCATCACGGACCCGAGCGAGTACGTCGGGAAGTAGCCGAAGTTACCGTGACTCCAGTGGATGTCCTGCAGACAGCCCTCCGCGTCCGTCTCCGGGCGGACGCCGAGATACTCCTCGTACTTGTCGTTCCACGCCTCGGGCACGTCCTCCACGTCGAGTTCGCCCGCGACGAGGGCGCGTTCTATCTCGAACCGGACGATGATGTGGAGGTGGTAGGTGAGTTCGTCGGCTTCGACCCGGATGAGGTTGTCCTCGTACACCTGATTCGCCGCCTCGTAGGCCTCTCGTGCTGTCACGTCCTCGGCCTGTTCGAACCGCTCTTTGAACTCGGGGAGAAACAGGGTCCAAAACGGCTCCGAGCGTCCGACGTGGTTCTCCCAGAGGCGCGACTGGGACTCGTGGACGGACAGGTCCCGAGACTCGCCGAGAGGCGTCGCGTACTCCTCGTCCGGCAGGCCGAGACTGTAGTTGGCGTGCCCGAACTCGTGAATCGTCGAGGTGACGGCGCCGAGGGGGTCCGCCTCGTCGAATCTCGTCGTCACGCGGGCGTCGAACGTGGTCCCCGAGGAGAAGGGGTGCGGGGCCACGTCGAGGCGTCCGCGCTCCCACGGATAGCCGAGCATCGAGAGCACGTCGCGACAGAGTTCCTCTTGGGTCCCCTCGTCGTACGTCCCTTTCGAGGAGAACGCGTCCGTCGCCAGTTCGGCGTCGGACTCGCGAATCTGCTCTATCATCGGCACCAGGGTGTCGCGGAGTTCTTCGAGGATGGACTCGGCCTGTTCGAGGGGGAGACACGGCTCGAAGTCCTCGAACAGCACCTCGTAGGCGTCTCTGTCGGGATCGATATGTTCGGCGTACTCCCGTTTGAGTTCGACGTGCTTCTCCAGGTACGGCGCGAACTTCGAGAAGTCGTCTTCGGCTTTCGCCTCCTTCCACGCCGGAAGCGCCTCGGAGGACGTGGTCGAAATCTCCTCGACGAGGTCGGTCGGGACGCTGGTCGCGCGGTCGTACTTCCGTCGAATCTCGCGGACGACGGCCGCCTGCTCTTCGGTCAGGTCCGTCGATTCGAGTTCGTCGAGCAGTTCGCCCACCTCGTCTTCGGTGAGCAGTTCGTGCGAGAGCGACGAGAGCGTCGAGAGTTGCTGGGAACGCGCCGGCGTGCCCTCCTCGGGCATCATCACCTGCTGGTCCCACGAGAGGAGTCCGGCGGCGTTCTGCACGTTCGCGACGCGCTTGTACTTCTGCAGGAGTTCGGCGTAGGCGTCGGGAGCGGAGTCCGCGTCGCCGGTTGCGTCTGTCGCCATGTGTCGTCAGATGTGCGCCGGACGTTATCAACCCGGCGTCTGCGGACGAGGCGACCGGTTTACCGGCGGCGAGTCGCCCCGGCGGTCACTCCGCGGGCCACCGTTCGGCCGCGCCGCGATAGATGCGGTAACACCGCTCTAGCACCGCTATCGAGACGCTCTCGGTGGCGGTGTGCGCCTCGCCCGGTTCGGCCGCGCCGCAGACGACGCAGGACGTCCCGGCGGCGGCCAACCACCCGGCGTCCGTCGCGTGCGGTTTCGTCACGAGTTCCGGCGTCGCCGCCTGCGCCCCATCGGCGGCGGCGAGGACGGCGTCGGCGAACGCCTCGTCGTCGCAGGCCATCGGCGGCAGGTCCTGGTCCACCGTCCACTCGACGCCCGGTACCTCCTCGACGCGTTCGAGGGGCGCGCGTTCGCCGGGCACCGTCCGTTCGTCCACGGTCACCTCGCACGCCTCCGGAATCACGTTCCACGCCGACCCGCCGTCTATCTCGGTGACGGCGACGCTCCCCCGGAGGCGTTCGCCGAACACGTCGGCCTCCGGGAACTCCGTCTCGCGAATCACGTCCACGGCGTCGCAGGCGCGGTAGACGGCGTTTTCTCCCGCGTCGGGTTCGCTCGCGTGCGCCGCCGACCCGCGCGCGGTGACAGTCGACCCCCGCCGCCCCTTGTGGGCGACGGCGACGTCCGTCACGTCGCCGCCGGAGTAGTTCGTAGAGCCTTCGCCGACGACGGCGGCGTCGGGCGCGAACCCGTCGTCTATCGCCGCCCGTGCGCCCTCGCCGCCGACTTCCTCGCCGACGAACGAGGCGAACACCAGTTCGCCCGCGGGCGAGGCGTCCCGGAAGGCGACCATCGCCGCCGCGACGGCACCTTTCATGTCGGCGGTGCCGCGGCCGTAGATACGGCCGTCTCGGGTCTCTACGACGTACTCGCCGCCTTCGACCTGCGACTCGTCCGGGGGCACCACGTCGTGGTGACCGACGAGAGCGAGTTCGGTCGCCTCTCCGCTCGCGTCCCCTCCTCGCCGGGCGAACACGTTGCCCGCGGCGTCGCGCGTCACCTCGGCGTCCGTCTCCGCGCGAAGCCACGACTCGATTTCGTCCCCCGCGGCCGTCTCGTCCTCGTGGCTGGGCGTCGAGACGAGGTTTCGCGTCAACTCGACCAGTTCCTCGCGGGTGTCGGTCATCGTCGAACCGTGTGCGGGGGGCGACCAAAAGTCTCCGGACGGCGACGACGCCGCCGTCGGTTACCCGATTATCCCGATTCGAAACGGATATTCGGCGCTTCAGTCCGCTCCACCCCGGCCTGACCGACGCTTTTCGATCCGTGAGAATCAGGCCCCCACGTTATACTCTCTTCCCGATACGTTCGACTGTGAACCTACTCGCCTCGTACGAACGACTTCTCTGGGGCACGATGGACGCCCTCGGCGTCTCTCGTTCGCTCGCGCGCAAGGTCATGACCGCGGTGGGTATCCAGTTCGGCGTCTCCGTCGCGCAGGCGGCGCTTCCCGCTCTCGTCGCCGGACGGACCCGGACGGCGCTCTCTGCGGTACTGTTCGTCGGCGCGTTCGTCGCCTTCGCGAACACCGTCCTCGTCGTGCGCCGAGACGTCGTCTCGCCCGTCGACCGACTCTCGGAGTCCGCCGCCGCCGTCGCCGCCGGGGACCTCTCTACGCCCCCGCCGGAGGCGAACGGCGAAGACGAAATCGCCCGCCTCGTCTCGGACTTCGGCGACATGCACGCTCACCTCCGAACCGTCTCGGAGCAGGCGACGGCGCTGGCGGACCGCGAGTTCGACGACCCGGTGCTCGACGAATCGCTTCCCGGCGAGTTCGGAGACGCCCTCGACCGGATGGCGGCCGACCTGGCGAGTCACACGCGGAACCTCCGCCGACTCGTCGACGCCTTCGGCGAGGCGACCGAACGCGCCGCCGAGGGCGACCTGACGGCGCGCCTCCCCGCCGAGGCGGTCGGAACCGACGACGAACGGTACGCCGAAGTGGCCCGGTCGTACAACGAGTTCGTCGGCGAACTCTCCGACACCGTCGCCGAGGTGCGGTCGTTCGCCGTCGAGGTGGCGGCGATGGCCGACGAGGCGCAGTCGCACGTCGAACGAGCGAACGAGGCGAGCGAGGAAGTCGCCGCGGCGGTCGGCGAGATATCCGACGGCGCGACGACGCAGACCGACCACCTCCAGACCGTCGCGGGCGAACTCTCGACGCTGTCGGCCACGGTCGAGGAGATAGCGGCCTCCGCCGACGAGGTGGCCGGTCGGGTGGAGACGGCCGCAGACCGGGGACGCTCCGGGCGCGACGTGGCCGCCGAGGCGATGGCCGAACTCGACGCCGTGGAGTCGCAGATAGACGAGACGGCGGCGGCCGTCGGCGGTCTCGCCGAACGAATCGAGGAGGTAGACGAGATTGCGGCGTTCATCGAGGACGTGGGATCGCAGACCGACCTCCTCGCGGTCAACGCCGCGATAGAGGCGGCGCGGGCGGGCGAGGCCGGCGACGGGTTCGGCGTCGTCGCCGAGGAGGTGAAGGCGCTGGCGGCGGAGACGCGCGACTCCGCAGAGGAGGTGTCCGCCCTCGTCGAGGACGTGACCGACCGCTCCGAGGAGACGCTGGCGACGGTCCGCGAGACGAACCGGAAGGTCGCAGACAGCGTCGAGACGGTGGAGTCGGCAATCGAGGAGTTCGAGGCCATCGTCGCCGCCGTCGAGGAGGTGGATTCGAGCGTCCACGAGGTGAGTCGCGCGACGGACCAACAGGCGTCCACCTCGCAGGACGTGGCCGCCCGCGTGGACGACGTGGCGAACATCTCCGAGGAGACGGCGGCGCGGTCCGCGTCCGCGGCCGACGCGGCGGACCGACAGGCCGAGTCGGTCGACGAACTCGCGGACAGAGCCACCGGCCTCTCGGGCCGCGCGGCGGCGTTGGAGTCGCTCGTAGAGCAGTTCGAACTCCCCGACGACGCCGAATCGAGAGAGCGCGCCCCGTCGCCGGCGGACGACTGACGGCGGCGCGGGCGACTCGCGGGGCGACGCTCGATTTCGGGTGACCGCGACGCCGCGGTGCGGTCATCTATATCCTTATCCGTCTACCGCTCGAAACGCCCCGCATGAAGATAGTGCCGGACACGAGCGCGGTCATCGACGGTCGCGTGTCCGAGCGAATCGAGTCGGCCGAGGAGTCCGAGCTGACCATCTGCGTCCCCGAAGCGGTCGTCGGCGAACTCGAATCGCAGGCCAACGACGGCCGCGATACGGGCTGGGAGGGGCTCTCCGAACTCCAGCGTCTGACGAACCTCTCCGACGACGGGTCGGTGACGGTCGAGTACGTCGGGCGGCGGACGAAGCCGAGCGAATCGACCGGTGCCCACGAGGGCGACATCGACGCGGTCATCCGCCAAGTCGCCGAGGAACGCGACGCGACGCTTCTCACGAGCGACGTGGTCCAGTCGGAAGTCGCCAAGGCCAAAGGTCTCACCGTCGAGTACGTCGACCCCCGCGTCCGCGGGTCCGGCGAACTCATAATCGAGGAGTTCTTCGACGACGAGACGATGTCCGTCCACCTCAAGACGGGCACGAAGCCGAAGGCAAAGCGGGGGTCGCTCGGCGACATGCACTACGAGACGATTCGCGACGAGGTCACCGACGAGGAGACGATGACGGAGTGGGCCGACGACATAGAGGAGACGGCCCGAACCAGTTCCGAGGGCTTTCTCGAACTGTCGGAACCGGGGATGAGCATCGTCCAGTTCCGCGACTACCGCATCGCCGTCGCCCGCCCGCCGTTCGCCGACGGCATCGAGATTACGGCCGTTCGCCCCATCGCGAAGACGTCGCTGGAGGACTACGAGTTCGCCTCGGAACTCAAAGACCGCCTGAGCGAACGCCAGCGCGGCGTCCTCATCTCCGGCGCGCCCGGGGCGGGCAAGTCCACGTTCGCGCAGGCCGTCGCGGAGTTCCTCAACGACAACGACTACGCGGTCAAGACGATGGAGAAACCCCGCGACCTGCAGGTCGGCCCCGAAATCACGCAGTACACGGCTCTCGACGGCCAGATGGAGAAGACGGCGGACTCCTTACTGCTGGTCCGTCCGGACTACACCATCTACGACGAAGTCCGGAAGTCGAACGACTTCGAGGTGTTCTCCGACATGCGTCTCGCGGGCGTCGGCATGGTCGGCGTCGTCCACGCGACGCGGGCGATAGACGCCCTCCAACGTCTCGTCGGCCGCGTCGAACTCGGCATGATTCCGCAGGTGGTCGACACCGTCGTCTACATCGAGGCGGGGGAGGTCCACACCGTCTACGACGTGACGACGCAGGTGAAAGTGCCCGAGGGCCTCACCGCAGAGGACCTCGCGCGACCGGTGATTCAGGTCGCGGACTTCGAGACGGGCAAGCCCGAGTACGAGATTTACACGTTCAACCGACAGGTCGTCACCGTCCCCCTCACCGGCGAGGACGGACAGGGCGACTCCGAGACGGGCGTCGGCCGCCTCGCGCGACAGGAGATAGAGCGAGAGATTCGCTCTATCGCGCGCGGCCACGTCGACGTGGAACTGCAGGGCCAGAACAAGGCGACGGTGTACGTCGACCAAGACGACATCTCGTACGTCATCGGCAAGGGCGGCGGCCGAATCTCCGACGTGGAAGACAGACTCGGCATCGACATCGACGTCCGCACGCACGACGAGAACCCCGACTCCGGCGATGCCGCCGGGGCGTCGGGCGGCGCGCCCGGCGGCGCGGAGACGGTCGTCACCCCGGAGGTCACCTCCCGACACATCGTCGTCCGGTTGGACGAACACGTCGGCGAGACGGTCGAAGTCCGCGCCGACGGCGAGTACCTGTTCACCGCGACGGTGGGCCGCGGCGGCGACATCCAAGTCTCCCGCGGGAGCGCCATCGCCGAGGAACTCGAACAGGCGATAGACCGAAAACAGCGCATCACCGTCCACCCGGCCTGACGCCTCCCCGCCCGTGACCGACGACCCCCTCCCGGCCGAACATCTCTCGCCGCTCGCCGCACTCGTCGACGAGGTACTCGCGGGCGTCGGGTACGAGATGTCGGCCGCCACCGACGCCATCGACGACGCCGTCCCCGGGTACGGCGGCCTCTTCGTCCCCGAGACCACGGACGCCGAGTTGCGTCGCGCGTTGGAGAGTCTGCTGGAGTCGGGGCTCACCCGGCCGTCCGTCCCCGAACCCGCGAGCGACGCGTTCGTCCTCTACGTCGACGGCAGTTCGCGGGGTAACCCCGGCCCTGCGGGTGCAGGGGCCGTCATCGCGGACGCCTCCGAGGACCACCTCGCCCGTCTCGGCCGACCCGTTGGCTCTCGGACGGGCAACAACACCGCCGAGTACGTCGCTCTCCACCTCGGACTCTCGGAACTGTTCGATCGCTACGAACCGCGCAGACTGGACGTGCGCATCGATTCGATGACCGTCATCCGCGACGTCTGGGGCGGCGACGACCCGACGGAACCGGGCGTCGAGGCGTACAGCGACGCCGTCGCGGCGGTACTCTCGAACGTCCCCGAGCACCACTACACGCACTTGGCCGACAGCGACCCGAACCCCGCCGACGCACTGGCGACGGTCGGAGCCGATATCGCGGCGTTCGGACCCGGGTAGCGAGGGCGTCCTCCGGATTCGTTGGCGACGAACCGGGCGGTGACGGGTCCGTAGAGAGTGAGAGAAGCCAGAGGTGTCCCGGGTCACCGACGTTACCGGGGTAGTCTGCCGTCGATGCGTTCCACCCGTGCCGTGGGAGTGTCCGACGTTACTCGGCGCAGCAGGCTTCTGCCTCGTCGCCGTCGCCGTCCGCCAGGTGCGCCTTCGGGGCGGCGTCGGTCAACTGATAGAGGTTCTGCCGCGCGTCGGCGAAGTAGACGTCCTCGTCTACGACGCCGATTCCCTCCAGACGCTCGAGTGCGTAGCGGACCGTTCGAGCCGACAGCATCGACTCCTGAACGATGCCCTTCTGGGTCAACGGGCCGTTGTATTCGAGTACCTTGAAAACCAACTTCGCACTCGGGGGGAGGTCGTCGAGACTCTCCTGTTCTGCCTCAGCCATCGTTACGAATCGAAACGTCCGAACGCAATAAACCTTCGTGAGTTGCGGCGGCCGAAACGGTTTGCTCACTCTCTTTCGGAGTTCTACCCCCGAGAGGCGGACGTCCGTCCGCCGTGTGCGGAACGAACGCCTTTTGATGCAGGGTACCGGACGGACTGGTATGGCCACGGAAACACAGACCGGTCTCTCGGGGCACGTCCGAGGGGTCACGGTCACCACACTCGCCTGTCTCGCGGGCGTCGCCGCCGCGTTGGCGTCGGGTGTGGTGGTCGGGACGACGGTCGACGCCGCGACGAACCAGTTATCGCTGGCTCTTCTCGGCGCGTCCGTCCTCGCCCAGTTCCCCCTCCTCCGCCTCGTCGGCGTGGACGTCGAGGACTTCGGCGCGAAGGACTACCTCTACGTCGCGTTCATGACGTTCACGCTGTGGTTCATCTCGTTCACTATCGTCCTCACCGCGGGCGTCCAGTTCTAACATGGCGGACGACAGTATCGCGGTCGTCGACCTCGACAGATGTCAGCCCGACCGCTGTAGTTACGAGTGCGCCAACTTCTGCCCGCCGAACCGGACGGGCAAAGAGTGCATCGTCACGCGCGGGGACTACTACGAGGAGGACGAACCGTACGACGGCGGCCCGGACCAGATACGCATCTCCGAGGAGGTGTGTCTCGGCGAGACGTGCGGTATCTGCGTCGAGAAATGTCCGTTCGACGCGATAGAGATAATCAACCTCCCGACGGAACTGCAGGACGACCCGGTCCACCGGTACGGCGAGAACTCCTTTGCGCTCTACGGGCTTCCGGTGCCCGAATCCGGTTCCGTGACGGGGATTCTCGGCCCGAACGGCATCGGGAAGACGACGGCAGTCAGGGCTCTCGCGGGCGAGATGGTACCCAATCTCGGCAACCACGACGAGGAAGCGTCGTGGGAGGCGGTCTTAGACCGGTTCCGCGGGACCGAGTTACAGAACTACGTCGAACGAGTCCGCGGCGACGACGTCACCATCGCCCGCAAGCCGCAGTACGTCGACCAGATTCCGAAGCAGTTCGACGGCGTCACGCGTGACCTCCTCGACTCGACGGACGAACGCGGCGCACTCGACGACTACGTCGAACGCCTCAACATCGCTCCGGTGATGGACCAACCCCTCGATACGCTCTCGGGCGGCGAACTCCAACGCGTCGCTCTCGCGGCGACGCTCGCGCGCGACCGGGATTTCTACTTCCTCGACGAGATTTCGCCGTACCTCGACATCGGTCAGCGAGTGACCGCCGCGCGACTCATCCAGGAGTTGGCCGAAGACGAGGACAGAGCGGTCCTCGTCGTCGAACACGACCTGGCGATTTTGGACCTCCTCGCGGATACGCTCCACGTCGCGTACGGCGAACCCGGCGCGTACGGTGTCATCACCGACCCGAAGTCGGTGCGAAACGGCATCAACGAGTACCTGAAAGGGTATCTCTCGAACGAGAACATGCGCATTCGGCCGAACGAGATAACGTTCCAAGAGCACGCGCCCCGCGAGACGACGAAGGGCGCTTCGCTCATCGACTACCCCGACCTCTCGAAATCCTACGGCGACGGCGAGTTCTCCCTCGACGTCGAGGGCGGGACCATCTTCCAGTCGGAAGTGCTGGGCATCGTCGGCCCGAACGGTATCGGGAAGTCCACGCTCGCGAAGATGTTCGCGGGCTCTCTTGCCCCCGACGAGGGCGAACTCGACTTCCACCTCGACATCGCCTACAAGCCGCAGTACATCGAAATCGACCAACCGATGCGCGTCGACGCGTTCCTCGCGTCTATCACCGACGACTTCGGCAGTTCCTACTGGAAGACCGAAGTCGCGAACCCGCTCCAACTCGAACAGATCATGGAGCGGAACTTAGACGACCTCTCGGGCGGCGAGAGACAGCGAGTCGCCATCGCGGCGTGTCTCTCCGAGGACGCCGACCTGTACGTGATGGACGAACCCTCGGCGCACCTCGACGTCGAACAACGCGTGCAGGCCACCTCGGCCATCCGCCGGTACGCCGAGAACCACGACGCGACGGTGATGGTCATCGACCACGACATCTACATGATAGACCTGCTCGCGGACCGCCTGATGGTGTTCGACGGCGAACCCGCAGACCACGGCCACGCCGCGAAACCGCAGGAGATGCGCGCCGGGATGAACGACTTCCTCGCGGACTTGGACATCACCTTCCGCCGGGACGAACGCACCCAACGTCCCCGCATCAACAAGCCCGGGTCGCAACTCGACAGTCAACAGAAGCGCGACGGCGAGTACTACTACGCGCCGTAGTCGGTTCTCGAATCCGGTATCCTTCCCGCGGACACGGCCTCAAGCGTTATTGCCGCGGACGGCTTGAAGTACTCCCATGAGCACTAACAGCAAGTCGTTCCTCTCTGGGAGCAAGTTCAAGAACGCGAACGTCGGTATGCTCGTCGCGCGGGCGGGCATCGCGCTCTTCCAAAAGAAACCGAAGCGCGCACTCATGTACGCCGGGGCCGCCCTCGTCTCGACGAAGTCCACCGTCGGCGGACTCGTCGCGCAGGTCCTCATCAAACTGGTCGGCCGGAAGTAACGCCGTCGAAATCGGCTTCACGGACGGTCGATACAGCGGTCGGCCACAATTCACTCTTATCCGGGTTCCAAAGCAGTTCCCATGCGTCTCATCAGTCCGTCGTTCTCGGACGGTGGCGAGATTCCGCGACGACACGGGCACGAAGAGGAAAACACCAACCCGCCGTTGATCGTCGACGAGGTGCCGGAGGAAGCGGTGACGCTCGCTCTCGTCGTCGACGACCCGGACGCGGAGGAACCCGCCGGGAAGGTGTGGGACCACTGGGTCGTCTGGAACATCGACGTCGACGCCTCGACGCAGTCGTTCCCCGACGACTGGAACCCCCACGAGGACGGCGCAGAGACGGGGCTGAACGACTACGGCCAACGGGGGTACGGCGGACCGAACCCGCCGGACCGAGAGCACACCTACCGGTTCCGCGCCTACGCTCTCGACGCGGAACTCGACTTACCCGGCGACGCGACGAAGGAGGCACTCCTCGACGCGATGGAGGGGCACGTCCTCGCGGAGGCGCGCCTCGAAGGCACGTACGAACCCTGAAGGCCGCGACCCTTTCTTCGACCGTCAGGTCGGGCGGTCCGTCTCCGGGCCGAACATCACGGCACCGTCGGCGTCGGTTTCGAGCGACACGTCGTAGCCGAACGCTCGAATCACCTCCACGTTCGTCCGCAGGTGGTCGGTTATCGACGGGACGCGAACCTCGCCGCCGGCGAGTGCCGCCCAGACGGCGAGTTGGTCGCCCATGCGCGCATCGACCGGCGCGCCGGTCGCCACCCACGACGCCAGCGAATCGACGGCGTCACCCGCGACTCTCTCGGCGGGCACTCCGCGTCGTCCGAGGCCGACGAACCCCGCCCGGCCCCGTTCGCACTCCGCGACGAGGGTGACTATCGCGCCCGGGGAGGACGCCGACACGTACTCGGCCGTCGCGTCCACGAGACTCTCGTCGAGACGGGGTCCCGAGGCGGCGGTCAACCCCTCGACTGCGGCGTCGCGGAGGCGTTCGCCCACGTCGGCGTCAGAGAGCGACTCCGTGGCGACGGCGTTCACGGCGACTCGCCGTACCGGGCCCCGGGATGCCAGTTCGAAGGGGGTGAACGTCGACGGCCCGATTTCGACGGCGAGTCGCCCGTCGCCGGCGGGGTAGAAGCCGCGCCGTCGCACCTCGGCGTCCGCGTCGAGTCCGACGCGGCGCAAAAGCGGGAGTTTCGCCCGGCGGAAGTAGTCCGCCGAGGGCGACCACTCCACGTCCGTCCCGCCGGTGACGGTGAGAGAGAGCGTCTCGTCGACTGCGGCGGCGAGCGGTAAGACCGCGTCGCAGACGAGTGTGACGCTGCCCGCCGTCTCCACGTCCGCGTACAGGTCGCCGCCGCGGAGTCTCTCGGGACTGACCGAGAGCGTCTCCGACCCGAGTTCCGCCCCCTCGACCGTGGCGTTCGTCGCGTCCGACACCGCGTCGACCGCCGCGAGATGCTGCGGTTTCAGGCCGGCGTCCGACCGCCGCGTGCGGACGTTCTCCATCCGAAACGGTCTGCCGGTGACCGCCGAAAGCGACAGCGCGGTCCGGAGGAGTTGGCCGCCGCCGTCGCTGCCGTCCAGTTCGAGCATCTATCGGACGACGGTCACCGGGACGGTGGCGTGTTCGACGAGTCCCTCCGCCACGCTCCCGACGAGTCCCTCGACGCGTTCCGACAGTCCCCGGTGACCGACGAAGATGCCCTCTACCCCCTCGGTCTCGGCGAACTCGGCGATCGCGTCCACCGGGTCGCCGTACAGGAGCGACGACTCCGACTCCACGCCAGCCTCTCGAATCCTACTTTCGGCCTCTTCGAGCACTCGTTCGCCCCGCTCTTCGGCCTTCGAGATGTCCTCGGTGTACAGCCTGTCGTTCGCTTCGGTGAACGACGGCGCCGTCTCGCCCTCCTCGACGAGGATGCGAGGCTCGACGGAGTAGACGGGCAGCAAGCGCGCGTCCAGACGCTTCGCGACTCCGATGGCGTGTTCGAGCGCTTCGGTACTAGGTTCGGAACCGTCGACTGCGACGAGATACTGCATCGGTGTTCACTTCCGCTCGAAGCTACGTCTCGTGAGCGTTTATGTGACGCGGCGGAACGGGAGGCCCGAAAATCAGTGAACCAACCGGCTGCACGTCCCGCAGAGGTTCTCCTCTTTGACGTCTACCTCGCGCACCGTCGGCGAGAACGACATGACGCATTTGTTGTTGTCGCAGTGTTCTAACCCCATCGTGTGCCCGATTTCGTGGACGACCTCCTTTCGGACGCGGTCCGCGAACACCTCGGTCGCGGGTTTCGTCGTGATTCCGCCGTCGGACGAGGTCTGGAGGCGATACGTCGAGATGACCGAACCGTTCCCGTTCAGGTAGGCGAGGCCGAAGACGTAGTTCCGCCGCCGGTAGTAGAGGTCCTGTGCGGTGATTCCGATGTTCTTGTCGCCGCTTCCCACGCGACTCGCGAGTTCGATGAACTGCTCTGCTCGGTACTGTTTTCGACTGCGGTCGAACGCGCCGTCGGGAACCGCCTGGTCGTTGTGTAGCGTCACGTCGCAGTCGTAGACGCCCCGCAACGCAGCAGACGCCTCCCGCTTTACTTGTGCGGGAAGTTCCCCGATAGGCACGATATCGACAAGCATAGAAGTCGTTAAGAAGAGCGGGGCCATAAACATCCCGCCGTGGAAACCGCACTCCGAGACGCCCTCTCCGCGCGCCTCGCCCGATACGACCGTCTCGTCGAAATCGGCGTCGGGCGCGCGCCCGACGTGGCCGCCGCACTCGCCGCCGCCGGAGCGGACGTGACCGCGACGGACGTTCACGAGTTCGACCTCCCCGCCGACGTGGCGTTCGTCGAAGACGACGTCGTCGCCGCGAGCGAACGGACCGACCCCGGACCCACCTACCGCGTCGACGCCGTCTACGCGCTGAACCTCCCGCCGGAACTCCACCGCCCGGCGCGCGACGTGGCGCGGGCCGCCGACGCCGACTTCCTCTTTACGACGCTCGGATTCGACGCCCCCTCGGTTCCCGTCGAGACGGAGTCCGTCGGCGACGAGACGCTGTACGTCGTTCCCGCGGACCGACGCGAACCCGGCGCCGAATCACAACGCTAACGCCGACGGGGGACCGCGTTTCTGTATGCACGCAGACGCAGTCGTCCTCGACATCGACGGCGTTCTCGTAGACGTGGCGGACTCGTACCGCCGGGCCATCGTCGAGAGCGTCGACCGCCTGCACGGGCGGACCGTAGACCGAGGCGACGTTCAGTCGTTCAAGGACGCGGGCGGGTTCAACAACGACTGGGAACTGACGTACGCCGCCGCGTTGTACGTCCTCGCCGACGAGCGGATGTCTCTGTCTCTCTCCGCGTTCACCGACCGCATCGCCGAACGCGGCGGCGGCCTCTCGGCGGCCGAGGACGTCGTCTCGGACCACCTCTCTCCTGCGGACCGCGAGGCCGTCAGAGAGGCGTGGGACACCGACGCCCTCCGCGAGACGTTTCAGGCTCTCTACCTCGGTTCCGACCTGTTTCGAGAACTCGAAGGGCACGAACCGCCGTTCGAGGCGACCGGCTACATCAACGACG